>NZ_JBHVFQ010000020.1:0-77379 GCF_042801555.1 Isoptericola sp. NPDC057559
CCGCCCGGCAGGCGTCGATCCCCGTGCCCGGGCGCCTGCGCGTGCTGCCCGAGTTCGCGAGCCGCCGCCACCTGCCGTCGCGCCTCGCACGCCTGCGGGAGATGGACGGCCGGGCCGCGGTGCAGGTGCGCGGCGAGGGCACGGAGTTCGACTCGCTGCGCGAGTACGTCGTGGGCGACGACGTCCGCTCGATCGACTGGCGTGCCACCGCCCGGCGCGGCGACGTCGTCGTGCGCACGTGGCGCCCCGAGCGCGACCGGCGCGTGGTGATCGTGCTCGACACCGGGCGCACCTCCGCCGCCCGCATCGGCGGCGCGCCGGGCGCCCACGTCCCGACGTCCCCCGGGGCCGGGGACGGCGACGAGCCCGCCTCGACGCTCGGGGGCACCCGGCTCGAGGCGAGCATCGAGGCGGCGCTGCTGCTCGGCGCCCTCGCCGACCGCGCGGGCGACCGCGTGCAGGTGCTGGCCTACGACCGCGCGCTGCGCGCCCGCGTGGCCGGGGCGTCGGGCCCCAGGCTGCTGCCCGCGCTCGCCGAGTCGCTGGCCGTCGTCGAGCCCGCGCTGCTGGAGACGGACTGGCCGGGCCTCGTCGGGCAGGTGCGCCAGCGCGTGTCGCAGCGGTCGCTGGTCGTGCTGCTCACGTCGCTCGACCCCGCCGCCGTGGAGACGGGGCTGCTGCCCGTGGTGCATCGGCTGTCCGGCACGCACCAGGTGGTCGTCGCCGCCGTCGCCGACGCGGACTCGGCCCGGCTGCGCGCCGACCGGTCGTCGGAGGCCGCCGTCTACGACGCGGCCGCGGCCGCCCGCGCGGACCTGGAGCGGGCCGCCGTCTCGGCGGTGCTGCGCCAGCACGGCGCCGAGGTGGTCGAGGCGCTCCCCGACGACCTGGCGCCGCGCCTCGCCGACACGTACCTGGCGCTCAAGGCCGCCGGCCGCCTCTGACCCCGTTGCCCGCCGCGAGGGTCAGTTGCCGGTCATCCCGCTGAGGTCCATCACGTCGTCGGCGGCCGGCGCCTGGACGTCGGGCGCCTCGTTCAGGTCGGACAGCACCATCTCGCCGTCCCCGGGGCTGCTGACGCCGACCAGCTGGTTCGAGCCGTCGGCGGTGACCTGCATCGACGTGCCGTCGTCGGCGGCGTACTCGTAGACCTGCTGCCCGTGGAAGTCCACGAGCTCACCCGGGGTGTCGTCGGGCACGTCCGCGGCGCTCGGGAGGTCGGCGGCGAACTCGTCCACGAAGCTCTCGAGCGACAGGTCGTCGGCGCCGGCCTCCTTCGGCAGCTGCAGGTACTTGTCGCCGAGCGCCTCGGAGATCGCGCCGTCCGAGTCGCCGAAGTTGGCCGCGAAGAACTGCGGGGACGCCTTGAGGTAGGTGGCACCGTCGACGCGCAGGATGGTCGCGTCAGCGGGCTTGCCGTCCACCGTCCCCGACATCGTGAGCGTGAAGTCGCCCTCGCCGGTGACCGCGCCGGACCCCTCGATCCTCATGGTCTCGCCGTCGTCGACGAAGGTCCCGGTCAGCGTCAGCGACGTCAGCGCGGCGACGTTCGCCTTCACCTCGTCGGCGATCTCGGAGTACGGCGGGACGTCCTGCGCGGGCGCCGACTCCTCGGCCGCCTCCTCGGGCTGTCCCGACCCCGTGACCGTGCCCGCGGTGGGGGCGTCCGTCGAGGGGCCGCCGTCGCAGCCGGCCAGTGCGAGCGCGCCGGCGAGGGCGACCGAGGTGAGGACGAGCGGCTTCTTCGTCATGGCGGCCTCCTCGGGCCGACGGGCCCCGGCGTGCGCGCGGCACGGGCGGGCCCGACCAGGTTGCCTGGAAGCCATCCACGCTAGGTGAGGGCACCCCGCGCCGACCAGGCCCGCGGCCACAATCCACCCGGTCGACCGGCTGCCCGGTCCCCCGAGCCGCGGCCGCGTGCCGTCAGCCGACGGTCGGCACGACCTCGCCCGCGCGGTCGGCGTCGAGGTCGCCCGTGAGGCCGGCGGCGGTCGCCCGGCGGCCCAGCACCACGACGTAGACCCAGAACCCCGCGAGGGCGATCGTGCCGATGACGATCTTGAGCCACCACGGCAGCGCGGAGCCGGTGACGTACCCCTCGATCAGGCCGGACACCGCGAGCGCCCCCGCGAGGCCGATCGCGACGGTCACCAGCGCGCGCCCCTCCTGCGCCAGCGCCACGGTGCGCGGGCGGGGGCCCGGGGACACCGCCGTCCAGAACAGCTTGAGCCCTGCCGCGCCCGCGACGAACACGGCGGTGAGCTCGAGCAGCCCGTGCGGCGCGATGAGCTGCAGGAACAGGTCCAGCTCGCCGTAGGCGGCCATCATCCCGCCCGTGGCGCCCACGCCCACGGCGTTCTGCACCAGCACCATGGCGGGCCACACGCCCGTGATGCCCAGGCCCACGCACTGCGCGGCGATCCACGCGTTGTTCGTCCACACCATCGCGGCGAACGACGCGCCCGGGTCGTAGTAGGACGCGAAGGCCTCGTTGACGTACGCCTCCCGCTCGGAGGGGGTGCCCATCGCGGCGAGCGCGCCCGGGTCGGTCGCCACCCGGTACCCCGCCAGCACCGCGAGGGCCAGGCAGACCACGACGACGCCGAGCGTCCACCAGCGCACGCGGTACAGCGCGGCCGGGACGGTCACGGCCACGAACCGCACGACGTCGGCCCACGCCGGCTCGTGGGCGCCCGCGATGCGCACGCGGGCGCGGCTGAGCAGGTCGGAGAGCCGGGTGACCAGCACCGGGTCCGGCGCCGCGGACCGCACCGTGGACAGGTGCGTGGCCACCGCCTGGTAGAGCCGCACGAGCTCGTCCGCCTCCGCGCCGTCGAGCCGCCGCTTGCGGGTGAGCTGCCGCAGCCGCTCCCACTGGGGGCTGTGCACGGCGGTGAAGGCGTCGAGGTCCACGGTCGATACCCTTCCACACGGGACACGTCGCACGAGCGGGGGATGCACATGCACGACGGGATCGTCATCGGCGAGGGCGTGGTGCTCGACGCGCGCCCCGCCTCGTTCGTCAGCCGCGCGCTCGCGGCGCTGCTCGACCTCGCGGCGATCGTCGTCGTGGGGATCGCGCTGCTCGTCGTGGTCGCGGTGCAGGACGTCCAGATCGACCAGCAGTGGGCCGCCGTGCTCGGCGTGGTCGCGGCCGTGCTGGTGATGGTCGTGCTGCCGGTGACGGTCGAGACCCTCAGCCGCGGCCGGTCCCTGGGGAAGCTGGCGGCGGGGCTCCGGGTGGTCCGCGACGACGGCGGCCCGGTGCGCTTCCGGCACGCCTTCGTGCGCGCCCTGGTGGGCGTGGGCGAGCTCTGGCTGACGTTCGGCAGCGTGGCCCTGATCGCGTCGCTGTCGAACTCCCGCGGCAAGCGCCTCGGCGACCTGCTGGCCGGCACCTACGTCATCCGGGTGCGGGGCGGGCGCGGCTGGACGGTGCCGCTCGCGATGCCCCCCGAGCTCGCCGCCTGGGCGCGCACGGCCGACATCCGGCGGCTGCCGGACGGGTTGGCCCTCGCCGCCCGCCAGTTCCTCGACCGCGCGCCCCGCCTCGCCCCCGCGTCGCGCGCCGGCCTGGCCGACGACCTCGCCGGCAGCATCGAGCCGCTCGTCGCCCCCGGGCCGCCGCCCGGCACGCCCGCCGAGGCGTTCCTGCACGCCGTGCTGCACGAGCGCCGCGACCGCGAGCTCGAGCGCGGGCAGGCGGAGCAGGAGCGGGCCGAGGCCCGCGCCGCCACCCTGCACCGCCTGCCCTACGCCGTCCCCGACCCGCCCCGCTGACCCCGGTCAGGAACGGCGGGGGCGGTCCTCGAACCGGCCGAACACGCGCACCAGGCCGAGCAGCACCAGCAGGAACGCGGCGAACCAGATCGGCCGGGACGCCCACCAGTCCGCGCCCCAGGCGGCGGGCAGCCGCTGCCCGAGGCCCAGCAGCGCCACGCCGACGACGGCGAACATCGCCGTGAGGTGCCACAGGTAGATCGTCATCGACCGGCGGGCCAGAGCCCCGACGACCCGCTGCCCGGCGGCCGTGCCCGCCCGGCGCACGAGGGCGGCGCGGAACAGCAGGACGAGGCAGACCTGGGCGACCGCGTGCGCCACGACGGGCGCGGTGGGCGGGCCGAGGTTGGAGATCTCGTCGCCGGGCATCCCGATCATGCTGGGCGGGTAGGGGCCGACGGCGACGAGCACGGCCATGGCGGCGACGGCGGCGAGGGCGCCCGCGGCGAGCAGCCGGCGAGCGGTGCGCGAGCCGAGAGGCTCGGCGGGGCGGCGCGGGGCGCCCCGCTCGGCGGCGTACGCGATGCCGGCGAGGTAGGGGGCCGCCCACGCGAGGAGCACGTTGGCCCAGGCGAGGCCGGCGGTGACGTCGTTCGGGAGCCCGAAGCGCAGGGCGTCCAGGGCCAGCGGCAGCGCCACCGCCGCGCCGAGCGCACCCCAGCGCCACCGCTCCCACGCGGCCCGCAGCAGGGGCGTGATCGCCATGAGCACCACCCACACGCCGAGGAACCACAGCAGCTGCGGCGCCATCCGGGCCATCCGCCACACGGCGTCGTCGGGCACGCCCAGGGCGAGCAGCGCGGCGACGGCGAGCGCCCAGGCCGCGGCGAACGCGCCCACCGGGCGGGCGACGGCCCGCAGCCGGGCCAGGACCACGCCGCCCCAGCCGCGGCCGGCGGTGGCCGTCCCGCCTCGCTGGTAGCCGGCCGAGGCACCGGCGGCGAAGAACAGGAGGGCCAGCGGCTGGAGCCAGGTCACGAGCCAGCCGGCGCCGTGGCCGAGGGCGTTGCCGACCTGCAGCGTGCGGCCGTCCCACGCGGCCTCCGCCATCAGCCAGTGCAGGAGCACCACGCCGACGGTGCCCACGGCCCGCACGACGTCGACGAACGGGTCCCGCGGGCGGCGGAGAGGCGCCACGGGGGCCGCGGGGGCCGCGGCGGCGTCGGGCCGGGGCCGGACGACCGGCGGCGGCGCGGACGGGGCGGGTGGGGCAGGGGCGTCGAGGACGGCCACGATGGCTCCTGAGGCTCGGTGAGAGGGACACTCTCAGCCTCGTGACCTGCGACGTCGCCGGACATGGGCCTGGCCCCCGCCCCGCCCGGCTCCTCCCCCGGGTCGTTCCGGGGGACGTCCCCCGTCGACCTGTCAGGACAGGTCTCGGCTCAGGCGTCGACGCCGAGGTAGCGCAGCACGGCGAGCACGCGCCGGTGGTCGGCGGAGTCCTGCGGGAGGTCCAGCTTGGTGAAGATCGCCGCGACGTTCTTCTCGACGGCGCCGTAGGACAGGAACAGCGCCTCGGCGATCGCGCCGTTGGAGCGGCCCTGCGCCATCAGCTCGAGCACCTCCTTCTCGCGCGGCGTCAGGCGGGCCACCCCGTCCTCGACGGAGCGGTGCGCGCCCATCAGCTGGCGCACGACCTCGGGGTCGAGCACCGTCTCCCCCGCGGCCACGCGCCCGAGCGCGGCGACGAAGTCCCCGACGTCGGCCACGCGGTCCTTGAGGAGGTAGCCGACACCGCGCGGGTCGCCCTCGAGCAGGCGCGACGCGTACCGCGTCTCGACCCACTGGGAGAACACCAGCACGGGCAGCCCCGGGTGGGCGGCCCGCAGCGCCTCGGCGGCGCGCAGCCCCTCGTCCGTGTGGGACGGGGGCATGCGGATGTCGGCGACGAGCACGTCGGGCAGCGCGCCCGCGGCGGCGAGGGTGGTGACCTCGCGGACGAGGGCGTCGCCGTCGGGCACGGCCGCCACGACGTCGAACCCGCGGCGGGACAGCAGCGCGACGAGGCCGTCGCGCAGGATCGCGGAGTCCTCGGCGACGACGACGCGCAGACCGCCCGGCGCGCCCGGCGCGTCGGAAGTCATCGGGCGGTGCCGGGGGCGGGCAGCGGGATGGTCACGGTGATCACCGTAGGCCCTCCGGCGGGGCTGACCACCCCGAGCGTGCCGTCGACACCGGACAGCCGGTCGGTCAGGCCCGCCAGCCCGCTGCCGCGGCCCGACGCGTCCGGGGCGCGCACGGCCGCGCCGCCCACGCCGTCGTCGTGCACCCGCAGGACCAGGGCGCGCACGGCCGCGCCGGTGGCGGTGTCGGCCACGGGCTCCACGCCGGCGACGACGTCGACCCCGGTGGCGCGGGCGTGCTTGGTCGCGTTGGCGACGAGCTCCGCGACGGCGAAGTAGGAGATCGCGGTGACGCTGGGCGGCAGGTCGGCGGCGTCGAGCCCGACCGCGTGCACCCGGACCGGCAGGGCGGCGCGCGCGGCCAGGGTCTCCAGGGCGACGGCGAGGCCCGCGTCCAGGGCGGGCGGCCGGATGCCGCGGGCCAGCTCGCGCAGCTCCGCGAGCGTGTCCTTGGTGCTGGAGTGCGCCGTCTCCAGGACGGCGGCGAGCTCGGCCTCGTCGGCGCCGTCGCGCAGCAGCTCCCGCGCCTCGCCGATCTGCATGGCGACGGCCACGAGGTGCGCCTGGGTGCCGTCGTGCAGGTCGCGCTCGATGCGGCGCAGGCGGGCGTCGGCGTCCTCCACCGTGACGGCGCGGGCCCGCTCGGCGTAGGCGACGCGCAGGCTGGCCCGGGTGGGGCTGAGCAGCCCGACGGTGAGCAGCCGGAAGAGCCCCGCGAACAGGGCCTGCACCTGCGGCCACAGGTACAGCAGGATCACTCCGGCGGCGACGAGCAGCAGCTGGCGCGCCGGGGTGTCGACGAACCAGTCGGTGCCGAACGACGCGCCCCGGTGCCAGGTGCCGTCGCTCGCCTGCTGCAGCGGCAGCCAGCGCGACCAGAACCAGTGCGTCATGCCGCCGAGGGCCACGGCCAGGAACACCGTGCTCACGACGAACGACACGATCGCCAGCGGGAAGGTGACGACCATGTACAGCAGCGACCGCCAGGCCGTCGAGTCGCCCAGCATCCCGCCGAGCCGACGCCAGAAGCCCTTGCGCGGCGTGCGCGGCGCGGGCTCGGCGATCTCCACGCCGAGGTAGCGCACCGCCATCCGCCGGTACGTCGAACCCCAGCCGCGGGCCCCGATCAGCACGCCGCCCGCCACGAACAGGCCCACGACGGTGACCGCGACCCCCGCCATGAAGGAGACGGTGAAGATCGCGTACGTGAACGCGAACGGCGCCAGGAGCAGCGAGAGCCAGATGAACCCGTAGGCCCGCCAGGTGCGGCCGTCGAACGGGGCGAGGAGGAACGGCGGCGCGCCGTCGTCCGCGCTCGGCGACGCCGGAGCCGCCTCCGTCGAGTGCGGGGTGGCGGGCGACGGTGCGGTGCCGTCGGTGGACGTCATGCTGGTCATGCTTCCAGGCTGCCGCCCGCGGCGCCGAGCCGATATCCGGCCCACCGCCGTCCTGCCGGGGGTTGTCCCCCCTGCCGGGCCGGTCCGGACCGCGGCAGAGGGGCTCCCTCGTCAGTACCGGTAGTGCTCCGCCTTGTACGGGCCCTCGACCGGCACGCCGATGTACTCGGCCTGCTCCTTGCTCAGCTCGGTGAGCCGCACGCCGAGCGCGTCGAGGTGCAGGCGCGCGACCTTCTCGTCGAGCACCTTGGGCAGGCGGTACACCTGGCGCTCGTACTGGCGCTCGTCGGCGGGGCGGGCCATGTCGGCGAACAGCTCGATCTGGCCGATCACCTGGTTGGCGAACGAGTTCGACATGACGAACGACGGGTGGCCGGTCGCGTTGCCCAGGTTGAGCAGGCGCCCCTCCGAGAGCACGATGATCGACCGCTCGGGCCGGCCGTCGGCCGCGGGCAGCGTCCACTCGTGCACCTGGGGCTTGATCTCGGTCTTCACGACGCCCGGCACGGCGGCGAGGCCGGCCATGTCGATCTCGTTGTCGAAGTGGCCGATGTTGCCGACGACGGCCTTGTCCTTGAGCGCGAGCATGTGCTCGACGCGCACGACGTCCTTGTTGCCGGTCGTGGTGATGACGAAGTCGGCCTCGCCGATCACGTCGTCCAGCCGGGCCACCTGGAAGCCGTCCATCGCCGCCTGCAGCGCGCAGATCGGGTCCACCTCGGACACGATGACGCGCGCGCCCTGGCCGCGGAACGCCTCGGCCGCGCCCTTGCCGACGTCGCCGTAACCGCAGACGAAGGCGACCTTGCCGCCGATGAGGATGTCCGTGGCGCGGTTGATGCCGTCGGGCAGCGAGTGCCGGATGCCGTACTTGTTGTCGAACTTCGACTTGGTGACCGAGTCGTTGACGTTGATCGCCGGGAAGATCAGCTCGCCCGCCTCCGCGAGGTGGTAGAGCCGGTGCACGCCCGTCGTCGTCTCCTCGGTGACGCCGCCGATGCCCTGCGCGACCGTGGTCCAGCGCAGCGGGTCGGAGTCCAGCGCCCGGCGCAGCACGCTGCGCACCACGTTCATCTCGTGGGTGTGGTCCGGCTCGCCGGGCAGCGTGTCGGGCGGCACGACGCCGGCGCGCTCGTACTGCAGGCCCAGGTGCACCAGCATCGTGGCGTCGCCGCCGTCGTCGAGGATGAGGTTGGGGCCGCCCTGGCCGTTCTCCGCCCCCGGCCACACGAGGATCTGCTCGGTGCAGTCCCAGTACTCCTCGAGGCTCTCGCCCTTCCAGGCGAAGACGGGCACGCCCTGCGGGTCGGCGGGGGTGCCGTGCGGGCCGACGACGATCGCCGCCGCGGCCTCGTCCTGCGTGCTGAAGATGTTGCAGCTCGCCCACCGGACCTCGGCGCCGAGCGCCACGAGCGTCTCGATGAGGACGGCGGTCTGCACCGTCATGTGCAGCGAGCCGGCGATGCGGGCGCCGGCCAGCGGCTGCGACTCGCCGAACTCCGCGCGCAGCGCCATCAGGCCGGGCATCTCGTGCTCGGCCAGGCGGATCTGGTGCCGCCCCGCCTCCGCCAGCGCGAGCGCGCGCACCTTGTAGCGGCCGGGAACCTCGTCGAAGCCGGTGGTTCCGGGTGCCTCAGCGGTCGTGGACATGGTCGCCCTCCTGGACGTCTCGGGGTCATGTCGGTCGCGCTGGGGGCTCCCGTCTGCGCGTGGCCTGCCGTCGGCGGCACGGGCCAGCACCCAGGGTAGTCCGGGGCTGGTGCGTCGTCAGCCGTTCTTCGACGGGCGGTAGCCCGCCTTGCGCGCCGCGGAGGTCGTCGTGAAGCACTCCTCCGGCTTGGTCTGCTTGTAGTAGCGGCCGCCCGGCACGTGGTAGATCCAGTCGCCCTTCTTGGCCGTCGTCTGGTTGCCCTTGATCGGCGCCCAGCTCGGGCAGTTGTACGCGCTGACCGGCGTCGTGCGCGACGGCTTCTTGCCCTGCTTGACGACGAGCGTCTGCGTCTTCGACTTGGCCTTCGTGGCCGACCAGACCTTCGCCTTCGCCGAGGTGAGCCGGTAGGTCTTGTAGGTGACCTTCGTCGTCACCTTGTACGTGCCGGCCTTCAGCGCGACGGACTTCTTGTTCTTCGCGACGGTGGTGCCGGCCTTCTTCACCGTGAGCGTCTTGGACTTCACCGCGACGTGGCCCTTGGCCGTGACGTTCGGCCGCACCGTCGTCTTCTTCTTGTACGGCGCGGTCTTCGTGCCGATCTTCTTGATCGTCACCTGGGTGGTGGTCGCCGCGGCGGCCGACGGCGCGCCGAGGGTCGCGGGCACGACGGCGAGCGGTGCCGCCAGCAGGGTGACGGTCGTGACGATCGCGGCGAGGCGGCCGCCCCGGCGCGCGGGCGAAGTGTGCTTCACGAGCTGCTCCTGGGGGGTGCGCCGACGACGTCGGCAGGTGAGGTGGCGCGACCCCGGCCCTCTCGCGGCGGCGGCCGTCGTCGGGCCGCCCGCCGGGGGGATGGTGTCGCCAGACAAGTATGTGAGCGCTCTTGCCGAAAGCAACCGGTCGATGTCGGACTTCACCCGTTGCGGGGCGGGTGATCTTCGCCGCAGTCGGCCCTGTCCACGGCAGGACGAGAACCGCCGCCCACCGGTCCCGGTCGGGGACGGCGGACGGCGGCGCTCAGGAACCGCGACGGTCAGCTCGAGACGCGCCGCCAGGAGCAGCCGTAGGCCTCGAACCCGACGTCACCGGTCAGGACCTTCCAGTAGCCCGGCTCGGTGAACTCGGCGGCCTCGTCGATCGCCGCGTGCGTCATCGTGAAGCTCTTCAGCGCGGCGACGTAGCAGACGTCGTCCGAGTACGCCGGCCCGGTGGTGTAGTACAGCCCGGGCTTGAGCTGTCCCCCGCCCGTGCCGACCTTGTAGATGCCGTCGGTCGGCGTGGACGTCCGCACCTTCCCGTACGCGGCGTACTTGCGCCACGTGCCGCAGCCGGTGGTGGCGAAGTACTTGTCCGTGCTGCGGATCGTCATGATCGTCTGGCCGTAGGTCAGACCCGCCCAGACCATCTTCTTGTTCCCGTCGAGCCGCTGGACACGGCACCCTTTCGGCGAGCCGGGAGCGACGTACGTGCCCGCCTTGATCTGCGTCCCGACCTTGTACGTGCCGTTCTTCGTGAGCACCGGGGCGGGCACCGTCACCCGCGCCGTCGCGGCGCTGGTGCGGGTGGAGGAGTAGTAGCCCGAGCGGACGCCCTTGACGGTGACGGTGATGCGCTTGCCGTACTGGGCACCCGTGAGCTTCAGGCTCGACCGGGTCGCACCCTTGATCTCCGTGCCGTTCGCCTTCCACTGGTACCGCCAGGACGACGGCTTCGGCGTCCACGTGCCGCGGCTGCTCACCTTGAGGGTGGACCCGATGCGCGCGCTGCCCGAGATCTTCGGTGCCGACGTCCGGGAGTAGACCCGCAGCACCGTGGACGACGAGCTCGTCACCGACGTCGTGGCGTACCCCGAGCGGCTGCCGGTGACGGTGACGGTGAGCTTCTTGCCCGCGTACCTCGACGGGACCGTGTACGACGACTTCGTCGCGCCGGAGATCTTCGCGCCGTTGGCGCGCCACTGGTAGCGGTAGGTGCTCGCGGCGGGCTTCCAGGTGCCCTTCGCGACGGCGACCTTGGCGCCGACGCGCACCGTGCCGCTGATCTTCGGCCGCGGCGCGGACAGGACGCCGGCGGCGACGGTCTTCCAGCCGCTCGTGCGGGTCACCGTGGTGTAGCCCGACTTGGTGCCGGTGACGCGGACCCGCAGCGTCTTGCCCTTGACCGACGCGGTCGGCGTGTAGGTGGTGCCCGTGGCCTTCGAGATGGCCACGCCCGACGCGTACCACTGGTACGTGAGCGTCGTGCCGGCGGTCCAGGCGCCCGGCTTCGCCGCGACCTTCGAGCCGACGCGCACGGTGCCGGAGATGGTCGGGGGCGGCGCCGTGAGGACGCCGGCGGCCACCGTGACCGGCACGGTGGTCCGGGTGGTCTCGTAGCCGGGGCGCGTGCCTGTCACCGCGACGGTGAGCACCCCGCCCCTGTCGGCCACGACCGGCGTGTACGACGACGTCGTCGCGACGGTCGTCGTGCCGGTCGCCCGCTCGACGGTCCAGCGGTAGGCGAGGGTCGTGCCCTCGGGCCACTCCCCCGGCTGCACGGTGACGCGGCTCCCGACGCGCACGGTGCCGGACACGGTGGGATCGGCACCGGCGATGGCGCCCGGCGCCACGGTGCCGTCGGCGGTCACCACCACGGACGCCGAGGGGACGCCGTCGACGGCGCCCTCCGGCGCGGTGCCGGTGATCGCGACGCTCAGGACGCCGCCGACGGCACCGGCCGGGACGACCAGGGCGGCTCCGGTCCCGTCCGCGACCTCGACCCCGTCCACGGACCACTGGTAGTCGAAGGCGAGATCGACGTCGGCGGGCGTCCAGAGCTCGGGGTGCGGGTCGACCACGACCTGCTCGCCCACCCGCAGCGTGCCCGCGACGGCGAGCTGCGCGACGTCGGGCGCGACGACGTCGGTGAGGGCGGCAGGCGCCGTCGGCCCGGTCGTCGGCCCGGTCGTCGGCTCGGCCGTCGGCTCGGTCGTCGGCTCGACGGCGACCTGGCTCTCGGGCGGGGGGTCGGTGGCGGCGACCGCGGCGGGCGCGGCCACCAGCGGCGCGACGACCAGGGAGAGGGCGGCGACGAGCGCCGTCGTGCGCGCGCGGTGCCGCGCGCGGCCGGACAGGACAGGTTCCACGGGTCCTCCGGGACTCGTGCCGGCCAGGTGCCCGGCCGGCGAGGGTGAGGGCACGGCCGCAGGGCCACGTCGGCGTCGGTGCCGGTCGCCGCGGCCGTGCCGAGGCGCGGGCGGGCGGTGCTGCGCCGAGTATGGAGCCCCGGTCACCGGTCACCCTCCGGCTTCGGTCGTCGAGCCCGAAATTCACCCGCTCGCGAGCAGGTTTTCACCCGCTCCGCCGGCGTTCGTCGCGGCCGTCCGATCGCGCCCGACCCGCCCCGTGAGGCGCCCACGACTTGCCGAGTCCTTGCCGTTCCCAGATGCTTTCTTCACGGTCGCCGCCTCCCGAGTGGCGCCAGATGGTGGCCCGGGACACACTGTTCAGGCGCGGATCGTGACCTGCGTCACGCGCTTTGTCACATTCCGGTAACGATCGCTGCACCCTTCTGACCAGCCAAAAGTCGGTGTTTCCCCAGGACAACCCGGAAGAAACGCGCAGATCAGGCGCGCTTTCTCAGTTCGCCACGGCACCCGTCGGCGTAGGAGGGTGCTTGATGCCCTTGTGCCCACTGGAACCGCGGAAGCACGGGAACCCGTGACCGGTGCTCGACGCACCGCCCGGCGAACCGTGGGTACATCCGAACGTGATGGAAGGTGGCGAGCCCTGCCCGTATGACGGGAGACAGCAGTACCACCACAGCAACGCCCGCCGAGACGTCCGGGGTCACCCCCGCGGTGTCGGTGAGAGGCGTCTACAAGGTCTTCGGGCCCAAGCCTGGCGAGGCCGTGCGCCGCCTCGAGGCGGGAGCCTCGCGCGACGAGGTCAAGAGCCTCGGTACCGCCGCGGTGATCGACGCGTCCTTCGACGTCGCCCCCGGCGAGATCTTCGTCGTCATGGGCCTGTCCGGCTCCGGCAAGTCGACCCTCATCCGCATGCTCAACGGCCTGTGGACCCCGACCGCGGGCGACGTCCTCCTCGGGGACGCGAACCTCGCGACCGTCGACGGCAAGCGCCTGCGCGAGCTGCGCCGCACCCGCGTCAGCATGGTCTTCCAGCACTTCGCGCTGCTCCCGCACCGCACGGTGCTCGACAACGCCGCGTACCCGCTGGAGATCCAGGGGGCCGGCAAGGCCGAGCGGCAGGAGAAGGCCCGCCAGGCGCTCGACATGGTCGGCCTCTCCGGCTGGGAGGACTCGCTGCCGTCGCAGCTGTCCGGCGGCATGCGTCAGCGCGTCGGCCTCGCCCGCGCCCTCGCCGCCGACACCGACGTGCTGCTCATGGACGAGGCGTTCAGCGCCCTCGACCCCCTGATCCGCTCGGAGATGCAGGAGCAGCTCCTGGAGCTCCAGGAGAAGCTGGGCAAGACGATCATCTTCATCACGCACGACCTCAACGAGGCCATGCACCTCGGGGACCGGATCGCCGTCATGCGTGACGGGCGGATCGTGCAGATCGGCACCGCCGAGCAGATCCTGTCCGACCCCGCCAACTCGTACGTCGAGAAGTTCGTGGCGGACGTCGACCGGTCGCGCGTGCTCACGGCGTCCTCGGTCATGCAGCGGCCGCGCCTCACCGTGCCCGCCGGCGGCGGGCCCCGCCAGGCGGCGCGCGAGATGCGCGAGGCCGAGGTGTCGGGCGCGTTCGCGGTCGACCGGCGGCGCGTCCTCAAGGGGCTCGTCCGCGCCGACGACGCGGTGCGCGCCACGAAGGAGGGCGCGGAGAAGCTCGACGGCATCCTCGACACCGAGGTCACCTCGGTGCACCAGGACACCCCGATCGCCGAGCTCTTCGCCCCGGCGGCAGAGTCCGCCGTGCCGCTCGCAGTGGTCGACGACGAAGGCCGCCTGGTCGGCGTCGTGCCGCGCGTGACGCTGCTCGAGGCCATGGCCGGCGAAGCGGTCGAGAACGGCAACGTGTCGACCCCGGGGACGACGCAGGAGGTGCCGGCCGACGACGAACCTGCCGGGACGACGGAAGGAGCCCCGGCATGATCGTCACCGCTGCCAGCGACACCCTCGTCCCCCGGATCCCGGTGGGCGACTGGATCGAGACGGCGATCGACTGGGTCACCGACACGTTCGACCCGCTGTTCGACGCCGTCAAGACGTTCTTCGAGTCGATCTACGACGGCCTGGACTGGGTGCTCAGCACGCCGCCGTTCTTCGTCGTCGCGATCGTGCTCGCCGCGATCGCGTTCTGGGCCCGCGGCTGGAAGCTCGCGCTCGGCTCGCTCGTCGGCTTCGTGCTGATCGCCGCGATGGACCAGTGGGGCAACGCCATGGACTCCCTGGCGCTCGTGCTCCTCGCGTCCGTGGTCGCGCTGCTGATCGGCATCCCGCTCGGCATCTGGTCCGCGCGCAACGAGCACGTCTCACGCGTCGTCCGGCCGATCCTCGACTTCATGCAGACGATGCCCGCCTTCGTCTACCTGATCCCGACGGTCGTCATCTTCCTCACCGGCCCCGTGCCCGGCATCATCGCGACCATCGTGTTCGCGCTCGCCCCCGGCGTGCGGTTCACCGAGCTCGGCATCCGTCAGGTCGACTCCGAGGTGGTGGAGGCCGGCCGCGCGTTCGGCTCCACGGACCGCCGCATCCTGCGCCAGATCCAGATCCCGCTGGCGATGCCCACCATCATGGCGGGCGTCAACCAGGTGATCATGCTGGCCCTGTCGATGGTCGTCATCTCCGGCATGGTCGGCGCCGGCGGCCTCGGCGGCGACGTCGTGGGCGCGCTCTCCAGCGTCGACATCGCCCTCGGGTTCGAGGCAGGCCTCGCGGTCGTGTTCCTCGCCATCTACCTCGACCGCGTCACCTCGGCCCTCGCGGACCGCTCCCCGGTCGCGAAGGCCCTCAAGGCCACGCGCTGACGCTCCCGCTCCTCGCTCGTGCGGCGGCCGCCGCGCCGCCGCACGGGCACCCTCAGGAAGGACAACCATGAATCTCGGACGCCACACCCGCCGCGTCGCCGCCGCCGGCGGCACCCTCGCCCTCGCCGTCTCCCTCGCCGCCTGCGCGTCGGACGACGACGGCGGCTCGAGCACCGGCTCGGGTGACGAGAAGGAGATCACCATCGGCATCCCGTCCGGCTGGGACGAGGGCATCGCCGTCTCGAACCTCTGGGCCAAGGTGCTGGAGGAGAAGGGCTACGACGTCGACACGAAGACCGCCGACATCGGCGTGGTCTTCACCGGCCTCGCCGGCGGCGACATGGACGTGCTCTTCGACACCTGGCTGCCGCTGACGCACGCCAGCTACGTGGAGAAGTTCGGCGACGACATCTCCGACCTCGGCACCTGGTACGACGACGCCAAGCTCACCATCGCGGTGAACGAGGACTCGCCGGCCAAGACCATCGGCGACCTCAAGGACATGGCCGACCAGTACGACAACAAGCTGGTGGGCATCGAGGCCGGCGCCGGCCTCACCAAGGTCACCAAGGAGCAGGCCATCCCGACCTACGGCCTGGAGGACCTCGACTACACGATCTCCTCGACCCCCGCGATGCTCGCCGAGCTCAAGGGCGCCGTCGACAAGGGCAACAACATCGCCGTCACGCTGTGGCGCCCGCACTGGGCCTACGACGAGTTCCCGATCCGCGACCTCGAGGACCCCGAGGGCGCGATGGGCGACGCCGAGGAGATCCACACCTACGGCACCGAGGACTTCGCCGACCGCTACCCCGAGCTCGCCGGCTGGCTGAAGAGCTTCACGCTCGACGACGACCAGCTGTTCTCGCTCGAGAACCTCATGTTCAACGACGACCAGTACAAGGACGACCCGGAGGCCGCCGTCGACGCGTGGCTGAAGGCCAACCCGGACTTCGTCGACCAGGTCACCGGCGGCGCGTCCGCCGGCGACGCCGCGAAGTGACCCTTCGCTGAGGTAGCCCGGTCCTCGCCGGGGTGGTTCCGCCGACGCGGAACCGCCCCGGCGATCGTCGTACTCCCCCGGCGAGGTCCGGGCTCCCTCGGCGGCGCTCGGTACGGTGGCCGGGTGCCCCGCTCCACGCTCCTGAGGATCACCGGCGACCGCGACCGCCTCCACCTGGTCCTGATGCTCGCCCTGACGTTCTCCACCGGCATCGCCGACGCGGTCGGCTACCTCGGGCTCGACCGGGTGTTCACCGGCAACATGACGGGCAACGTCGTCATCCTCGGCATGGCGCTGGCGGGCGGGGACGGGCTGCCGGTCGCGGGCCCGCTGCTCGCCCTCGGCACGTTCATGGCCGGGGCCGCGCTGGCCGGCGTGGTGCTGCGGCCCGTGCAGGTGGGGTGGACCACCCGCACCACCGGGCTGATCGTGACGGTCGGGGTGCTCCTCGCCGCGATCACGGTGCTGCTCGCGGTCACGGGTGCCGACCTGCCGCGCACGATGCAGCTCGTCGTGACGGGGCTGCTGGCCCTGGCGATGGGCGCCCAGGCCGCGACGGCGCGGCACCTGTCGGTCAAGGACGTCACGACCGTCGTCGTCACCTCGACCATCACCGGTCTGGCCGCCGACTCCCGGCTGGCGGGCGGCTCCGGCAAGCACTCCGGGCGGCGCGTCACCGCGATCGCCCTCATCTGCGCGGGGGCGGCCGTCGGCGCGCTGCTCCTGCAGGCCCACCTGGCGTGGGGCGTGGCCGTGTCCGCGGTGCTCACGCTCCTCGTCGCCGCCCTCGGACACACCACGGAGGAAGCCTCAGCATGACGTCCACTCCCCCGCCCACGCCGCCGTTCACGCCCCCGCCCACCCACCCGACCCGACCCGACCTGCGCGGCACGTTCGGGATGGTCGCGTCCACGCACTGGCTGGCGAGCGCGAGCGCGCAGTCCGTCCTCGAGCGCGGCGGCAACGCCTTCGACGCGGCCGTCGCGGGCGCGTTCGTGCTGCACGTCGTCGAGCCGCACCTCAACGGGCCGGGCGGGGACATGACGGCGGTCCTCACGACCGCCGCCGAGCCGGGGCGGCCACGGGTGCTCGTCGGGCAGGGCCCGGCGCCCGCGGGCGCGACGATCGCGCACTACCGGGACGTCGAGGGCCTGGACCTGGTGCCCGGGTCGGGTGCGCTGGCCGCGGCCGTCCCGGGCGCGGTCGAGGCCTGGCTGCTGCTGCTGCGCGACCACGGCACCTGGACCGTGGCGGACGTCCTCGCCCCCGCGCTCGGCTACGCGCGCGACGGCCACCCGGTGCTCGCGGCCGTGTGCCGCACGATCGAGGGCGTGTCCGGCCTGTTCCGCGACCACTGGACCACCTCCGCGGACCGCTGGCTCCCGGGCGGCCGGGCGCCGCGCGAGGGCGAGCTCGTGACCAACCCCGAGCTCGCCGCCGTCCTCGGGCGCCTCGGCGCGGCGGAGGCCGACGCCGCGTCCTCGGGCGCCGACCGCGCCGCGGCCGTCGACGCCGCCCGCGGCGCCTGGCGCGCCGTGGTGGGCGAGGCGGCCGCGGAGTTCGTCCGCACGCCGCACCGGCACGCGGACGGCCGGGACCACGCCGGCGTGCTCACGGCGGCCGACGTCGCCGGGTTCGAGGCGTCGTTCGAGGACGCCGCGACGGTCGACTTCCGCGGGTACACCGTGGCCAAGACCGCCGCCTGGGGGCAGGGCCCCGCCCTGCTGGAGGCGCTGCGGATCCTCGACGGGCTCGACGACGCGCGGCTCGACCCGTCCACCGAGCTCGGCGCGCACACGGTGCTCGAGGCACTCAAGCTCGCCCTCGCCGACCGCGACGCCTGGTACGGGGACGGTGACGTGCCGCTCGACGCGCTGCTCTCCGAGGAGTACGCCGCCGCCCGCCGCGCGCTGATCGGCGACCGGGCCTCCCACGACGTGCGCCCCGGGCAGGTCCCCGGCCGGCCCGCGCCCTCGCTGCCGCCGCTGCGCACCGAGTACGCCACCGACGTGCCCGCCGCCGCGCTGCCCGGGGCGCCGACCGGCGGCGCCGCGGCGGGCGTCGGCGAGCCCACCGTCGCCGTCCCCGCGGCCGCGCCGCTGAACGGCGACGGCCTCCAGACCGACGCCACGGGCGCGACGCGCGGCGACACCTGCCACCTGGACGTCGTGGACCGCTGGGGCAACATGATCAGCGCCACGCCGTCGGGCGGCTGGCTGCAGTCCTCCCCCACCGTGCCCGGCCTCGGCTTCGCACTCGGCACCCGCCTGCAGATGACCTGGCTCGACGAGTCGTCCCCGTCCCGCCTGGAGCCGGGCCGGCGCCCGCGCACCACCCTGACGCCGACGCTCGTGCTGCGCGACGGCGCGCCCGTGCTCGCGTGCGGGTCCCCGGGCGGCGACCAGCAGGACCAGTGGCAGCTCACGTTCCTCCTGCGCGTGCTGGTGGGCGGCTACACGCCGCAGGAGGCGATCGACGCCCCCGCCCTGCACACGACCTCCGCACCCGGCTCGTTCTGGCCCCGCACCTGGACGCCCGGCGGCGCCGTCGTCGAGGACCGGCTGGGCGCCGACGTCCTGGCCGGGCTGGCCGAGCGCGGCCACGTGCTCACCCTCGCCGGGGACTGGGCGCTCGGGCGGCTCAGCGCCGTCACGCGCGACCCCGCCACCGGCGTCGTCGGCGCCGCGGCCAACCCCCGCGGCGGGCAGGGCTACGCCGCCGGCCGGTAGCGCCGCGCCCCGACCCACGGCACGCGGGAGCCCCGACCTCCGACGAGGCCGGGGCTCCCGCGCCCTGGGAGTCCGCGGGGCGTCAGCCCAGCGTCACCGCGTCGAGCGCGTCCGCCAGGCCGTCCCCGAAGAAGCTGTTCTCCTCCGGGGTGCCGACGCACGCGGGGCCGGCGGTCGTCGTGCCGCACGGCCGGTCGTCCGCCTGGTCGCGCACGGCCCGCTCCAGCATCGCCGGCGACCAGCCGGGGTGCGCGGACCTCATGAGCGCGAGCACGCCCGCCACGTGCGGCGACGCCATCGACGTGCCGCTCTTGAGGCCCCAGCCGCCGGGCACGGTCGAGAGGATCGAGCTGCCCGGCGCCGCGACGTCGATCTTGCCGAGGCCGCGGTTCGAGAACGAGCTCAGCGCCTCCGTCCTGGTCACCGACGACACCGTCACCACCCCGTCCGCCTCCGTGGGGATGTCCTCGCAGCCCGCGTTGATGGTGCGGTCCACGGCCGTCGAGTCGTTGGGGCTCGCCGTGTCCCGGGTGTTGGTCGACAGGTCGGTGGCCGAGTTGCCGGCCGCCGCGGCGTGCACGGCGCCCCGGTCGGTGGAGAAGTCGATCGCGCGGCGCACGGCCTCCTTCACCGCCGCCTGGTCGGGCTGGTCGTCGCACCAGAACTCGAACGGGTCGATGTAGTACGAGTTGTTGGTGACGTCCACGCCGTGCAGGCCCGCCCAGACGAAGCCGCAGACCGCGTACTCGGGGTAGATGAAGCCGTCGTCGTTGACGACCTTCACCGACGCCAGGCGCACGCCCGGGGCGACGCCGACGATCCCGACGCCGTTGTCCGCGGCCGCGATGGTGCCCGCCACGTGGGTGCCGTGGTCGGACGTCGTGGGCAGCCAGCCGGTGGGCGACGTGTCCGGGCGGCCGGCCGTCGTGCAGTTCACCGAGGCCGCCGCGTCGACCTGCGTCGCGAGGTCGGGGTGGCTCGCGTCGATGCCCGAGTCGAGGACGCCGACCAGCACGTCCTTCGACCCGGGGTCGGTCGCGATCGCCTGGTCGGCCTTGATCATCGCCATGTCCCACTGGGGGGCCTCGCCCGGGTCGGCGGCCGCGACCGCCGTCCCGTCCGAGACGTCCGCCCCCGGCTCCTTGGTCACCGTGGCCTTCCGGGGGCCGCCCTTGGCCCCCGGCACGTCCGCGACGGCGGCCGGGGTGCCCTCCGAGACGGGCACCGTGCGCGTGACGCCCACGGACCCGACGGCGTGCCCCTTGGCGAGCCGCGCGACGTCGGCCCGGAAGGCCGCCCGCGCGGAGTGGGCCACGACGACGCCGATCTCCGGCCACGACTGCACGACGACGCCGCCGGCGTCGACGACCGCCCGCTCGGCGAGGCGGGTCTGGCCGGGGTTGGCGTGCTTGGCGTTGACGACGTACGAGAAGGTCTGGCCGTCCGGCGTGACGACCGGTACCGGGGTGGACGGTGGTTCGTTCGGTGCGTCGGCGGCGACGGCGGCGTTGCCGGCACCGGCGATCAGGAGGGCTGCGGCGGCTCCGACGGCGGCCAGACGCGCGCGACTCGTGGTGCGCATGCTCATGTCTCCCCTTCGTTGGTACGGCCGCGTCGTTGCGGCCGTCAGGGAGACGGTAGGACGAGAAGGCGCTCGGCGTGCGGTGAGCCGCCGACCTCGCGGGCCGGGGCCGTGCGCTACGGCCGGGCGGCGGCCAGCACCCCCGGGGCGGCCTCGGCCTCGTGCGGCGCGGTGGACGTCCGACGGCGGAGGAACGGCGACGCGTCGAGGAGCGGCCGGTAGTCGTACTCGATCGGGTCGCCGTCGAACGACAGCGCGTCGCGCAGCCGCTCGGCCGTGACGGGACCGCCGGTGAGGTCGAAGGTCTGCGGGTTGCGGAACTTCTCCACCGACGCGAAGTAGTCGTAGAACTTGTAGACGCCGCCGCGCGGGGAGGCCGAGGCCAGCCAGGCGTTGGGGATGCCGTACGCGTCGGCCACGATGAGCCCGTGCAGGGACGACGTGACGATCTTCCGGCACGAGAGGAGCTCGCGGATCACGGCCTCGACGTCGCTGCGGGCGAAGTCGATCAGCTTCACGCCGGGGCCGAACGTCGCCTTGGCCCACCGGCGCTCGCTCCACCGCACCACCACGCCGTACTCGTGGGTGATCGGCACCTTCGGCATGTAGTAGAGCGGGAGCAGCAGGGCCGGGTCGCCGTAGACCTCCGGCACCTCGATGCCGAAGCCCTTGGACGCGCCGAGCTTGGCGCGCGTCAGCGGCCCGCGGACCGCGGTGTACCGCGCGTCCGGCGACACCTCGTCCTTGCCCTCGGTGCCGTAGGTGCCGCTGCCCCAGACCACGGACTGGGCCGTCGCCTGGTTGATGATCGAGCCGATCACCACGTAGTGCGGCTTCTTCCGGTCGGCGACCACCACCTTCTTGCCCGTCATCTTCTTCACGAGCCAGGGCGAGAGGAGGTCGCCGAAGTTCGGGCGGTACGTGAAGTAGTTGAGCGGCACCTTGCCCTCCACCTCGATGAGGTCCGCGACCTCGTAGTCGTCGAGGAGGTGGCGTGAGCGCCGCACGCCGAAGGTGTCCGGCACGCGGCGCCCGAGGCTGGTCCGCGCGACCCGGTCGAGGCGGGCCCGGACAGAGGGGTACGTCGGCATAGGGGTGCTCCGTGGGTCGGCTTTCTTCACTATTCCGACCAGACTACATGGATAAAGACCTGGGCCGCCGACGGGCCCGCGGACGCTGCCGTTACGATGGCTGCGCCCCGCCCCCTCCTCCACGAAGGTCTCCACCTGTGCCCCTGCTGCGCGATCTGAAGACGATGTCCGGCCTGGTGCGCTCGACGCTCGACCGGCGGCAGGCACGGATCGAGTGGAGCCGCCACCAGGCGACGCACCACACGGAGGACGAGAAGTTCGAGGTGGCGATCTTCTTCGCCGACCCGCCGGTCAACCTGTACCAGGTCCGGCAGTGGTACGAGCCCATGCGCCGGCTCGCGGAGAAGCACCCCGTGGTCGTACTCGCGCGCGACGTGCAGACCGCCGTCGTGCTCACCCGGGAGTGCCCCCTGCCCGTCGTCCTCCAGCCGACGGTCGCGGAGACCGAGGACTGGATGGCCCGGCAGTCGGTGGGCATCGTGTTCTACGTCAACCAGAACATGACGAACTTCCGCATGCTGCGCTTCCGCGACCCGGCGCACATCTTCATCAGCCACGGCGAGTCCGACAAGGACTACATGGCCTCGAACCAGCTCAAGGCCTACGACTACACGTACATCGCCGGGCAGGCGGCCTACGAGCGCATCGGCCGGCGCCTCGTCGACTACGACCGCGACACGCGCCTGGTGCGCGTCGGCCGGCCCCAGGTCGACGTCGACTACGAGGGGCCCGCCCTGCCCGACGACGGTCGCACGGTGGTGCTGTACGCGCCGACCTGGGAGGGCGACCGGCCGTCGATGCGCTACTCCTCCCTGGCGTCGCACGCCGGCCCGATGCTCGACGCCCTCCTCGCCACGGGGACGCACCGCGTGATCTACCGGCCGCACCCGCGGACGGGCGCGTTCGCCCCCCGGTACCGGGAGCTGCACGAGGCGGTCGTGGCGAAGCTCGAGTCGGCCAACCGGGCCGACCCCGCGGCCCGGCACGTCGTGGACACGGACTCGGCGTTCGGGTGGCACCTCAAGGCCGCGGACGTGTGCGTCGCCGACATCTCGGCCGTGGCCTTCGACTGGCTCGCGACCGGCAAGCCGCTCCTGCTCACCGAGCCCGCCGACCCCGCCACCGAGGTCGACCGGGAGGGCATCGCGGGCCTGCTGCGGACGTTCCGGGTCGAGGACGCCGGCAACGTCCTCGCCGTGATCGACGCCGTCTCGGACGGCGGCGACCACCACCGCTATCAGCAGATCGTCGAGCGGTACTTCGGCGACGTCACGCCCGGCTCCTCCCTCCAGCGCTTCCTCGACGAGAGCGACCAGATCCTCGCGCGGCGCGCGACCCTGCGGATCTGACCGCTCGCGCCCCCGAGGGCACGGTCGTCCGACCCGGCCGGGGCTTACCCTTCCCCCCGGCAGACCGGGCCGTCATGATGTGACCCATGTCACCGAAGAAGCCCAGGCGTCGGACCCGCGCCAGCAGGCACGCGCTGCTCGCCGGCCTGCACCGGCAGCTGCGCCCACGGACCTACCTCGAGGTCGGGGTCGCCGACGGCTCCAGCCTGCGCCTCTCCTCGGCCCGCAGCGTCGCGATCGACCCGGGCTACTCGATCACCAAGGAGCTCGGCGCCCCGGTGCGGCTCGCCCGCACCACCAGCGACGAGTACTTCGCCACCACGGACCCGAAGGAGTGGCTCGGGGGCCCGGTCGATCTCGCCTTCATCGACGGCATGCACCTGTTCGAGTACGCGCTCCGCGACTTCATCAACGTCGAGAAGCACTGCCGGTGGTCCAGCGTCGTCGTGCTCGACGACATGCTCCCGCGCGACGTCGACGAGGCGGCACGGGACCGCCACACGCACGCCTGGACGGGCGACGTGTTCCGCGTCGCCGACGTGCTGCGCGACCTCCGGCCGGACCTCACCGTGCTCCCCGTGGACACGGCCCCCACCGGGACGGTCGTCGTGCTCGGCCTCGATCCGGCGAGCACCGTGCTGTCCGAGGCCTACGACCGGATCGTCGCCGACTACGTCCGGGACGACCCCCAGCCGGTGCCGCAGGACGTCCTCGACCGGACGGGCGCGTGGGACGCGCAGCGGCTGCTCGGCCGCCCCGTGTGGGGCCTCCTGCACCGCGGCGACCGGCCCTGGCGGAGGCGCGAGCGCGGCCTGGCGGAGATCCGGCAGGCCCTCGCCGAGCCGGACCAGTACCGCAGGCGGCGCCGCGCCGCCCGGGAGTGGGCGCAGGCGAAGGTCAGAAGGATCGCACCAACGCCTTGAGATCGCGCCGGTGGCCCGCCAGGTCGAACGACCAGTCCGACTTGTAGGCCGCCTCCGACCATCCGCCCTCGGGGTGCGGGACGACGGGCCGGTTCCAGAAGTAGTGCAGGCGCACCCCGAGCGGGAGCGCGATCAGCACCTCGTTGCGCGCCGTGTACGCCTCGTGGGTGAGCACGACGAGGTGCTCGAGACGCTCCGCGAACAGCGCGTTGAACATGCCGGACCCACCGAACCCGGCGACCACGCGGGCGTGCGAGAAGATCTCCGCCTGGCGGCCGAGCGAATGCTCCTCGGGGTAGATCACCTCGAAGCCGGCGCCCGCGAAATACTCCTCCACCTCGGCGCGGTTGAGGCACCGCCGGTTCCCGAGCTCGTCCTTGCGCGAGACGAAGACGCGGTCCCAGGTGGGGCCGGGCTCCGACGGCAGCCCCTCCCGGATCCGGCGCCACACGTCTCGGACCTCCGGGTGGACGTAGTACGGCTGGGCGTTGTGGAACATCGGCGTCGCCGCGTACATCGACTCGAGGAACACCGGCTCCCCCACGGCCACGACGTCCTCCGGAGGGATGCCGTACGCCCCGAGGACGGTGCGCTCCAGGACGGGCTCGCGCTCCCCGGGATGCCGCAGCCTCAGGACCGCCTTGAGGTCCGGCGCGTCCCGCTTCGCGCGGTCCCAGCCCCAGAGCCGGGAGATCACCTCGGTCATGAGGTGGCCGTAGTGACCGGAGTTCTCGGAGTCGAGCAGGTAGTAGGAGCCGGGCAGCTCCCGCGTGGGCTGCACGTGCTGCGGGATGCGCGCGAAGTTCTGGTCCACCTGCACCAGGCGCCGGTTGCGGGAATTGGACAGGTGGTGGCGGAAGGAGTCCGGGAGGATCTCGTTCGCGGTGAACGTCAGCGCGTTGCTCACCACCCCGATCCGCCCGCTGTAGTGCCGCAGGTGGAGCGGCGGGACGTCCACCGTCGTCTCCAGCCCCCGGCGCGGGCGTGACGCGCCGTGGGAGTCGACCGTGGTCCGCGAGGCGAACCGGAGCTCGGGGAGCAGCGCGAGCTCGTGCACCGTCGTCGTCTCCAGGCGGCGCGTCGACAGCATCCTGTTCGCCCACCGGTCCGAGAGCTTGAGATAGTGCCGGCCGTTCTTGCGCACCACGATCTCCTCGCGGTCCAGGCGCACCTCCGCGACGGCCCGGGACAGCTCGGGCAGGTCGTCGGCCCCGTCTGCTCCCGAGAGCGCCCGCGCGAACGTCGCCAGCCGGGCCTCGAGCGGGTTCCCCTCCCGGTAGCCGCGCAGCGCCGCGCGGGGCACCACGTACTCGCCGTCGGGGACGAGGTGGAAGAGCAGCCCCCGCAGCGAGGCCTCGTGCTCCTTCGGCCACCTCAGCCGCGTGTCGACGATGCGATCGACCGGACCGTGCAGCTTGAGGTACCACTGCACGTTCGACTCCTTGTCGAGCTTGAGGTACCGGTGCGGCTCGTCGAGGTGCCACTCCTCGTACGGCACGGGGGCGACGACGAACAGCTCGTCGCCGCGGTACCGGTCGACGACGGCGCGCAGCACGTCGGGCGGGTTGTCGTCGGCGACGACGACGACCCGGCGCTGCCCCCTGCCGGTGCTGTCCTGCCGCCCCCTCGACGTGTCAGGTGCCACGGTGTTCTCCTCGCGCGAGAGTCGCGAAGGTCCCAGTATGCGCAAGCGCGCGCCCTACGGCGCGACGACGGCATCGGCACCCCACTGCCGAAGAGTCAGCAGGCATGAACTGCCCAGCCGTCGTGTCGTCAGGAGCGGAACACATCGGGCGCGGGGACCTGCACCGGGGGAAGATGCTCGGGGTGCGGCTTCCCCTCGAAGACGTTCGCGTAACTGCTGGAGATGTGGCCGACATCGATGGTTCGGAGTCCACCGGTTGCCAGTCTGTCGGTCAGGATCGTTCCGGCCGGGCCTAGTGAGACCAGGCACAGGTCGACGTCGGCGCGTCCGAGTACCTCGTCAGTCAACCGGTCGAGGTCGGAGAACGCGTTTCGCGGCTCCGAGTACACGAACTCGTGACCCGCGAGGTTGTCGAACAGCTCGGGGATCAGGTCGAAGCGCGACCCGCGACCCGTCACGATCGCGACGTGCTTGCCGTCCCACACCTTCCGCCAGAGCTCAACGGCTTCCAAACCCAGCTCTTGGAAACAGTCGGGCCTGGACACATGGCTGTTGCCGAATCGATATCCGGCGGGTAGGAGAGGCTCGACCTCGTCCCAGATGACCGACCACATGCTCGTGTTGTGCGCGGTCCAGAAAGCGCGCGGCCATCCTATGAGAAGCGTCTGGCGCTGCTCCCCGAGCGTGGCCCGGAGCGCCGTACCCAGCTCGGGGCTGTTGACCTGGAACCCAAGCCGATAGAGGGGGTCAACCATGAGCCGGAGCTCGCCGTCCCCGAACCTTGCAAAACTGACGTCACGCTCGGCCAGCTCCGTTAGCGTCTCGCGATAGCTCATCTGATGTTCAGCGACGTACGCATGGACTACTTTCATCCTCGCGGCGGTCATCGCGACCCGGATCGCACGCAGCTCTTCTCCCTGCTGTGCGGTCTCGGACCTCAACTTCTCCAGGAGCGCAGCCTGCTCCTTGAGCGCCCGCGTCACCGCCTGAAGCTGCTTGAAGGTCCTGTCCGACGCCTTGTCCGCAGCTCGCGACGATTGGGCGACCGCTCCGCCAAGCCGGTCCGCGGCCCGTTTCGTCTGGCGGGCAACCTCCACCTGCTTCTCTGCCGCGGTCGCCGAGCGACGCAAGTCTGTGACCACCCCTCGCACCACCCGCGCCAATCGACGCGGCCCACCTACTCCCATCCCGGTCCTCCTGACGCCCGATCCCGCTCTTTCGCTGGACTCTCCGGCCGCCCCCGAGGGTAGGGCACGGCCATGCCGTGGTGCGGAAAGACCCTCCATCAGGAACGAGAGGCCCCGACTCCGAACCTCCTACATGGCCCGCGGCGAGCCACCGCACCCCGCCGGAGGTTCGGTGCGCAGCCATCCCTGTCGCCGCGCGTCCTCGTCGTGGCGCCGAACCGAGCCGACTCGTCGCGCGAGCCGCCGAGCGTTGTCCCACACTCGCGTTGTCGGTCGTCGTTCCCGATGCGCGATCCTTGCATTCGCCTCGTCGAGCAGGGCACGGATGTCTATCACGTCTCGGTCCTGGCTGACCGCCGGGGGTGGAGCAGATCGCTCGGCCAGGTTTTTGTCGATCGAGTCGCTGAGGGCGCCGGCGATGTCCTCGCGTTCCTGCACCTGCGCGAAGGCCAGGTTCTCGCGCGCGAAAGCGAGGTCGGTCTCGCTGTGCACGCCAAACGCCCGCACGGCCTCGGCGTCGACTCCCTCGGCGAACGTCGTGAACTCAGCGAGCCGACCCTCGAGCTCAAGGGCGATCTTTGTGCGGACACACTTCTTGCACCGATCGCAGGTGTAGTCACCGGTCTATTGGAAGCAGACGCGCAGGTGCTCCTGCGCCACCGGGTCGTGCGCGGTCGCACGCGTCTTCGCAACGCGGGTAGCGCCCGCACCGTCGTGCGTACCCCGAGGTGCTCCGTGGACCACGGCGGGGGCGTTCAACGGGTGGTTACCCCCAAGGGAAGGGGTCGTTGTACGAGTACGACGCGGGAAGGTAGAGGGCGGGTCCAGATGGGAGCAGAACGAAACTAACGATGTCCGCGCCGTGTGACATCGTCGACCACTTCATGTGCGGGTTGAGGACTCGGCGGAGTTTGGTCGCCTCCTCGATCCTCCATGCCCGCCGCGTCGGCGGAGGTCTGCGGTTGCTCAGACGTGACCGTGCGGAACTCCTTGTGTGACAGCGGAATCGAACCCATGCACGAACAGGAGGTTCGAGAGCACCCCGGAGTTCGGGTGCAACGTGCAGAACGAGTCGACGCCGCCGGTGAACACCGACAGCCCGTCCGGCCCGATGTGTGACAGCACCACTCCGCGGCGCCACCTCCAGACGGGTTCGGGCGAACGTGTCCGGGTATCACGCGGCCAACACGTGCTGGATGTCTCGCTCTGCTCGAGCAGCAACGTAGACACCGAGGCCTTGATCAGCACGTGGCCTGTCGGCATCGCGAGCATCAGACCGATCGGAACCTACGCATCGGCCATCGCCTCTGGCGTCGGCTCATGAGTGGGCGGGAACTGATAACGGAGCCTCCTGGCTGGACGGATGCCGGCAGCTCTCAGCGACCCGGGCGTCTCCACCCCCCGCGCGCCAGGTCCTGCGCGCTGGCTCAAAACCATGCGGGAAAGGTACGTCTGTTGTCAGCATCCATGAGACTCAGGAGAGTGGGACCACGGCCGCGGGCGCCGTTAGCATGTCCCCTTGACTCCACCCCCCATCGAAGGTTCACCCGTGGCACAGATGCCCTCCCGCACCGCCTCAGCGAACGGCCTCGCGCTGTGAGCCAGACCGTCGACGCTCTCGAGCGCCCCGCGGCTCCCGCACGCCCCAACAAGGCCCTGAGGTACGAGGTCCAGGCGCTCCGCGCGCTCGCGGTGCTGCTCGTGGTGCTGTTCCACTTCTGGCCGGGTCGCCTGCCCGGCGGGTACGTCGGTGTCGACGTCTTCTTTGTGATCTCGGGCTTCCTCATCACCGGCCACCTCCTGCGCGAGGTCGAGTCCACCGGCACCGTCGCCCTCGGCAGGTTCTGGGCGCGCCGCGCGAGGCGCCTGCTGCCCGCGGCATACCTGGTGATCGCGGTGTCCGTCGTGGTGACGCTGCTGGTCGTGCCCATGACGCAGTGGCACCAGTGGTTCCGCGAGGCCATCGGCGCCACGCTCTACGTGGAGAACTGGGTGCTCGCCGCGGACTCCGTGGACTACCTCGCCGCCGAGAACGCGCCCTCGCCGGTCCAGCACTACTGGTCCCTCTCGGCCGAGGAGCAGTTCTACCTCGTCTGGCCCGTGCTCGTCCTGCTCGCCGCCCTCGTCGCGACGCGCGGGCGCTGGTCGCGACGCCGCATGACCGGAGTGGTCCTCGCGGTCGCGACCTTCGCGTCCTTCGCCTACTCGCTGTGGCTCACCACGACCAACCCGGCCTCCGCGTACTTCGTGACGACGACGCGCGCCTGGCAGTTCGGGGCCGGCGCCCTCCTCGCCGTCGTGCTCGCACGGTCGGCCCCTGCCCTGGTGGGCGCGCGGTGGCGCACGCTCGTCAGCTGGGCAGGACTCGCCGCGATCGCCGCGTGCGGGCTGTTCTACGACGCGAAGACCCCGTTCCCCGGGACCGCGGCGGTGCTCCCGGTGCTCGCCACCCTCGCCGTCATCTGGGCCGGGACGCCCTCGGGCCCCCTCAGCCCGACGCCGCTCATGCGCTGGCGCCCCGTGCAGTACACCGGGGAGATCTCGTACTCCCTGTACCTGTGGCACTGGCCCGCGATCGTGATCCTGCCGTACGTCGTCGGGCACACGCCGGGGCTCGTCGAGCGGGTCGCCCTGCTCCTGGCGGTGCTGGTGCTGTCCGTGCTGTCGAAGCGGTACGTCGAGGACACGTTCCGCTTCACCCGTCGCTGGGGGCTGCAGCGCACCGGGCGCGCCCTCGGGCTCACCGCCGCCGTCGCCGCCGTGCTCGCCCTCGTCGCGGGGGCCGGCCTGGCGGTCGCCGACCACCGCACGCAGCAGCAGGAGGAGCTCGCGGCCCGGCTCGTCGCCGACATGCCGCCGTGCTTCGGCGCCGGGTCGATGGACCCGGAGAAGCCCTGCGACAACCCCGACCTCGACGGCATGCTCGTCCCCGCCCCGGAGGCCGTCGGCGGCGACTACGCCGACTACCCCGACTGCTGGGTCGAGGGCAACCAGGACCGCCTCAAGGACTGCTCGTTCGGGCCCGTGGACGACCCCGACGTCCCGCACGTCGTCCTCATCGGCGACTCGCACGCCCGCGCCATGCTGCCCGCGTTCATCGCGCTGGCGGAGAAGGGCACGATCAGCCTGACGCCGCAGCTCAAGGCCACCTGCGCGTGGACCACGGGCACGATGAACTACGACGACCCGCAACGCTCCGCGACGTGCGAGACGTGGAAGGACCAGCTCGCTCCCTGGCTCGTGGACCACGCCGAGGACATCGACCTGATCGTCACGACCGGGTACCTCAAGATGCTCTCGGGCGACGCCGACCAGCAGCGCGACCAGATGGTGGCGGCCTGGCGGCCGGTCGCGGAGAAGGACGTGCCGATCGTGGCGCTCGGGGACAACCCCTGGCACCGCACCGGCCCGTCGAAGTGCCTCGAGGAGCTCGACGTGATCGAGCCCGACAGCTGCGACACGACGCGCGCGAAGGCCTTCCCGTTCCCGAACACGTTCGCGGCCTCGGCGAAGGAGGTCCGCGGTGCGAAGTACGTCGACCTGACGGACTACTACTGCGACGAGAAGACCTGCCCGTCGGTGATCGGCGGGGTCAACGTCTACCGGGACAACAGCCACCTCACGACCACGTACACCAAGACGTTGGCGCCCTACCTGCTCCGTGAGCTCCGCGATGCCGGGACGCTCAGCTGATCACGGGACGGGATCGACCGGCGTGCCGAACACCTCAACCTGATCAAGATGGAGCACCCCGGCGACGCGCGACGTCACCCGGACGAACCGAGCCGCTGACCGGTCCGCCGCCACCTCGAGGGGCACGGCGTCCGCGTCGTTCCCGAAGAGGTGCGGACCCTCGACGAGCGCGACGAGGTTCCAGCCCCTGCCGTCGACGCTGGTCTCCAACTCCAGGTGGCGCGCACGGCTCCGGTTTCTGCTGCGGTGCCGGATGACGACCCGGTCGACTCGGACCAGCCGCTCGAGGTCCACCTGCCACCACGGATGGTGATCGTGCCCGGTGTGGAACCCGGAACCGTCCTGGAGGATCCCGTTCGTCGCACGCCGTGCGTCGTCGCTGAGCGACCGCGCGCCTAGACGTCGGGACTGGAGGCTCGACTGAGTCGCTGGACGGCCGAGCGCCCAGTTCACCGGAGGTGGACTCTCCACCCATCGACGGTCGACCGCTTCAAGGCCCAGGCGAGAGCTTGCATCAGGATCACGGACCACACGCCCGAACCGCGCGTAGAGGGCTTCCCAGAAGTCGCTGGGGTCACAGTGCTCGAGCGCCTGCGACAGGTTGGACGTCGGGTCCAGGACTGTCCAGATCTCTTGCTCGTTGGACACTCTCTTGGCGCCTGCCACGGCCGCCGGGAGCACGGGATGGGCGATCCCGTTCGGCACGTGGATTCGCGGGTCCTCGTACGCGTGGGTAGACAGGGCGGAGAAGTAGTCGAGGTCGACGTCCTGGTGGTGCGCGCGGATGTCTCGCACGCTGAAGCCATTCGCGTGGCTCAGCGTCGACGGGATGAACGCCTCGCAGTACGGCCAGTTGCCCTCGGTGCCGTCGTCGCCCTCGACCAGCGAGCGACGCCCCGCCAGTAAGGCGTCGACGCCCCTCGCGGACACACCGAGCACCTGCACCCACGCCCGCCAGACAGGCTCCTCCAACCGGGCCGTCGTCTTGCGCCACGACCAGGCCTCCGGCGCCTCCTCGACGTGCGTGGCAAGTAGATCGATCCCCGAGCGATGCGCGTCCCGGAAGATCTCGCCCAGATCCGCCGAGGCAACGATGTCGTTCTCCAGCATCACGAGGAACTCGGCCTCGGGGAAAGACTCGCGCAGGAAGTACAGCGGGTAGTCGGCGTTGAACCACAGCGTTCGATGGGCAGGTGTCTGCGGGAGCCCGAACCCCGACATATCGCTGGTGTGGGCCACCGTCTCAAATCCCGGGCAGTCGTACTCCCCCGCGGACTGGTCGGCCACCACGACGAAGCGGAGGCCGCCGCACGCGTCCCGGAGATCGCGTGCCACTCTCGCGACATAGTCCGTCCATACGTGCGTGCGGAAAGCAACGACGATCTGGGACGGCTCATCGTGAACGGCCACTACACGACCTCCTTAAGGAGCATTCCCGCCAGCTCCCGCTTCTGGCGCACCAGCGAGCGCTCGTCGATCCGCGGCGTGGACAACGAACCAAGGTCGATAGCGCCAGAGCCGGTCTCATCCAGGCTCGACCACCTGCTGCCGCACCGGACCACCGACGCGTGTTTGGTGTCGTAGTAGCCCGCACGCGCCGAGGCGAAGACTCCGCGCGCACCGGCCCGAGATGCCAGGAGGTGCAAATGGAAACGGGTGGTCACGACCACATCCTGCGCCGTGACCGGCAGCCCGCCGGCGAAGAGGACCGGCTTGGTCACGAGCTCGTCAATCATCACGCGTTCCGCGAGCCGCTGCCGGAACTTGCGGTCGGGGCCGAAGAATTCCAGATATCGCACCGGTCGTCCCGGGTTCAGCGCGACCGTGGACTGTATCCGGTCGACGAGGGAGTCGTGCAGCGCCGCTCCCTCCATGTCGGACTGCACGCAGATGGTGAGCGTCCCCTCCCGAGGCGCGTCGGAGGCAGTTCTGACGGGAGCTAGGAACGCGTCGTCGATCCCCTGCACCAAGTTGCTCGAGGATCCCAGTAGACGCCGCACCGCGGCGAAACTCTCCTCGTCGCGGACCTCCAGTCGGTCGAGCCGTGACAGGACCTCGCTGGAGAGAGCAACGCTCTCGGGCATGGGTGTCAGGCCGAGGCCGGTGCCGAAAACCGGGACGGACAGCCGCCGCCCGAGATCGGTCAGGGTCGCAGCCATGAGCCAGCCCCGTTCGAAGTACGAGTTCAGATAGCCGCCGCCAGCGAGGTGGATCCCCCGGATTCGCGGAACCACGTCCTTCCAGGGGCCTTCTGTCGCGAGAATGCGCCCAGCGGCCGCCCCACCCGATTCGAGGAGCGCCTCACCGAGATCCGTGACGGACTTGCGCTTGCGCCGCTCCTGCTGAGCGACCTGCGCCATCCACCCGGAAAGATGCACCCCGCCGTCGCCGAAGTAGAGAGCGGACATCCAGTCGTCGACCGTTGGCACGACGACAGTAATCCCCTTCGAGCGATACCACCGGATCCACAGGTCGAGGAGGTAGTCGTCACCGAAATTATTGTTCCCGCCGTAGCAGAAGAGGACGACGACCGGTTCGGGGGCCGGTGTGGAGGCCTCCTCACGGCGCGACCTCCCGAACCAGCCCCGCATGCCTCCGCCGTCAGTCACGAAGGGCCCAGGGCCAGTCGTAGAACGGGTCCGGGGTCGACCACGTCTCGCCGTAACGCTCTGTGAGGAAGCGCGTCGGATCCGCGGGTACGAGCATCTCGTGACCAAGGAAGGTGACGGTGGCGGGCGGGAGCACCATGTCGGTCGGGACCTCACGCAGCTTCATTTTCTCCATGTGGAGTTGGGACCGCTCTCCGTCCACGAGAAGGGGGAAGACGTCGATGTGAAGTTTCGTCTCCGGGTCGCCCAGGTGGAAGTTCATGTACTCGTTCGGCCGGGTGACCTTCCATCCCTTGTCGCGGAGCTGGCCGTGCAGCCCGCGCAGCACCTCCCGCGCCTCCTTCTCGGAGGACGCCTGCAGGGGGATGATCATGTCGACGTCGTCGTCGTGCGCCAGGAAGTCGCTCTCGCGCACCGCTCCGAGCAGCGTGCCGTACGCGAGCATGGCCGGGTAGCCGCACTCCTCCAGGACGGCCGTGGCGCGCTGCATGGCCGCGACGTAGTCGTCGGAGCGGTTGCGGAGCCCGCCGACGTCGATCAGGCGGTGACGCGACAGGATCGCCGGAGGGGTCCCGAGGACCTCCCCCGCGCGGTTCACCTCCACCTCGAGTCGCCTGAGGGCGGTCCGTGAGTCGAGGACCAGGTGGAACGTCCGCATCGACGTCGCCGTGGACGGGAGCCGGAGACGCTCGGCGGCGAGCAGGTGCCCCAGCAGGGTCCACTCGTCGTCGGTCAGGAACTCGCCGTCCTCGAGCCGGTGGGTGCGGATCAACGAGGCGAGCAGTCGCTGCTCCTCACGGTCGGGCGTGAGCAGCCCCTCCCCCGCGCGGCGGGCAAGCTCTGCCAGCACCTCTGCGCGCACGGCACCCGCCCCCTCCTTCGAGGACAGCGCCGTCTCGTCGATCTTCTGCTCGGTGATCCGCTCGACGAGCGCCAGGGTCGCAGCGATCACGCGGTCGGAGCCCACGGAGCGGATCGTCCGGAACGTGCCGTCGATCCCGGCCACCGCGACGGTGAGGGCGCGCGCGCGAGATCCCCAGCCGTCGAGACGGTTGAGCACCCGGACCTCGGTCGCGTCGACGGGCGCGTCGAACCGCACCGACCACCAGGCCCTTTGCTCGCGCTTCGTCCTGATCCCGCCCAGGGCGAACGGGCTCGCCTGCCCGCCCGGGCGCTCCACGCCGGAGCTCTGCGAGACGGTCGCCCGCGACTCGTCGATCACCAGGCGACGACCGCCGGAGAAGAGCTCGACGCCGCGCAGGTCGAGCTGGCCCTCGGACTGCGGGAGGAAGACCCGGATCTCGGAGACCGGCCCTCCGGTCTCGACCGGGAGGTAGTTCACCGCGTTGCCACCGAAGTAGCCCAGCGAGGGGATCAGCGTCGACAGGCCGGGCTGCGAGACCAGGCGCGTCTCCGGCTCCCGCGCCAGGGGACGTGCGGCGTCACCGGAGCGGGCGCGCGACTTGCGGCGCAGGAAGGGCGACGCGTCGAGCAGCGGGCGGTAGTCGTAGCGGATCGCCGCGCCGTCGAACGTCAGGCCGTCGCGCAGGCGCTCCTGCGTGACCGGGCCCGACGTCAGGTCGAAGGTCTGCGGGTTGCGGAACTTCTCCACCGACGCGAAGTAGTCGTAGAACTTGTACACGCCGCCGCGCGGGGAGTCCGAGGCCAGCCAGGCGTTCGGGATGCCGTACGCGTCGGCCACGATGAGCCCGTGCAGGGAGGACGTGACGATCTTCCGGCACGAGAGGAGCTCGCGGACCACCGCCTCGACGTCGCTCCGCGCGAAGTCGATCACCTTCACCCCGGGGCCGAACGTCGCCTTCGCCCACCGGCGCTCGCTCCACCGCACCACCACGCCGTACTCGTGCGTGATCGGCACCTCCGGCATGTAGTAGAGCGGGAGCAGCAGGGCCGGGTCGCCGTAGACCTCCGGCACCTCGATCCCGAACCCCTTGTGCGCGCCGAGCTTCGCGCGGGTCAGCGGCCCGCGGACGGCGGTGTAGTGCGCGTTGGGCGAGACCTCGGACTTGCCCTCCGTGCCGTAGGTGCCGCTCCCCCACACGATCGACTTGCTGGTGGCCTGGTTGATGATCGAGCCGATCACCACGTAGTGCAGCTTCTTGCGGTCGGCGACGACGACGTCGCGGCCGGTCATCTTCTGCACGAGCCAGGGAGACAGCAGGTCGCCGAAGTTCGGGCGGTACGTGAAGTAGTTCACCGGCACCTTGCCGTCCTCCTCGACGAGAGGCGCGACCTCGTAGTCGTCGAGGAGATGGCGGAATCGCCGCGTCCCGAAGGTGTCCGGGCGCCGACGCCCGAGGCGGGTCTTCGCCTCCTGCACGACGCGGGCCCGGGCAGAACGGTAGATCGACATGATGTGCTCCGGTACTGGATGGGTGCGGGTCAGGCGGACAGGCTGACCGCATCGATGACTCGGGCCGAGGCCGCGCCGTCGTCGAGGGGCGCGAACTCAGCGACGAACCTATCGTGCGCGGCGCCCCACGCGGACCAGTGGTCGGCCCCCAGCGCGGCCACCAGCTCGGCCGTGTCCGCGCAGAGCGGACCGGGTGCCACGTCGACGAGGTCGCGGTAGAAGCCGCGGGTCTTCGACCCGTACAGCTCGAGGTCCGGGACCAGGAGGTAGATCGGCCGCCGCAGGACGCCGTAGTCGAACATGATCGACGAGTAGTCCGTGACCAGCGCGTCCGACGCGAGCATCAGCTCGTTCACGTCGGGGTGGTGCGTCACGTCGATCACGCCGTCCGGCAGCTCGCTCGACGAGCCCGCCGTGTTCGAGTGCCCGCGGTAGAGCACCACGGTGCGCGGACCGGCCGCGCGGCTCAGCTCGTCGAAGTCGAGGAACGCGACCCGGCCGTACCGGGCGCCCTCCTTGATGTTGTCGCGCCACGTCGGGGCGTACAGGAGCACCCGCGCGTCGTCCTGCAGGCCCAGCCGCTCGCGGACCGCCCGGCGCGTCGCGTCGGCGGTGCCGTCGACCAGCGAGTCGTTGCGCGGGTAGCCCTGGGTGACGATCAGGCCGTCGTAGCCGAACGCCCCCGGGAAGATCTCCGCGGAGTAGTCGTTCTGCGCGAGCAGGTAGTCCCAGCTCCGCGCCTCCTGCACCATGAGGCGGCGGTAGGTGATCGTGAGGTTCGCCCCGGGCACGTCGTTGCCGATGCGCTTCAGCGGCGTGCCGTGCCACGTCTGCAGGTAGGTCTGGTGCGCGCCCTTGCGGAAGTACCAGGGCCAGTTGTTGTTGTTGACGAGCACCGTGGCGCGCTCGAGCAGGTCGTACCAGGCCGTCGAGTAGCGCAGCACCGGGGTGGCCCACTCCGGGACCGGCGTCGACAGGCAGGCGACGGACCAGTACTGCGGGCGGGCGTCGCCGCGCCGGTGCAGCTCGCGGCTCAGCGCGAGCGGCGAGTCGCCGACGGTCCTGCCGCCGAACGACTCGAGCAGCACAGCGTCCAGCGGGGCCTGCTCGGCGCGGCGGTACCGCAGGTACAGGCGGTGCTGCGCCCGGCGGCTCCGCTCGCCGTCGTCGAGCGCCGTGCGCAGGCGCACGCTCACCGAGCCGATCTTCGGGGTCGCCGAGACCGACGCCGACACGACCCCGTCCGTGAGCTCGAGCTGCAGCGAGCGGACCAGGCGCGCCGCCGCGCGCGGCCGCATCACGACGTCGCCCACCGACAGGACCATCACGAAGCTCACCGACCTCGAGAGCGTGCTGCCGACCGCGTCGGTGACCGGGAGCAGGACGTCGAACGCGCCGTCGGCGTCGAGGTCGAGGCGGACCTCGCTGCCGGCGGCGACCTCGTGCCACAGCGCGAGCGTCAGCTGCTCGCGGGGCAGCTCCTTGGACAGGGACGCCCAGCCGCGCACGCGCAGGCCGTCGCGGCCGAGGCTCAGCTCCTCGATCTCTCCTAGCACCGGGCCGGTCTGCGCGACCACGTTCCCGAACCGCGTCGCCGCCGGGAGCACGCTGGTGCCGGTGACCGGCTCGAGGGTGCTGCTCGGCGCGGCCCACGAGAACCGGAGCTCGCGGCCACCCCCGGCGGGGCGGGCGGCGAAGACCCACGTCCGCAGGCCCTCCGTCGTGAGCGCCTCGGGCAGCGTGAAGGCGAAGACCTCGCGCCCCTCCTCCTGCTGCCGCACCCCGGGCACGGTCCACGTCCCGGCCCGCGCCACGCAGCTGCGGACCTCCGGCGCGCCCGCCGCCAGGACGAGCTCCACGCGGCGGCCCGACACGCGGAGGTCCTCGACGGGCACCCGGGCGGGGGTCGTGCGGCGCAGCTCCAGGGCGTCCGTCCCGGACGGCGCGTCCACGAACCACCGACCGTCGGCGTCCAGCCGGCCGAAGGTCGGGAGCCGTCCCCCGGTGCGCGGGTCCGGCACGGGCAGCGGGGCGACGCGCTCGACGCCCTCCACGCGCACCCCGACCTCGAGGCGGTACGGCGGCGAGACCAGCTCGGAGAGGTCGAACCGCGCCCGGAACCCGGACGCCGCGTGGTCGTTCCACGGGTCGACCGCGCGCATGTCGATGGTCTCGTCGGCGAAGCGCTCGACCCGCCCCGGCACGCGGCGGCCGTCCTCGGGGACCGCGTCCACGGTGATCTCGCTGCACGTGCCCGCGAGGTCGACGTACGCGAGGTACGCGCTCCCCTCCACGGTGAGCGACCCGTCGTCGTCCAGCGCGATGTCGGCCACGCGGCCCACGATCTCGGCGTCCGGGTCCAGGTCGTCCACGACGCCGTCCGGGCGCAGCTCCAGGCCCTCCAGGTAGTCCGCGCCGAGGGTCACGTGACCGTCGGCGGCGACGCCGTGCACCTTCCACGTCATCGACTCCCGGCGGGCGACGAGCTCGACCACGTCGTCCCGCAGGCCGTGGTACGCCGCCGCCGCGAGCAGCCGGTCGTAGATCGGCACCTCCCGCAGGCGCTCGTACCCCGCCATGCCGAGGAACCCCTGCACCTCCGCGCGGAGGAAGTCCCAGTACTCGTCGCCGGTGCGCGGCACCTGCTCGTAGTAGAGGCGCATGTCGAAGCCGACGACCTTCGCCTCCCACGCCTGCCGCACCGAGGTGGGTGCGTCGCGCATCACCTCGTGCAGCTCGTCGAGCATCCGCCAGCGGCCGGTGAGGTCCCGCATCGTCGACTTCTGCTGCGTGATCGACGACTCGTCGTCGCGGATCCGCCAGAAGCAGACCACGTCCTCGACGATGTCGAACCGGCCGTGCAGGTACGCCTTCGCGGACGGCACCTGGTCCTCGTAGAGGCCGTCCGGGAAGCCGCCGACGACGCGGCGGAAGTACTCCGCGCGGAACAGCTTCGTCCACGCGAAGACGTTCTTGAGCGCGTCCGGCTCCTCGGCGATCGTCACGCCGGTGCGCGTCCGGTCGTGGAGCTTGCGCGCCCACGGGGGCATGTGCCGGCCGCCCGAGGTGTCCCGCAGCAGCGAGCCGACCGCGAAGTCGGACCCGCTGCGCGTCAGCGACGTCAGCATGACCTCGACGGCGTTCGGCGGCACCGTGTCGTCCGAGTCGACGAAGCACAGCATCTCGCCGCGCGCGTTCCGCACGCCCGTGTTCCGCGCCGCGCCCAGTCCGCCGTTCTCCTGCCGCACGATCCGGACGCGACGGTCGCGCGCGGCGATCGCGCGGACCACCGAGATCGAGTCGTCGGGCGACCCGTCGTCGACGACGACGACCTCGAGCCTGCGGTGCGTCTGGGCGAGGATCGACTCGAGGCACTCGCCGACGTACCGCTCGACGTTGTACACCGGCACGATGACGGACACGAGCGTCCGGCGACCCGGGCGACGCAGCTCGGTCACCCGCGCCCGCCAGGAGGCGGGCAGGCGGCGGTAGGTGGACCGCAGGAAGTTCGAAAGCACGGTGGTCATCAACTCGCGATCAGGCGCAGGACGGGAGACCCGGGAGGATCGGGAGGGCTCCCGGGTTCAGGAGGAGTGCGGGAGGGCGCCGACCATCCCCGCCGCGACGGTCTTGTTCGTGGCCTCGTCCACCAGGATGAACGCACCCGTACGGCGGTTCTGGCGGTACGAGTCGACGAAGAGCGGCTTGGTGACGCGCAGCTGGATGCGACCGATCTCGTTGAGCCGGATCTCGGTGGCGTCCTCGTCGCGGTGCAGCGTGTTCACGTCCACGCGGTACTTGACGTCCTTGACCATCGCGCGCGCCCAGCTGGTGGTGTGCTTGATGGCGTACTTCTTGCCCTGCACCAGCGGCGCGGACTCGTCCATCCAGCAGATCTGGGCGTCGATGTCCTGCAGCGCGGCCGGGCTGTTGTTCGGGCGGCAGATCATGTCGCCGCGCGAGATGTCGATCTCGTCGGCGAGCCGGACGGTGACCGACATGGGCGGGAACGCCTCGGCGACCGGCCCGTCCGCGGTGTCGATGCCCTCGATGGTGGTCTCCAGCCCGGAGGGCAGCACGCGCACGGTGTCACCCGGCTTGAGCACGCCGCTCGCGACCGTGCCGGCGTACCCGCGGTAGTCCCGCGCGTCGTGCGACTGCGGCCGGATCACGTACTGCACCGGGAACCGCACGTCCTGCAGGTTGCGGTCGCTGGCGACGTGGAGCGACTCGAGGTGGCTCAGCAGCGGCCGGCCGTCGAACCACGGCGTGTTCTCGCTGCGGTTCACGACGTTGTCGCCGACGAGGGCGGAGATCGGGACGAACGTCAGGTCGGGCACGTTGAGGCGCGAGGCGAAGTCCGTGAACTCCCGGCGGATGTTCTCGAACACCTCCTCGGAGTAGTCCACGAGGTCCATCTTGTTGACGCACACCACGATGTGCGGCACGCCCAGGAGCGTCGCGAGGAACGTGTGGCGGCGGCTCTGCTCGATGACGCCCTTGCGCGCGTCGACGAGGATGAGCGCGACGTCGGCCGTCGAGGCGCCGGTGACCATGTTCCGCGTGTACTGGATGTGGCCGGGGGTGTCCGCGATGATGAACTTGCGCTTGGGCGTCGCGAAGTAGCGGTACGCCACGTCGATGGTGATGCCCTGCTCGCGCTCGGCGCGCAGGCCGTCGGTGAGCAGCGCGAGGTCCGTGTAGTCGTTCCCGCGGTCCTTGCTCACCTGCTCGACCGACTCGAGCTGGTCCTCGAAGATCGTCTTCGAGTCGAACAGCAGCCGCCCGATGAGGGTGCTCTTGCCGTCGTCCACGGAGCCCGCCGTGGCGAAGCGCAGCAGGTCGGCCGACGTGTCGATCGCCTGCTGGGAGGCGGCGGACGGGGTCTGGGTCTCGGTGCTCATGGCTTAGAAGTAGCCCTCTCGCTTGCGGTCCTCCATCGCGGCCTCGCTAACCTTGTCGTCGCCACGGGTGGCGCCGCGCTCGGTGAGACGCACGGCGGCGACCTCCTCGACGATCTCCGCGCGGGTCGACGCCGTCGACGCGACGGCGGCCGTGAGGTTCGCGTCCCCCACCGTGCGGTAGCGCACGGAGCGCACCTCGGACGTCTCGCCGTCCTTGAGCGGCGTGAACTCGTTGACGGCGAACAGCATGCCGCCCCGGTCCACGACCTCGCGCTCGGCGGCGAAGTACAGGTCGGGGAGGTCGATCTCCTCCGCCTCGATGTAGGCCCAGATGTCGAGCTCGGTCCAGTTGGACAGCGGGAACACGCGGATCGACTCGCCCTGGTGGACGCGCCCGTTGTACAGGTCCCAGATCTCGGGCCGCTGGTTCTTGGGGTCCCACTGGCCGAAGTCGTCCCGGAAGGAGAACACACGCTCCTTGGCGCGCGCCTTCTCCTCGTCGCGACGCCCGCCGCCGAACAGCGCGTCGAAGCCGTTCTTCTCCGCGGCCTCCAGCAGGACCGGGGTCTGGATGCGGTTGCGGGAGCCGTTGGGCTCCTCCTGCACCAGGCCGCGGTCGATCGCGTCCTGCACGGACGCCACGACGAGCTGGATGCCGAGCTTCTCGACCCAGCGGTCGCGCGTCTCGAGCACGGACGGGAAGTTCAGGCCCGTGTCCACGTGCATGATCGGGAACGGGATCCGCGCCGGCGCGAACGCCTTGGCGGCGAGGTGGAGCATGACGATGGAGTCCTTGCCGCCCGAGAAGAGCAGACAGGGGCGCTGCATCTCGGCCACCACCTCGCGGATGATGTGGATGCTCTCCGCTTCGAGGCTGCGGAGCTGGCTCAGGACGTGGGACGTCACGACTGGGCACCTTCCTTGATGTCGACCCCGACCGAGGTCAGCGCCGCGCGCAGGCGCGACGCCACGGCCGGGTGGCAGACGAAGAGATCGGGGAGCCAGGGGTTCTGGCGGTTGTACTCGAGCGCGGTGCCGTCCAGGCGGGTGCAGTCCAGGCCCGCGGCGAGGGCGACGGCCACGGGCGCCGCGGAGTCCCACTCGTACTGGCCGCCGCCGTGCACGTACGCGTCGACGGTGCCGTCGACGACGGCGACCACCTTCACGCCGGCCGAGCCCATCGGCACGAGCTCGACGTCGCCGCGGGCGGCGAGGTCGCGCACGAACTCCGGCGGGCGGCTGCGGCTCGCGGCGAGGCGCAGCGGGCGGGCGCCGGCGGGCACCTGGTCGGCGCCCGACGGCTCGGCGCCGACGGACACGGTGCTGAGGACGGCGTCGCGCGCCGGCAGCCCGACGGCCCCGGCCGTGAGCCCGTCGGCGCGGCCGGAGCCGCGCTCCCACAGGGCCACGTGGACCGCGAAGTCGTCGCGCCAGGCGCCGGCCCGCTCGCCGTCGGCGTACCGCTCGGCGAACTCGCGCGTGCCGTCGAGCGGGTCGATGATCCAGACGCGGTCCGCGGTGGCGCGGGCCCCGACGTCCTTCGCCTCCTCGGAGAGGACGGCGTCGCCGGGGCGGGCGTGCGCGAGGGCCCCCGCGAGCCAGGCCTGGCTCGCGGCGTCGCCGGCGTCCTTGAGCTCGGCGGCGACGAAGCCGCCGCCGGCGGAGTCCACCTCGGCCCGCAGGCCGAGCAGCACCTCGCCCGCACCGCGGGCGAGCGCGACCGCGAGATCGCCGTCGGGCAGCACCGGGTCCGGGTAGGACGGGCTGGACTGCGGCATGCGGCTCCTCGGCAGGCGGCTCTGGGACGGCGGCCCGAAGGGGCCGCGGCCGAGGCTACCATTCCGGGAATGGAGTCCCGCGGGAGCGTTCGCGACGGCGAAATTCGTTGTATCCGATAGGAATGGTGCCCCTTTGAGCGTCGATCTCCCGCTGGTCCTCGGCGGCCTGGTCGTGGGCTTCGTCGTGGGCCTCACCGGGATGGGCGGGGGCGCCCTCATGACGCCGATGCTCATCTTCGTGTTCCGCGTGGACCCGCTCACCGCCGTGTCCTCCGACGTCGTGGCCAGCCTGTTCATGAAGCCGGCCGGCGCGATCGTGCACCTGCGGCGACGCACCGTGAACTTGCAGCTCGTCCTCTGGCTCTGCATCGGCTCCGTACCGGCGGCCTTCTCCGGCGCGCTCCTCATCCGCTACCTGCCCTTCGGCGACGGCTTCGACGAGGTCCTCAAGAAGGTGCTCGGCGTCGCCCTGCTGATCGCCTCCGCCGGCCTGGTCGTGCGCGCCGTGCTCGGCATGCTCCAGCGCCGCACGGCGCTCGGCGAGGGGCCCGCCGAGCCCACCAGCCCGGACGTCGCCGTGCGCAAGGTCCCCACCGTGATCCTCGGCGCCGTCGCCGGGCTCATGGTGGGCCTCACCTCGGTGGGTGCCGGGTCGATCATCATCGTGGTGCTGCTGCTGCTCTACCCCGCACTCAAGGCCTCGCAGCTCGTGGGCACGGACCTCGTGCAGGCCGTCCCGCTCGTCGCCGCCGCGTCCCTCGGCCACATCCTCTACGGGGACTTCGAGCTCGGGCTCACGACCTCGCTGCTCATCGGCGCGATCCCCGGAGCCTGGTTCGGCGCGCACGTCTCCAGCCGCGCGCCCGGCGGCATCATCCGCCGCGCGCTCGCGATCCTCCTGCTCGCCTCGGGCCTCAAGCTGCTGGGCGCCTCGCTGGGCGTCGTCGTCGCGGCCGCCGTCGGCGCCCTCGTCGTCGGCAACCTGCTGTGGGTCGTGGTGCGCGAGCGCCTCAAGAAGCTCCCGCCGCGGCCCCTCCCCCTCGGGACCGTCCCGGCCCCCGAACCCGAGCCCGAGCCCGCACCGAAGGACGCCACCCCCTCACCATGACCACGCCCGACGCCGTGCCCGCCGACCTGCCCACCGCCACGCACGTCCTGGCCCCCGACGAGCTGGACCTGCTCGAGCTCGCCCTCGGCGGCGGCGCGGCGTGGACCCCGCCGGCGGGCCTCCCCGCCGGGCCCGTGACGCTCACCGACGCCGAGAACACGCCCCTCGCCGTCGTCGGGGACGGAGCGGCGCCGCACGCGGTGAAGCCGTTCGCCCGCGCCGCCGGCCCGCACTGGGACCCCGCCCTGCGCCGCACCGCCGAGGACGTCCGCCCGGGCGCGGCGGGCTCCCTCGCCGTCGTCGTCGCCGAGCCGCCCACGCGGTCCGAGCTCGCCGCCCTGCCGGGCCTGGCCGCCGGCGCCGACGCCGTGCTGGTCCTGGTGCCGGCGTCCCGCCGCTCCCCCGCCGCGGGGCACGTGGGCGCGCCCGGCCTCGTCCGCGTCGCGCACGACCTGGCGGAGCGGGTGCGCGCGACCGGCCGCGCCGCCGACGTCGTCGTGGTCCCCTGGCCGGCGACCGCCCCCGACGCGCTGCGCTGGCCCGAGGTCGCCGCCCGCTACGGTGCCGCGCGCGCCGAGGTGCTCGCCGACCACCGCTCGCCCGCCGAGCGCGCGCGCGTCGACCGGCTCGGTGCGCTCTGGTCCGACGAGGTCGGCGCGCTCTACGCCGAACCCGCCGCCGGCGAGCTGGCCCGCGCGGCGCGGACCGCGCGCCGGCGCGGCGCCGTCGTCTTCTTCACGGGGCTGTCCGGCTCCGGCAAGTCGACCGTGGCCCGCGCCCTCGCGGCCGAGCTCGACGACGAGGGCCTGCACACCACGCTGCTCGACGGGGACGAGGTGCGCCACCACCTGTCCAAGGGGCTCGGCTTCGACAAGGCCTCGCGCGAGCTGAACGTGGAGCGCATCGGCTACGTCGCCTCCCTCGTGTCGTCCCACGGCGGCGTGGCCGTGGCGGCCCCCATCGCGCCGTTCGCCTCCGGCCGCGCCCGGGTCCGCGCGCTGGCCGAGGCCGCAGGCACGTTCCTGCTGGTGCACGTCAGCACGCCCCTGGAGGTCTGCGAGGCCCGCGACCGCAAGGGCCTCTACGCCCGGGCACGCCGCGGCGAGATCCCCGAGTTCACCGGGATCTCCTCGCCCTACGAGGAGCCCACCGACGCCGACCTCGTCCTCGACACGTCCCGGGTCGACGTCGCCGACGCCGTCGCTCGGGTCCGCGCCGCGCTCGCCGAGCGCCTGGGCTGAGCGCGGGGCCGACCGGCCCGGACATGCAGCGAGCCCGCCGGGACCTGGGTCCCGGCGGGCTCGCCGCGTGCGGAGGTCAGTCCTGCGGCTTCTTCTTGCGCCGCGCGCGCGGACCGACGCCGCCGGCCCGGCCGGAGGAGTTCGCGGCGCGGTGGGCGCGCACGAACTGCCGGTAGTGCTCGAGGACCTCGTCGGTCGGCCCGTCCATGACGAGCTCGCCCTGGTGCACCCACAGCACGCGGGTGCACATCGCCTCGATCGTGGTGACCGAGTGGCTGACCAGGAAGATCGTGCCGGCGTTCTTGCGCACCTCGTCGATGCGCGCCTTGGAGCGGGCCTTGAACGCGGCGTCGCCCGTGGCCAGCGCCTCGTCGATCATGAGGATGTCCGGCGTCGCGGCGGACGAGATCGCGAACCGCAGCCGCGCCCCCATGCCCGACGAGTAGGTCTTCATCGGCATGTAGACGAAGTCGCCGATGTCGGCGAACTCCACCACCTCGTCGAAGCGCTCCTCGACCTGCTTGGGCGTCAGCCCGAGCGCGAGGCCGCCGATCCAGATGTTCCGCTCGCCCGACAGCTGCGGCATGAGGGCGGCGTTGACGCCGAGCAGCGCCGGGTCGCCCGCGACGTGCACGGAGCCGGAGTGGGGTGGGATCAGGCCGGTGATCGCCCGCAGCAGGGTGCTCTTGCCGGACCCGTTGATGCCGACGATGCCGATGGCTTCGCCGTGGCGCGCCACGAACGAGATGCCGCGCACCGCGTGCACCTCGCTCACGGCGCCCACGTGCTGCGACGTCGAGCTCACAAGGCGCCGCAGGAAGGAGCGCTTGGGCGCTGCTGCCTCGCGCACGGTCGCGCCGCCCTTGGCGGCCACCTGCTTCGCCTTGCCGCCGAACACGCGGTAGACGATGTGCAGGTCGTCGACGACGAGGACCGGGTCGCCGAGGGTCGCCACCGGCTTGGGCCCCTCGAGGTCCTCCGGCTCGAACTCCTCGTCGAGGTCCACGTCGAGGTGCAGATCGGACTCAGTCACGGCCGTACCGCTCCTCTCCACGCCAGAACACGACGAACCCGACGGCGAACGCCACGACCGCCCACCCGGCGGCCCAGGCCCACATCACCGGGTCCTGGGGGATGGTCGGCTCCTGGGTCAGGATGGAGCGTGCCACGTACAGGTACACCGCGATGGGCTGATACTCGAGGATCGGCCCGATGATCGCCTGCGTCGTCGCCGGGAGGTCCTTCACGTAGTGCATCACCGGGAAGATGACGCCCGACGCGTACATCACGAGCCGCAGCACGAAGCCGATGATGTTGTCGAGGTCCGGCGTGATCGCCACCGCCCGGGCCACGACGAACGCGACGCCCGTGTTGAAGATCCACAGCAGCGCGATGATGGCCGGCAGCAGCAGCCAGCTCCAGGTCACGTGCACCATCTCGTACTTCGGCAGCAGCCCGCTGAGCAGCACGATCGCGCACATCACCAGCAGCGCCGGGACCAGCGTCGTCAGCAGGGAGACCACCTGGGCGATGGGCAGCACGGCGCGCGGGAAGTGCAGGGACCGGATGAGGTTCGACTTCTGCGCGATCGACCGCGACCCGGCATGCACCGACTGCTCGAAGAACCGGTACAGGAACGTCCCGATCACGATGAACGCGATCGAGTTCAGGACGCCCCTGCTCGTACCGAGCAGGATGCCGAAGATCAGCACGTAGACGATCGCGTTAAGGATCGGGTTGAGGACGGCCCACAGCTGACCGAGGTAGTTGTTCTGGTTCTTGGAGTAGGCGGTCGCGGTGCCGAGCACGCGGATGAACGCCCAGCGGGAGGCGACGTCCTTGATGTACCGGCCGAGCGGCGGGCGCACGCCCATGGCGTGCAGCCCGTACTGCTCCGCGAGAGCGAGGCGCTCCTGCGAGGTGGTGTCGGGCACGATCGGATCCGGAGGGCGGAGTGCGTCTCGCCCCGGCCCCGGCTTCCCGCGGTCACCCGATGCGGCGCCCGTGGTGGTGTCGGTGGTCACGTAGCTTGCATACCCGTCTTCTAGGTACGGCCTTCTAGGTACGGCCTGCGGCTGACAGGCCCCGTCGATAGTACAGCCGTGATGCACCCCCACCTTCCTCCGGCGTGAACCCGCAGCAGGCCCGGGGCACTCTGGAATACTCGGGGCATCGCCGGGGCGCTCCCCCGGTCCCGCCTCCAGGAAGGCGCGCCGATGCCGCACGTCAGCGCCCCGCAGCCCGCCCTCCCGCAGCGTGTCCGCCGGGCCCTCGCCCGCGGCCTGCTGAGCGCGGGAGCCCGGGCCAAGCGAGCCGTGAGCAGGGCCGCCGGGGACGAGCCGCCCGAGCTCTCCCCCGCGCTCGAGGGCCTGCCGCCGTACCCCGTCGTCGCCTACTTCGCCGACACGCCCCTGCAGGCCTATCAGCTGCGGCAGTGGCTGCCCGTGCTCGAGCGCGTCGCCGAGCGGCACCCGCTGGCCGTCGTCACCCGCCAGTGGGACCTCACCGAGCAGCTGCGGGCCGCCACCGACCTCCCCGTGCTCTTCGCGCTCGAGCTCGACGGCCTGCGCCGCCTCTACGAGCAGATCGACGTCAAGGTCGTGGTCTACGTCAACAACGGCTGGCGCAACTTCCAATCGCTGATCTACCAGCGGGCCCTGCACGTGCACGTCAACCACGGCGAGTCCGACAAGATCTCGATGGTCTCGAACCAGGCGAAGGCCTACGACCACGTCGTCGTCGCCGGCAGGGCGGCGGTCGAGCGGCACCGCCGCGCGCTCATCAACTTCGACCTCGACCGTCTCGTCGTCTGCGGGCGCCCCCAGCTCGACCTCGACGTCGCCCCGACGCTCGACCCGCTGCCCGGTCGGCGCACCGTGCTCTACGCCCCGACCTGGTCCGGCGAGGACGACGCCAACAACTACACCTCCGTGGACCGGTACGGCGTCGCGGTGGTGCGCGCGCTGCTCGACCGTCCCGACGTCCGCGTCGTCTACAAGCCGCACCCCCGGGTGCTCACCGCCGAGGACCGTGGGGTCGCCACCGCGCACGCCGAGATCGTCCGTCTCCTCGCCGCCGCGGGCCCGCCGCACCTGCGGCCGCTCAAGTCCGACGTCCTCGGCCTGTACGGGGCCACCGACCTCCTCGTCACCGACATCTCGGCGGTCGGGCTCGACTTCCTCTACCTGCGGCCCGACGCGCCCCTCGTCCTCACCGACCGGCGCACCGATCGCGCCCGGCTGGTCGCCGAGGCACCGCTCGCCGGAGCCGTGGACGTCGTCGACGGCGACACGGTCGGCGACCTCGCGGGGCTGCTGGCCAAGAACCTCGCCGCGGACCCCCGCCACGACGACCGGGCGCGCCTGCGCGACCACTACTTCGGCCTCGCCCGCGGGGAGAGCAGCCGGCGGTTCCTCGAGTTCGTCGACGACTGCGTGGCCCGCCGCGACGCGCTGGTCGCCCCGCTCCCCGGGCAGGGCCCGGCGTGAGCGCCGTCAGCCCAGCGCCGGCGGCTGCTCCGCGGCCTTGATCCGTGCGACCTCGCGGTCGCGGACGTCCATGAGGCGCTCGCACGCGGCGACGAACCGGCGCGTGGAGGCGCCCGGAGCCGTGTCGCCGAGGTAGTGCTCCCGCAGCGCGAGGCGCTGCGCACGCGTCGGGTCCTCCGTGAGCTCACGGTCCACGGTGGCCACCACGTCGCCGAGCGCCGACACCGGCAGCTCCGGGGCCAGCTCCAGGAGCGGGCTGGACGCGATGATCACGTCGCCCACGGGGCGCGTCACGACGATCGGCTCCCCCGTGGCGAGCCAGTCCATGGCGACCCCGGAGACGTCGCAGACCAGCAGGTCGGCGGCGGCGAAGGCCGGCGCGACGTCGCCGTGGGTGTCGGTGCCGTGCCCGGGTCCCTCCGCGGGCGCCGGCGCGGCCGCGAGGTACTCGCGGATCGCCTTGTCCGCCTCGCCGTACGCCGCGACGCGGACGCCGGTGAGCGGGTGCGGACGGTAGAGCACCCGGTAGCGACCGGACTCCACGAGGGCCCGCACGATCGCCGGCCCGTGCGTGGCGACCGACCCGTACTCGGCGGACGGCTGCCCGCCCTCCCACGTGGGCGCGTACAGGACCGTGGGGAGCGGGCCGCGCGGGGTCCGCGCACGCAGGCTCAGCTGGTCGTCCAGCTGGGGGCGGCCCACGGGCACGCAGCGGGCGTGCGCGTCGTACAGGGTGCTGAACCGCGCCATCCGCTCGACGGCGGCCTGCCCCGCGACGAAGGAGAAGTCGTACGCCTTGGTCTGGTTGGACACCGTGACCAGCTTGTCGCTGTCGCCGTGCATGAGCGACGCGTGCACCAGCTGCCCGAACCGCAGGCAGGTGAAGTTCTCCGGGTTGTGGTTCACGTACAGCGCGAGCTTGGTGGCCGAGCGGCCCAGGACGTCGTCGAGCGTCGTGTAGCGCGCGACCGTCCGCACGTCCAGGCCGCTGTCGTGGCGGATCGCGCGGGCCGTGCGGGAGTCCTGGGTGACGACGACCAGCGGGTGCTCGGCGTGCAGCGCGCGGAACGTGTCGTACCACTGCTCGATCTGGTAGAGCGCCTCGGGGGTGTCCGCGAAGTAGACCAGCACCTCGTAGGGCCACGACGTCCCGAGGAGCGCCTCGTCCTCGCCGAGCCCGTCCGGCATGCCACCGGGCAGCAGCCCCAGCCGGCGGACGACCCTGCCCCCCAGAGAACGGATCCGGCGCCGCAGCGTGGCGCCCCGGGGTGTGGCAGGCATGGGTCTCCAGAGACGTCGTCGGTCAGCGGGGGGCGCGTCGCAGCATACCGGCCACGCGCCGCAGGCTCCGCGGCCCCCGGGCCGCCGGGGGCCGGCGGGCCACGTCGTGCAGCACCTCGGCCCAGCGCGCGACGACGGCGGCGTCCGAGTAGCCCTGGGCCGTGGCGACCGCGGCCTCGCGCATCCGCCGCACGGCCTCGCCGTCCAGCGTGACGAACCGCTGGATCGCCGCCGCGAGCGCGTCGATGTCCCCGTCGGGCACGAGGAAGCCGTCGACGCCGTCGGTGACGATGTCCGAGGGCCCGTAGCGGATGTCGTAGGCGAGGGGCACGCAGCCGCGCGCCATCGCCTCCGCGAAGACCAGGGGCAGGCCCTCCGACCGGCTGGTGACCAGCAGGAACGACGCGTCGGCCAGCCGCTCGGCGGCACCCGGCACGAAGCCGTGCAGGGTCACGCCGGGCACCGCCGCGGCGCGCGCCTCGACCCGGGGGCGCATCGGCCCGTCCCCGTACACGTCGAGCGTCAGGCCGAGGCCGGCCCGGCGGGCGGCGCGCCCGGTCGCGGCGACCGCGTGCCCCACCCGCTTGCGTGCGTGCAGCGACGCGACGACGGCGCCGCGGTACCGGTCGGCGTGCTCGGGCAGGGGTCCGTGCGGGAGGTCGGTGCTGTTCGGCACCACGTGGGTGTGCGCGCGGTCGCCGACCCGGTCCACCACGTCCCGGCGCTGCGCGTCGGTCAGGAAGACCACGGCGTCGAGGTCGTCGAGGTGCTCGACGAGCGGCGTGCGGGCCACCGTGAGCGGGCCGTGCGCGTCGACGGCGCCCGCGGCCAGGTGCGCGCCGTGCACCACGTGCACGGTGCGGAGGTCCTCGCGGCCCGCGGCGGCGAAGAAGGTGACCAGCGACTTGCTGTCGACCACGACGAAGCGGGGCCCCGCGGGCAGCACCTCGTCGAGCCAGGACCGGTAGAGGGCCCAGACCGAGCCCCAGCGTCGCCCGCGGCGGCCGGCGCGGTCGTAGAGCGTCACGGAGCGGCCCCGCCCCGACCGCTCGTCGACGGCCGCCGGCGAGCCGTCCGACCGGAAGTGCAGGACGCGCGCCGCCTCGTCGCCGTCGCCCTCCGTCCGCACGCGCTCGCCCGGCGACCCGGTCGGCAGCGGCTCCCGGACCGCCCTGCGCGGGACGCCGAGGGCGTCGTCGGGGCGCAGGCACAGGTCGTGCCACACGTTGTGCAGGGTCATGCCCGGGACCAGCTCGCCCCGGTCCTCGAGCGTCGCCCGCGCGGCGTCGAGGTCGAGGTCGGGCGCGAACGTCAGGATCCGCACGGGCACGCCCGCCTCCTGCACGAACGCGCGCGACCGCCGCAGGAGCGCCGACGTCATGCCGCCGTAGTCGGCCGGGATCGTCCACGTCGCCGCGGCGTGGCTCCCCGGGGGGAGCAGGGTCGTCGGGTGTCCGGGGCGCGACGGCGGCACGCGATCATCGTAGGCAGCGGAGGCCTCCCCGGCCGGTCACCACTCCGGGGCAGGCCGGGGAAGCGACCACCACCCAACGTTCATCCCGCGGCCACGCCCGCGTCCCCCGCCCGTCGCCCGCCGCGGTGAGACTGGCCGCGTGACCGCGTTCGTCGAGTCCCCGCTCCAGCTGCTCTGCGCCGTCGAGGCGCACGCCGCCGGGCACGCCGGAGCCCGCACCCGCGTGCTGGCCCGTGCGGACGTCCCGGCCCTCACCGCAGGGATCGACGCCGTGCGCGCCCTCGGCCTGCCCGCCGGGCTGGACGTGGAGCCCGCGCCGGCGCCGCGCCGCCTGCCCGAGGACACCGTGGTGGTGGGCGACCCGTTCTCCGGGGCGTTCCAGGCCGCGCTGCTGCGGGCGCCCCGCCCGCCGGAGCGCCTGGTCGTCGTCGACGACGGGCTCGCGACGCTCGACCTGGTGCGCCGGGTGCTCACCGGCTCCCCGCTCGTGCGCCTCACGGCGCCGCCCGACCCGCTGCGCTACGGCCTCGGGGCGCTCGCCGCGCGCCGGCTGCGCCGCGTCGTCGCCGCCGGGCGGCTCACCCTGTGCACCACGATCCCGCTCGACGACGACGCGCTCGTGGGGCTTCGGGGGCTCGGCGTCGACGTGCGCCCGCACGACTTCGCCTGGCTGCGCTCGCGCCCGCAGCGCAACGCCCCCGACGAGGCGACGGTCGTCGTCGGGTCGGCCCTGGTGGCCGACGGCCTCGTGCACGCCGACCGGTACGCCGCGTGGGTGCGCGGGATCGCCGCCGACGGCCCCGTGCGCTACGTGCCGCACCGCCGCCACGACCCCCTGGTGGCCGCGCTGCTGGAGCGCCTGCCCGGCGTCACGGTGGACGAGCCCGGCGCCCCCGTCGAGATCCGCCTGCGCGGCCTGCGGCCCGGGCAGCGCACCGTGATGCTGCCGTCGACGTCGGCGGTCACCCTGTCTCGCCTGCTCGCGCCCCGCGGCGTCGTCGTGGCGCCGCACGCCGTGCCGGACGCCTGGTGGACCGACCGCGCCACGCCCGAGCTGCGCCGCCACCTCGGCCGCACGCACGCGCTGGCGACCCGCGCGGCCGCGGAGTCGGCCGCGTCGGGCGCGTCCGGCGTGTCCGCCCGGGGCACGGCCGCGGGCCCGCTGCGCCCGGGCCGGCCGGCGTCGGTCGCGTCGCGCGCATGACGCTCGCCCGCCCGCTCCCCCGCACCCACCGCCGCGACCGCGGGCCCGCCGTCCCGCCGCCGGGCGACCGCCGGGCGCCGCGCGTGCTCGCCGTCGCCGACTCCGACTCCTACCTCAAGTGGGGCGTCTGGACCTTGGCCCGCCTGCGCGACGACCCCGGCGGCGACGGTGCGGACGGTCTGCGCCTCTCCGCCGTGGTGGTGCGCTCCCCCATCGCCCCGACGGCGGGCCAGTCGGCCGCGGCCGTCAGCGGGACGGGCGTCGGGCGCCCGCCGGTGCTGGGGCCGCGCGCGCTGCGCCGGCTGGTGCGCCGCGCGCGGCCCGACGTCGTGCTCGTGGCCGCCACCGGGCCGGTGGCGGAGGTCGTGGCCGCGCAGGTGGTCCGGGCGCTGCCCGCCGGCCGCCGCCCCGCCCTGCTGGCCGGGCTGCCCGGCATGGCCCTGCCGGCCACGCCGCAGGGCACCGGCTGGCGCCGCTGGTGCGACGCGTTCCTCGTGCACGCCCGCGTGGAGGCCGCCCCGTACGTCGAGGCGTTCGCCCGCCAGGGCGCGCGGCCCGACCTCGTGCTCACCCGGCTCCCGTTCCTCGACGAGGCCGCGCCGCGCCGCGCGCCCGCCGCCCCCGTGCGACGGGTCGTGCTCGCGGCGCAGGCCAAGGTGCCCGCCACCCGCGCCGACCGCGTCGCGCTGCTCGACGGGCTCGCCGGCCTCGCGGCGGAGGGGCTGGAGGTCGTCGTCAAGCTGCGCGCCCGCGCGGGCGAGCGCCAGACCCACAACGAGGCCCACCCCCTCGACGCGCTCTGGGCCGCCGAGCACGCGGGCCTCGGGCACGCCGCCGGCGCCGTCTCCTTCGCCACCGGCCCCATGGCCGACCAGCTCACGCCGGGGACGGCGCTGCTCACCGTCAGCTCGACGGCGGGCCTGGAGTCGCTCGCGCGCGGCCTGCCCACGGTGTTCCTCGCCGACTTCGGCGTCGGCCCGGAGCAGCTCAACGAGCCGTTCGCGGCGTCGGGCTGCCTGCGCCGCCTGGACCACGTCGCCGCCACGCTCCGCGCCGGCGGCCCCACGCCCGACCCCGTGTGGAGCGACGAGCACTACCTGCACGCCGCGCCGTCGGGCCTGCCCGCCGCCGTGCACGACCTGGCCCGCCGCGCCCGCGCCGGCGACCTGCCACCGGTCCGGGTGCGCCCGTGGTCGTGGCCGCGGCACGCGTACACGGTGCTGCGCTCCGCGCTGCCCGTCGCCGTCGCCCAGCGCCTGACCCTCACCCGCTGACCCCCACGGCCCGCCCCGCCACGGCGCCGAACAGGCAGTTGACACCGTAATCCCTCCGGATTCCGGCCGATCACGGTGTCAACTGCCTGTTCGGCGTCCCGGGGCGGGGCGCTACGCGCGGTGGTCGGCCACCGCGCGGGCGGTGAGGCCGCGCACGAAGCCCGCGCCCCACGCCAGGTGCATCGTCACGACGACGGCGGGCAGCACCACGGCCTCGCGCAGGCCCAGCCGCGGGCGGCGGCCGGTGGCGTGCGCGCACGCGGCGACGACGCCCACCACGTAGGCCGCGGGCAGGGCCGCGCCGAGCGCGACGACCGCCGGCAGCGCGGCGAGCGCGCCCCCGGCCACGAGCAGCGCGGACGCGACGAGCCCGAGCACGAGGGCGGGCGGCGCGAGGTAGCGCACGCTCGCCGTGGACGGGTCGCGACGGATCACCTCGCGGCGCCACATGCCGGTGCGCCAGAACTGCTTGGCCACCGCGCGCAGCGTGCGCCGCGGGCGGTAGGTGACCTGCAGCGCGGGGTCGAACCACAGCAGCCCGCCCGCGCGGCGCAGCCGCAGGCACAGCTCCCAGTCCTCCGCGCGCACCAGGGACGGGTCGTACCCGCCGACGGCCTCGACCGCCGAGCGCCGGAACGCCCCCAGGTACACCGTCTCGGACGGGCCCGCCTCGCCGCCGACGTGGAACGACGCCGCGCCGATGCCCGCCGGGTGGCTCATCGCGCGCGCGGCCGCCCGCTGCAGGGTCGACGTCCCGACGGGGTGCATCAGCCCGCCGACCCCCACGGCGCCGGTGTGCTCGAGCGTCGCGACCGCGCGGGTCACGTAGTCGGCCGGAAGCACGGTGTGCCCGTCGACGCGCAGCAGCACCTGGTCGTCGCCGGCCGCGTGCTCGGTCGCGAGGTTGAGCCCGACGGAGCGTGAGCCCGTCGGGTTGTCCACGACCACGACGCGCGGGTCGGCCGCGGCGAGCTCCGCCGCGACCTGTGCCGTCGCGTCGTGGGACGGCCCGACGGCGAGCACCAGCCGCAGCGGGCCGCAGTAGTCCTGGACGAGGACGGACGCGACCGCCTCGGCCAGGTAGGCCTCCTCGTCGCGCACGCACGCGACGACGGCGACGCCGGGCGGCGCCTCCGTCCACCGCAGGGCGGACGGCCCGCCGCCCGGCCGATGAACGGGGGCCGCCGCCCGGTCGAGCTTCTCCACCGGTCGCGTCGGTCAGGCGTCGACGCGGCGCAGGCGCGACATCGGCGCGAGCTCGCCCGGCATGACGCGCTTGGTGCCGTCGCCCATCGCCTGCTCGAGGATGCGGACGTCGCGCACCAGGTTCGCGAGGCCCTTCGGCTCCAGCGACGCGGCGTGGTCCGAGCCCCACATCGCCCGGTCCAGCGTGATGTGCCGCTCGACGGCGACGGCGCCCAGCGCCACCGCGGCGAGCGAGATCTGCAGGCCCGTCTCGTGGCCGGAGTAGCCGACCGGCACGCCGTAGCGCTCCTGCAGCGTCGTGATCGTGCGCAGGTTCGCCTCCTCCGCCGGCAGCGGGTACGTCGAGGTGGCGTGCAGGATGACGAGCCCGTCGGTACCGAGGATCTCCACGGCGGAGTCGATCTGCTCGAGCGTCGACATGCCGGTCGACAGGATGAGCGGCTTGCCCGTGTCGGCCAGCGCCCGGAGCAGCTCGTGGTCGGTGACGGACGCCGACGCGATCTTGTGCGTCGGGACGCCGAACTCCTCGAGGAAGGCGACCGACGGCACGTCCCACGGCGACGCGAACCACTGGATGCCGCGCGACTTCGCGTACTGGTCCACCTCGGTGTACTGGTCGTGCTCGAACTCGACGCGGTACTTGTACTCGAGGTACGTCATCTCGCCCCACGGCGTCTGCCGGATCTTGTCCCGCTGGTCCTTCGGGGTGCTGATCTCCGGCGTGCGCTTCTGGAACTTCACGGCCTGGCAGCCGGCGGCCGCCGCGACGTCGATCAGCTGCTTGGCGATCTCGACGTCGCCGTTGTGGTTGATGCCGATCTCGCCGATGACGTACACCGGCTGGCCGGCGCCGACCTCGTGGTCGCCCACGCGGACGACGGGCTCCGCGGGACGCTCGGCGGCGGGGGTCGTGCTGGCGGTGCTGGTCACGGGGGTGTCCTTCCGATCGTGGAGCTCAGGGCTACGACGCGCGGTCGCGTCGGGACGGGCTGCGAGGATCCGCTCGCAGACCTCGCGGACGGCGCCGTGGCCGCCCGCACGGTCGAGGACGACGCGCGCGGCGGCGGCGACCTCGGGGTGGGCGTCGGCCACGGCCACGGGCCAGCCGACGACGGCGAGGGCGGGCAGGTCGTTGACGTCGTTGCCGACGTACGCGACCCGGCCCGGGTCGAGGCGGTTGACCGCGCACCAGTCGCGCAGCGCGGTGGCCTTGTCGTCGACGCCGTGCAGCACGTCGACGCCGAGCTTGCGGGCGCGGGCCGCCACCACCGGGTTGGTCTCGGTGGACAGGATCAGCAGGGGGACGCCGGCGCGCTTGAGGCGCGCGACGCCCATGCCGTCCCCGCGGTGCACGCGCACGGTCTCCGTGCCGTCCTGGGCCACGTAGGCGGCGTCGTCGGTGTGCACGCCGTCGAAGTCGGTCACCAGGGCGTCGACGTCGATCGGCGCGTCGGCCGGCGAGCCCGCGGGCGCGGCGCCCGGCTGGTCCAGCAGCGTGCGGGCCAGCCACAGGTCGCGGGGCTCGTCGATCTCCAGCGACCACTCGGCCGCCACCGGCTGCAGGCCCACCGACCCGAAGAAGCGGCTGCCCGCCTCGCGCAGCCCGGCCGTGCGCATCGCGTAGAACGCGCCGGTCTCGCGGAAGTGCGGAGCGCGGTCCTGCCGGCGTGGGCGGTGGTCGGTGCCGTGGCCCACGGGCGCCGGGCCGTCGTCGTCGAGCCGCCACTGGAAGTCGTGCGTGGGTGCCACCGCGACCACGACGTCGTGCGCGCCGTCGGCCACCCGGCGCACCGCGGCGTCCAGGTCGGCCGGGTCGACGAACGGCGACGTCGCCTGCAGCAGCACCGTGACGGCCGGGTCGGCCCCCTCGGCGCGCAGGGCGTCGAGCGCGTGCACGACGGCGGACTCGGAGCTGGCCGTGGCGCCCGCGATGTCGGCGGGGCGCCGGACGACCCGCGCCCCGTGCGTCGTCGCCTCGCGGGCGATCTCGTCGTGGTCGGTGGAGACCACCACGGCGGACACCGAGGGCGCCGCGAGCGCCGAGCGGACCGCCCTGGCGACGAGCGTCGTGCCGCCCACCCGCTGCAGGTTCTTCAGCGGGATGCCGGCCGAGCCGCCCCGGGCGGGGATCACGACGAGCGCACCTCGGTCGGGGTCTGACCCCGGGTGGATGTCGTTCATGGCGCCGACACTAAGAGCGCGACAAGGCGCGACCGACCCTTTCCGGCCAACTGTCGCCGAACATCAGGATGCCGTCAGGTGAACATTTCCGGAGCGTGTGCGGGAATGGTTCGCCGGCCTTTCTCCGTGCCCTTTCATGGGAGAAGTCATCGGGAGAAGTCCCCTGTCCGAGGAGGTCTCATGGACGCCCTGACCGCCCGCACGACGCTGCGTGCCACCCCCGCCGCCCGCGCACCGCGGGCCGGCGGCCTGCCCCTGCTGCCCCTCGACAACCCGGTGCGGGCGTACGACTGGGGATCGCCCACGCGCATCCCCGACCTGCTGGGACGCGAGCCCGACGGGACGCCCGCGGCCGAGCTGTGGCTCGGCGCGCACCCCGCAGCGCCGTCCCGGGTCCGCGCGCAGGGCGGCGCAGGGCGGCGCCTCGACGACCTGGTCGGCGCCGAGCCCCACGACGCCCTCGGCCGCCGCGTCGCCGACCGGTTCGGGCCACGCCTGCCGTTCCTGCTCAAGGTGCTCGCGGCCGACCGGGCCCTGTCGCTGCAGGTGCACCCCCGCCCGCACCTCGCCCGCGCGGGCTACCACCGCGAGACCCGCGACGGCCTGCCCGCCGGGCACCCGCGCAGGTCGTTCCACGACGACCAGCACAAGCCCGAGATGATCGTGGCGCTCAGCCCGTTCGAGGCCCTCGCCGGCTTCCGCAGCCCCCGCTCGGTGGCCGGCCTGCTGGACGGGCTCGACGGCGTCCTCGTGGACGCCGTGCGCGCCGCGCTCGCCGAGCGGCCGTCCACCGCCGGCGTGCGCTCCGCCACCGAGGCACTCGTGGCCGCGCGGCGCTCGCCGTCGTGCGCCGCGGACGTCGCCGCGGCCGTGGGGTCCGTCGCGCGCCGGCACCGGGCCACCGGCGGCTCGGGCCCGACCGCGCGCGCCGACGCCACCGTGCTCGACCTCGCCGAGCAGCACCCCGGTGACCCCGGCGCCCTCGTCTCCCTGCTCCTCAACCGCGTCACGCTGGAGCCCGGCGAGGCGATGTACGTGCCCGCCGGCGAGGTGCACGCCTACCTCAGCGGCTTCGGTGTCGAGGTCATGGCCGCGTCGGACAACGTGCTGCGCGCCGGGCTCACGACGAAGCACGTCGACGCCTCCGCCCTGCTCGAGTGCGCGTCGTTCGCCCCGCGCCCGCCGGCGCGCCCCGCCACGCTGGTGTCCGGCGGCGAGAGCGTCGTGGTCACCTACCGCGCCCCCGTCGAGGAGTTCGCGCTGACCTTCGCCGACGTCGTGCCCGGCGAGCCGGTGGCGCTCGCCGCCGACGGCCCCCGCGTCGTCCTCGCCCTCGACGGCGACGCGACGGTCCTCACCGGCTCCGGCGAGCTGCGGCTGCGCCGCGGCGAGTCGTGCTTCGTGCCCGACTCCGCCGGGCCGCTCACCGTCGACGGCGCCGCGCACGTCGTGTGCGCCTGGGTGCCCTGACCCGCCCACGGCCCACTGCCGGACTGCGACGGCGACACGCCGGGTTTGCCCCGGGCACCGGGGTCGCGGTTAGCCTGACCGGCGTCCGTGCACCGTCGCCGCTCCCGAGCCGTCGTCGCACGGCCCGCCCCGACCCCGACGCCCCCGGTGATCCCTGCGCATGACGACCCCCGTCCGAGACCACGCCGGCCCTGCCCCCGCACGCACCGCGGGAGGTGCCGGAGCCACGGACCGCTCCACCCCACGACGGTCGTTCCGGCCCGAGGTGCAGGCCCTGCGGGCGCTGGCGGTGGGGATGGTCGTCCTCTTCCACCTCTGGCCCGGCCGGGTACCCGGCGGCTACGTGGGCGTGGACGTCTTCTTCGTCATCTCCGGCTTCCTCATCACCGGCCACCTGCTGCGCGAGGCGGAGGCCACCGGCCGCGTCCGACTGGGACGGTTCTGGGCCCGCCGCGCCCGCCGCCTGCTGCCCGCCGCGTACCTCGTCCTCGCGGCCACCGTCGTCGCGACCCTCCTGCTGGCCCCTCACTCGCTGTGGCAGCAGTGGTTCCGCGAGACGCTCGGGGCCACGCTCTACGTCGAGAACTGGGTGCTCGCCGCCGACGCGGTCGACTACCTCGCCGCCGACGCCGACCCGTCGCCCGTCCAGCACTACTGGTCCCTGTCGACGGAGGAGCAGTTCTACCTGGTGTGGCCGCTGCTCGTGGTGGCCGCCGCCGCCGTCGCGGCCCGCACCGGCCGGACCACGCGCCGCACGACCGGCGTGCTGCTCGCCGTCGCGACGCTCGCCTCGTTCGCGGCGTCGCTGTGGCTCACCGCCACGGACCCGGCGCCCGCCTACTTCGCGACGACGACCCGCGCCTGGCAGTTCGGCGCGGGGGCGCTGCTCGCCCTGTGGCTCGCGCGGCCGGGCCGCCGCCCGGTGGGCGACGGCGTGCGGGTCGCGGCGAGCTGGGCCGGGCTCGCCGTCCTCGTCGCGTGCGCGCTCGGCTACGACGCCGGCACGCCGTTCCCCGGCACCGCCGCGATCGCGCCCGTGCTGGCGACCGTCGTGGTCATCGCCGCCGGGACGCCGTCGGGCCGACTCTCCCCCGCCGGCCTGTTCGCCTGGCGGCCCGTGCCGTACGCCGCGGAGATCTCCTACTCCCTGTACCTGTGGCACTGGCCGGCCATCGTGATCCTGCCGTTCGCGCTGGGGCACGAGGCCGGGCTGCTCGAGCGCGCCGTCCTGCTGGTCGGCGTCGTGCTGCTGGCCGACCTCAACAAGCGGTTCGTCGAGGATCCCGCCCGCTTCAGCCGGCGCTGGGACCTGCACCGCACCGGCCGCGCCCTCTCCCTCACCGTGGCCGGGGCGGCCGCGCTCGCCCTCGTCGCCGGCGGCGGCCTCGCCGTCGCGAAGCACCGCGTGCAGGGGCAGGAGGAGCTCGCGGCGAGCATCGTGGCCGACGAGCCCGCGTGCCTCGGGGCCGCGTCGATGGACCCGGAGCAGGCCTGCGACAACCCCGAGCTCGACGACGTCGTCGTCCCCGCGCCCGAGGCCGTGTCGCAGGACGTCGCCGAGCCGACCGACTGCTTCGTGGACAGTGACGAGTCCGCCCTCGAGGACTGCACGTTCGGCCCGGTCGACGACGACGACGTCCCGCACGTCGTGCTGGTCGGCGACTCGCACGCCCGCGCGATGATGCCGGCCTTCCGGGAGATGGTCGACCAGGGCCGGATCAGCCTGAGCGTGCAGCTCAAGTCCTCGTGCGCGTGGAGCGCGGGCCCGACGGACGCCGACGGGGAGCGCGCGCGCACCTGCGAGCGGTGGAAGGACCAGCTCGAGCCGTGGCTCGAGCGCCAGGCGCCCCGGACGGACGCCGTCGTCACGACCGGCTACCTCGACTACCTCTCCGGCGACGCAGCCGAGCAGGCCGACGACCTCGCCGAGGCGTGGGAGCCGGTCGCGGACGCGGGCGTCCCGATCGTCGCCCTCTCCGACAACCCGCAGCACGACCAGGAGCCGTCGCTCTGCCTCGACCGGACGCTCCGCAACGGCCCGGAGCAGTGCGGCGTGACCGAGAAGCAGGCGTTCCCCGACGCGCAGGTCTACGAGGACGCGGTCGCCGAGGTGCCGGGCGCGTCGTACGTCGACCTCACGGAGCTCTACTGCCAGGACGGCACCTGCCCCGCCGTCATCGGCGGCGTCAACGTGTACCGCGACACGCACCACCTGACGGCCACGTACACGCGCACCATGACGCCCTACGCCGCGCGCCCGCGCGGCCCCGCCGCCCCCCCCACTCCCCCCGCCCCCCCGCCGGCGGCGCCCATCTGTTTTTTTACCCTTTTCTGAGCGCTCAGAACGTGCACAACCACCTGTTCGGAAGCGTTGTCCACAGAGCAGCCTCGACCGGACCGGAACTTTGCTGGGATGACGACGTGCGTCTCCCGACCGAGCTCCCCACCACGCTCCTGGCGCTCGCAGCGGCGCAAGAGGGTCTGCTGAGCACCCAGCAGTGCGAACGGCAAGGGGTCAGCAGATCACGACGCGCCGGCTGGTTGCGGTCCGGCCGATGGCAGGTGGTGACCCGAGGCGTCGTCGACACCGTCCCTGTCGCCCCTCGACGTCGCACCCCCGCCGAGGTTCCGCGCGACGCGCTCCCTCCGTCCGTCCGCACCGATCTCGGGGCCGCGACCCGTCGGTCAGTCCGTGCGACGACGGCGGCGCACCGGGACCGTTCGCCGCGGGACCTGCTCTTCGACCACCTGAGACGCCGTGCGGCGTGGGTCGCGCTCCTCGCTTACGGGCCGGAATCGATGGCCGTCGGACAGTGCGCCCTCGCCCTCCTGGGGGTCGAAGGCCTGCCGCCCGTGATCCGGCCGGAGGCCGCCATGCCAGGTGCCTCGAAGCGGGCGCACCGGCCGGACGTCCTGCTCCGTCAGTTCGACGACGGACTGACCACCGTGGACTGGGGTGACCGGCGGACAGGCACGCGGCAGATCGCGTCTCCGGAGTGGGCGATCGCCCAGGCCGTCCCCGAGCTGCCGCCCGACCACGGCCTCGCCGTGCTGGACTCCGTCCTGCGCCTGGAGCTCGTGACGCGGGCGGGCGCGGCGCGCGCCCACGACCATGCCCGGGGCCGGCGCGGCGTCGCGCTCCGCCACGAGCTGTGGCATCACGCCGATCCGCGCGCCGAGTCCTGGCTCGAGTCGGCGGGACGGTGGCAGTGCATCGAGGAAGGCGTCCCCCCGGACGTCCTGCAGCTGCCTGTCGAGGGCCCCGGCGGTCGGTTGCTCGGGGTCGGCGACATGGCGTGGGACCTCGACGGCCGCGGGTGGCTCGTCGCCGAGATGGACGGCTACAACTGGCACGAGGGTGAGCAGCGGGCGGAGCGGCGCGACAGGGATCGCGACAACGCCTTCGCCGGAGTGCCCGGCGTCCACGTGCTGCGCTTCGACGCGCGGCACGTCAAGGCTCGAACCGTCGGACGTCAGGTGCGAGGCTTCCTCGCCTGGGCCGCACCGAACAGGCGGTTGCGCACGCTCTGAACGCTCGGAACGTGCGCAACCGCCTGTTCGGCACCGTGGCCGGGGCGTCAGGCGGTGAGCTTGTTGTCCACCATGGACAGGGCGGAGCCGATGGCCATGTGCATGTCGAGGTACTGGTACGTGCCGAGGCGGCCGCCGAAGTGCACGTCGGGCTCGTCGGTCATGAGCTCGCGGTACCGCATCAGCCGCTCGCGGTCGGCAGGCGTGTTGACCGGGTAGTACGGCTCGTCGCCGCGCTCGGCGAAGCGGGAGTACTCGCGCACGATGACGGTCTTGTCGGCGGCGTACTCGCGCTCGGGGTGGAAGTGGCGGAACTCGAGGATGCGTGTGTACGGCACCTCGGTGTCGGCGTAGTTCATCACCGGCGCGCCCTGGAAGTCGCCCACGGGCAGCACCTCGCGCTCGAAGTCGAGGGTGCGCCACGACAGCGACCCCTCGGCGTCGTCGAAGTACCGGTCCACCGGCCCGGTGTACACGACCGGCACCTGCCCGACCACGGCCTTCTTGCTCACCGGCTGCGCGTCGTCGAAGAAGTCGGCCTGAAGCCGCACCTCGATGTTCGGGTGGTCGGCCATCCGCTCCAGCCACGCCGTGTACCCGCCCGTGGGCAGCCCCTCGTGGGTGTCGTTGAAGTACCGGTTGTCGTACGTGTACCGCACGGGCAGGCGGGAGATGATCGACGCCGGCAGCTCGCGCGGGTCGGTCTGCCACTGCTTGGCCGTGTACCCCTGGATGAACGCCTCGTAGAGCGGCCGGCCGATGAGGGACACGCCCTGCTCGTCGAGGTTCTCGGGGCGCTTGTCGCCCAGCTCGGCGGCCTGCTCGCGCACCAGCGCCCGGGCGGCGTCGGGGCCGTGCGCGGAACGGAAGAACTGGTTGATCGTGCCGAGGTTGATCGGCATCGGGAAGACCTCGCCGCGGTGCGTGGTGTACACGCGGTGCACGTACGACGTGAACGAGGTGAACCGGTTGACGTACTCCCAGACGCGCTCGTTCGAGGTGTGGAACAGGTGCGCGCCGTACTTGTGGACCTCGATGCCGGTGGCCGGGTCCGTCTCGCTGTACGCGTTGCCGCCGAGGTGGTCACGACGGTCGATCATGAGCACCTTGCGGCCCTGCTCGGCCATCCGCTCGGCGACGGTCAGGCCGAAGAGCCCGGTGCCGACGACGACGAGGTCGGTCATGCTGCTGCCTCCAGGTCAGGGGGTGGTCAGTCGGGCTCGTACCCGCCGCGCAGGCGCGTGTAGGCGCGGTAGCCCGCCTTGCGGACGGACTCCGGCACCACGCGGTAGCCGGCGCGCACCACGACGTTGCGCACCATCTGCGGGCCGGTGAGGAAGCCCTCGGAGTGGAGGGTGCGCTGCAGCGCGAGCTCGGACGCCAGCAGGCGGCGGCCGCCGCGGCGCGCGTAGGCACCCGCGCCGACGCGGTACAGCACGAGGGGCTCGACGACGTTCTCCGCGTCCGCGCCGCCCGCGATCATCCGGGCGAACAGGAGGTAGTCCTCCATGAGGTCCAGGTGCTCGTACCCGCCGGCGGCCGCGACGGCGGAGCGCCGGTAGACGACCGACGGGTGGTTGAACGGGTCCCGGAACCGCGCGGTGGTCGCGATGTCGTCGCCGGTCGGGGGCACACGGACCATGCCGGGGTCGTGCTCGTCGTCGTCGAACTCCTGGATCGCGGAGCCGACGATGTCGCACCCCGCCGCCACCAGCGGCACCTGCACGGCGAACCGCTCCGGGCGGGAGATGTCGTCGGCGTCGGCGCGCGCCACGATCTCGTGCTTGCACGCCTCCAGGCCGGACTCGAGGGCGCGGGCGAGGCCGACGTTGCGCTCCAGCGGCACGAGGGTGACGGGGACGTCGGTGAGCTCGTGCAGCCGGCCGAGGACGGCGGTGATGTCCGCGCCCACGGGTCCGTCGCGCACGACGACGACCTCGTCCGGCCGCAGCGTCTGGTCGCGGGTCACGGACAGGAAGCCGCGCTCCAGGTGCGCCGCGTCGTCGCCCGCGTAGACGGGCAGGAGCACGGAGAACCGCTGGTCCTCGAGGGCGCCGGTGGCGGCCGCCGCCCGGGGGGCCGCCGCGGGGCGCGTCTCCGGACGCGGCTCGGCGTCGTGCCGCTCGGTCCGTCCCAGCTCGACCCGCGCGACGCTCAGGGCGGCGGGCCCGACGCCGGCGAGCACCTCGGTGTCGGCACGGGGGCGGCGCACGACGCCGTGCCACAGACCGCGCGCGCCGGCCTTGACGAGGGTGCCGCGGTCGGAGGAGCGGGCCACGGTGCGGGCCCAGCGCCGCAGGGTCGACCCGCCGTAGAGGGCGCGCTCGGACAGGCCGAGCGCGGACGACCGCGTGAACATCCAGACCTTGTTGCGCACCTCGTAGTAGAAGCGCGGGCCCGGGTCGTGGTCGGTGCCGACCAGGCGGGCCGTGCGGTGCTCGACGACGCTGCCCGGCACGTACAGGCCGGTGCCGCGGCGCAGCATGCGCGTGGAGTACTCGAAGTCGTCGTTCCAGATGAAGTAGTCGCTGACGGGCAGCCCGTGCTGCCGCACGGCGCGCGCGTCCACCATCATCGACACGAACGACATCGACCGGACGGGCACGGCGCCGGCGGCGCGCGCCCGGTTCAGCTCGGCCGGCGTCGCGCCGGGGCGCGTGCGCGGCGTGTTCATCGGGTGGTCGCTGCCGTCGGTCCACACGACGCGGCTCGCCATCGCGGTGACGTCGCCGGCGTAGGCGTCGCGCGCGCCGAGGAGCGCCTCCAGCGCGGTCTCCGTGGGGACGGTGTCGTCGTCCATGAGCCACACGAGGTCGGCGTCGAGGTCGGCGACGGCGGTCGCGATGCCGACGGCGAAGCCGCCCGCGCCGCCCGTGTTGCGCTTGAGCGCGACGACCTGGGGGGCGCTGGGGTGGGACCGGGCGACGTCGAGCGCGTCGTCGGTGGACGCGTTGTCGACCACGAGCACCCGGTCGACGGGCCGGGTCTGGGCGGCGAGCGCGTCGAGGGCCGCGCCGAGCAGCGCGGACCTGTTGTACGACACGACGACCGCGACGACGGAGGGGGTGGACATCCTGCTCATCCTAGTGGGGCGCCCGGGGTGCGAAGGTCGCCCGCCAGGTCTCGGGGTCGACGAGCGCGGGCGCGGCGGCGCGCCACCGCGCGGACACGGAACCCCACCGCAGCGCGAGGCGCGCGTGGGTGGCGACGGTGGCCCCGAGCAGCCGCCAGAACCGGCGCGGGTCCCGCCGCAGCCAGACCCCCGAGGCGCCGTCGCCGGCGAGCACGAGCACCGAGTCGTGCCCGGGCGTCTCCCACCAGGTCGCCTGCTCGCGGGTCATCGCGGTGGCGGGGACGGACCCGCCGCGGGCGGGCCGGAGCTGGCGCAGCAGCCCGCCGACCGCGAAGCGCACCAGCGCCGCGGACGTCGGCTTCTCCCCGGGCCCGCCGGCCGTCGCGCGGGGCGCGGCGGCGTCGAAGGCGGGATCGCCGGCGCGGTGCACCGTCGTCTCCGGGTACGCGGCGCCCACCGCGCGGGCGGCGGGGACCACGCGCTCGAGGTCGGCGTGCAGGTCGCCCGGCCCGTCGAGCACGTCGCGCAGGGCGCGCACGTGCAGGTCGACGGCGTAGTACCGCATCCCCAGCAGCAGCTTGAGGTCGTTCGCGAGCAGCAGCGGCAGCAGCAGCCCGGCCCGCGGGCGGCGGGCGCGCAGCAGCGCCGCGGCCACGCGGTTGCGAACGTGCAGGTACGCCTGCCACTCGACGGTGTCGTCCTTCTCCGTCCACGCGACGTGCCACAGCGCGGCGCCCGGGAGCGAGACCGTGGCCCGCCCCGCGTCGCGGGCCCGCAGGCCGAACTCGGCGTCGTCCCACTTGAGGAACAGCGGCAGGGACAGCCCGACGGCGCGCAGCACGTCCGTCGGCATGAGGCACATCCACCAGCCGTTGAAGTCGCTCTCCCCGCGGGCATGCAGCCAGGGCGTGCCGCGCAGGGTGCCGGCCGCGAGGTCGTGCCACTGCTGGTCGGGCTGCGGCGGCCCCCAGTTGAAGCTGCGCTCGTGCACGACCTCGCTGAAGGAGTTGAGCACCGTCGGGCGGTGCAGGTCGAGCATGTGCCCGCCGACGACGACGGGGGTACGCGCGGCACGGTGGAACCGGACGGCGCGCAGCAGCGCCTCGGGCTCCACCTCGACGTCGTCGTCCAGGATCAGGACGGCGTCGGCCGCGGGCCGGTCCAGCGCCTCGAGCATGCCGCGCGAGAAGCCGCCCGACCCGCCCAGGTTGCGCTGCTCGATGACGGTGAGCCGGTCGCCGAGCGCGGCCGCCACCTCGGCGTAGCCCGGGTGGTCGACGACGCGGCGCGACCCCTGGTCGACGACCAGCACCGTGCCCACGGCCTCCGCCAGCGCCGCCGAGCCGGCGATCCGCTCCAGCGTCGCGACGCAGAACTCCGGCTTGTCCATCGTGGTGATCGACAGGCACACGTCGCCCGTGCGCCGCGGCGCCACGTCGACCAGCCAGCGGGCCCCGGTGACGGCGACGGCGTCGTCGCCCGCGTCCACCTCGAACCAGAGCCAGCCGCCGTCGGCCGCTCCGGCGACGTCCGCGTCGAGCGTCAGGGTGCCGCCGCCCGACACCACCTCGGCGGTGGCGACCGCCGTCGGGGCACCGCCGGCGTCCGAGCGGACGAGGCGCACCCGGCCGGCGCCGGACGCGTCGACCTCCAGCCGCACGGCCGCGACGCCGGCCCAGCGCACCCAGTACGACGCCGGGAAGGCGGAGAAGTAGGCGGCGAACCCCTGGCTGGCCCCCGCCGGCACGTGGACCGCCCCGCCGTCGACGGTGGCGGGGCCGTCCTCGACGACGAGGGCGCGGCGGTCGGCGGGGACGGACAGGATCAGCTGTTGCGCGAGGTGCACCCGGGTGAGCCTAGCCTCGCCGCAGGCGCCGCTTGGCACGGGCGCCGAGGGCGCGCACCAGCTCGCGCCCGCTCGCCTCGGAGAGCGCGGGGCCGGCCTTGCGCGACGCCGTCGCGGACTCCTCCAGCTCCACGACCTCCTCGCGGGCGGTGAACAACCGGTCCTCGTCCCGCCGCCCCTGGCGGATCACCCCCAGGACCGCCTCCGTCGCGGCGTCGATCGGCACCACGTCCGCACGCAGGCGCGGGTCGGCGCTCGACGGCACCTCCGCGTTCAGGAGCGCCAGGTCGCCGACCACCCGCACGCCCGACTCCCGGATCTGCTCGACGTACCGTGCCGACCGCGCGTGCGCGGCCTCCGCCGCCCACGTGGGCAGCACGAGCTTGGTGTCGTGGGCCCCCGGCTTGCGCCGCTTGAGCATCGAGTTGGACGCGGTGTCCCGCAGCCACTTGCAGTACTCGAGCCAGGTGAGCTGCTTGCGCAGGCGCAGGTTGAGCGCCCGGAGCAGCTCCGCCTCCTCGACCGACATGCCCCGGTTGGTCGACTTGCCGTCGAGCTTGGCCGTGCCGAGGAGCCCGTGCTCCAGCCCGAGCATCGACTCGAACGCGTCGAAGAGCAGCGAGGGCGTCGACTTGTCGACGACGACCACGGTGACGTTCTCCGGGCCGAACGCCTCGGCCCACCGCGTCACGACGCGACCCTGGTCGTGCCGCTCGAGGAACGGGCGCAGCTCCTCCTCCGGCTGGTCGGCGAAGGAGTTCTTCAGCCACCGCTCGAAGGTCCAGGGGTGGCCCTCCTTCATCATCTCCTGCCACATCGACGGCAGGATCGCGGCGTAGTTGCGCAGCGTCACGACGACGTGGGCCCGCTCGCCGAGCTCGGCGCGCCAGGCCGCGACCGTCGCGTCGTCCGCGTTCGCGGCGAACTCGTGGCCGAACCACACCCGGTTCTCGGTGTCACCGTCGATCTCCGCCCGCAGCTTCCGCCAGGCGCCCTCGACGGGCGCGGTGTCCCAGCCCCAGGACTGCCCCATGAAGTCGTTCACCGCGCTGCGGTGGTTCGTGTGGCGGCCGGGGTAGCGCACCCCGCGCGCGAGGAGCTCGGGCCGGAGCGCCGCGGCGGCGTTCTGCAGGCTGGTGGTCCCGGTCTTCATCAGCCCGATGTGCAGCAGCAGGGCCCGCTCGGGCAGCTGCAACGGCTCGGACGGGCCCGTGCTGGTCGACATCCACACTCCTCCGGGACCCGTCCCCGGGGTCCCCTCGACACCGAGGTACGTGCCCGCAGGCTACCGGTTCCGGCTGCGGGTCGGCTGGGAGGGAACGTGCCCGCTACCAGCGGGTGAGCGCGACCTGGACGACCCGCACCTTCTTCCCGTCGGCCACCTTGCGCAAGGTCACGGTGCCGTCGGTCTGCCCGGACAGCGTGACGGTGAAGATGCGGTCGCCGTCCGACGGCTTCGCGAAGTCGATCGTCCCGCGGACCTTGCCGCCCACCAGCACCTGGAGCTTGCCGTCCGCGGGGTTCGTCGCGCCGCGGACGACGACCCGCCGCACCTGGTTCGCGCTCTTGAGGCTGAGGGTCGCGCCGCCCTTGGCCGTCTGGTACGCGACGTCCCCGCGGTAGACCTTGTGCTCGACCTTCTTCCAGCCGCTCGAGAGGCTCCACGACTGCGGCAGGATCCGGGTCGTGGTGCGCACGAGCGTGGTCATGGGCCCCCGGTGGTAGTCCTTGCTGATCGCGCGCACGACCAGGTCGCGCGACGTGCCGTGCTTCATGTTCACGGTGACGGACCGGGACGTGTTCTTCGCCTGGAGGATCCGCCAGTAGTTGGTGCTGGGCATGTCGGAGCTCCACCGGGCGTCCCGGTAGAGCACCTGGTAGTAGATCGCGCCCGGGACGGCCTTCCACGTGTAGGTGGACCTGACGTTCCACTGCACCGGCGTCTGCGCCGACGTCGGCGCGGTCCGCGTGGGCGCGCCGACCGCCCACCGGACGGCCCCGTACTTCTTGATCGCCGCCTGCCGCCGGGCCTCCGCGGAGCTGCGCAGGCTGCTCATCTTCGCGGCGAGGTAGCGGCCGGGGCACGCCGTCTCGTTGGTGGTCTTGTGCATCAGCACCGTGGGCACCTTCACCGTGGCCCCCGGCTTCGCCCGGGTGCCGGACCCGGTGCTGCTGCCCGTGACCAGCGTGGTGGTGCCCTTGGCGTTGAGCTTGTACTGGTAGGCCTTCCAGCCGATCACCTGGGACAGCCCGGTGAGGAGGGCGCTGGTGGGCTGCGCCGTGTCGAAGTTCCCCATCGCGGACACCCCGATCGTGCCCGTGTTGTACCCGCCGGCCTGCGCCCCGATCGGGTTGTCGCTGCGGGCGTTCTGCCGGCCCTGGAACACGTTGCCGTACCGGTCGACCAGGAACTGGTACCCGATGTCCGGCCATCCGCGCGACTTCGTGTGGTACGCGTAGATGCCGCGCACGAGCGCCGCGGACTGGCTCTCCTTGTAGCTGTTGGTGCCCGCCGTGTGGTGCACGTAGATCGCCTTGAGCGTCTTGGACGTCTCGGGCCAGCTGCCCGCCAGCGACTCGTCGGCGCCCCAGCCCGCGCGCGTGACGATCCGCGGCCGGATCTCGAAGCCGGTCCCGGCGTTCGCCGACGACGCCGGCGCGGCGTCGCTCCCGACGTAGGCGTCGGCGCGGGACGTCCCCGGGTCGACGACGTCCACCTGCAGCCCGCGCGGCGACGTGCCGTCCGCGGTCCGCACGCGGGCCTGCACCCCGTCGGCGCCCGTGGACACGATCGGCTCGGTCCCGGCCCGGCCCCCGTCGACGGTGACGCCGTCCAGCCCCAGCGCCTGCCACGCGCTCCAGCGGCCGTCCTCGCGCATCCGCACGGCGACCTCGGTGACCTCGCTGGACGTCGAGGAGTCCCACGTGACCCCGGCGACGAGGAAGTCCTGGGTCGTGGTGCGCTCGCTCAGCGCCGCGAGCGCCCCCTCGTCGGGCTCGCCCTGCGGGAGGGTCGTCGTGCTGCCGTCCGGCGCGACCTCCTTCGCGGCCTCCGCCGCGGCGGGCGCCTCGTGCTCGTCGCCGACGGCGTCGTCCAGCGCGCCCTTCTGGTGGCGGGCGCCGGCGTCGACCCCGTGGACGGGGACGTGCTCGACGTCCGGGGCCACGGCGTGCGCCTGCGGGACGGGGAGGGAGACGGTCGGGAGGACGACCCCGGCGAGGGCGAGCGCCAGGACCGTCGTCGTCGTGACGCCGGTCCTCAGAGCCGTCCTGGCCTTCGTCCGGGCTGTCGACGGGGGCGTGCTCGGGTCCGTGCTCGTGGTCGTGGCCGTCATGCTCGTCTCCGCTCGTCCACCATGGTCGCGCCGGGCATCTGACTCGCCCGACGATAAGGAGTCCCGGCCGCACCGGCACGCCGAGACCGCCACCCGTTCCGGATGCTGGGCACCCACCCCTGGGGCAGAGTGAAAGAGGGGGTGATCGGGATGGGCGAGGAACGGACGGTCGCGCGCGCCGACGGCGAGGGCACGACGGGGACCACGGGGAGCACGGGAGGCGGCCGGCGCACGGCCCGCCGCGTCGTCGCGGCGGCCGTGGCGGCGCTGGTGGCGCTCGCGGGAGGGACGGTGGCCGCGACGTCGGCCGAGGCCGCGGTGCCGAAGTCGTTCACCCTGACCGGATCGGGGTTCGGCCACGGCGTGGGGATGCCGCAGTACGGCGCGTACCAGATGTCGCGGCAGGGCACGCTCGGCCGCAACATCCTGAAGTACTACTACCCGGGCGCCACGGTGTCGTGGAAGACGACCCCCAAGGACGTGCTGGTGCAGGTCTTCGGCCCGGACCCGGGCGGCTCGACGGCGTACGGCGACCGCAAGACGTCGACGACCGTCACGATCACCGGCGGCGACTGGCGCCTCCGCAGCGCGGCGGGCACGACCCTGGCCTCCGGCACCGGGACCACCACCCTCAAGGTGGCGACCACCACGGGCAGCCGGACGCGCGTCACCGTCGGCGGCAAGACGTACGACGGCGCGCTGCTGCGCATCCACTGGTCGGGCACGCGGTACTACAAGTCGACGGGCAAGAAGGCGGTGGCGACCGTCGCGGGCACGCACGGCTCGTACCGCAACGGCCGGCTGACGGCGACGGTCCAGCAGGGCTACACCAACCTCACGAACGACGTGCTGCTCAACACCGAGTACCTGTACGGGATCGCCGAGATGCCGTCGTCGTGGGGCCTCAACGGCGGCTTCGACGCGCTGTCGGCGCAGGCGATCACCGCCCGCTCCTACGCCATGTCGAAGCCGTCCCTGCGGTCCGGGTGCCTCTGCAACGTCGTCGACGACGTGCGCGACCAGTACTACTCGGGCTGGAACAAGGAGAACGAGGGCACGGGGGCCAAGTACGGCAAGGTCTGGACGTCGGCGGTCCGCGCCTCGGTGCGGGGCGCGACGGAGGCCCGGGTGCTCACCTACGGCGGGCTGCCCGTCGCGGCGCACTACTACTCCTCGAGCGGCGGGCGCACCGCGAACTCGGAGGACGTGTGGTCCTCCGTGATCCCGTACGAGCGCTCGGTCGCGGACCCGTACAGCAAGGCCGCGCCCGGCAACTCCTACGCCTCGTGGACGCGCACGCTGACGCAGGCACAGGCCCGCACGCTGTTCGGGCTCGCGGACGTGCAGTCGATCAGGGTCAGCGCGAAGTGGTCCAGCGGGCAGCTGCGCACGCTCGTCGCGACGTCGTCGACCGGGAAGACCGCCACGGTCACCGGCAAGGCCGACGCGATGCGCGCCAAGGTCGGCGCCCGCACCACGACCGGCTCGATGCCGGCCGCGTGGATCTCGAAGATCACCGCGGTGTCGTAGGAGCCGCCAGGACGTCGTCGAGCACGTCGAGCCACGCCCGCCGGTAGCGGCGGGGCCCGAGCTCGCGGCGCACGCCGCGCGCGCGCCGGCCGAGCCGCCGGGCGAGCGCGTCGTCCTGGAGCACCGCGACCAGGCGGGCGGCGAACCCCTCGACGTCCCCGGGCGCGACGAGGAAGCCGTTCTCCCCGTCGCGCAGCACCTCGGCGGGGCCGTAGCAGCAGTCGTAGGCGACGAACGGCGTGCCCACGGACATCCCCTCGGTGAGGGTGAGCGGCAGCCCCTCGTGCAGGGAGGTCATCGCCGCGACGCGCGCGGCCGCGAAGGCGCGCAGGGGCGCGTCGGTCCGGCCGCGGAACGCCACCGCAGTCCCCAGGCCCAGGTCGGCGGCGAGCGCCCGCAGCTCGCCGTCGAGCGGACCGTCGCCGTACAGGTCGAGCCGGGCGTCGGGGACGTCGCGGCGGACGAGGACGAAGGCGCGCAGCAGGTGGTCGAGCTGCTTCTGGGGGGCGAGCCGCCCGACGAAGACGACGGTGCGCGGGTCGCGGGTCGCCCCGCCGGCGTCGGGGCGCTCGGCGGCGTGGTGCACGACGCGCAGCGGCAGCCCCGGGTACCGGCGGCTCAGGTCCTCGTGCTGGCGGCCGGTGAGGCACACCATCGCGTGCACGTTCCGCAGGTCGTCGAAGTAGCCGCGCCAGTGCTCCTTGGTGGGCGCGTCGGGCCCGTACGGCGGCGCCAGGTGCGAGTTGTGCAGCACGGACACGCCGCGCACGCCCGGGTGGGTGAGCAGACGCAGGGTGCGCTGCCAGACGTTCTCGCCGTCGGCGACCACCACGACCCGTCCCCGGTCGGCGAGCTCGCCGTCCAGCCAGGCGGCGAGCGCCCCGGCGAGGTCGAGCGGTCCGCCGCGGCCCGGGCCGCCGAGGGCGTACGTCACGGCGCCGGTGCCCTCGGGACCCGTGAGGTGCGCGGTCAGCCACACCAGGCGGCCGTCGACGACGAACTCCCGCACCCGTCCGCCGGTCGCCCGGTCGAGCCGGTCCACGGTGGCGACGCGGCCGTCGACGTAGGTCCACACGGTGTCCCGGCCGCCGTCGTCGGCGTAGGTCACGAAGGACAGCACCTCCCCGGTGGCGGGGTCGCGCAGCTCCTGGGTGCGCAGCACGCCGTCCACCGTGGTGCGCCACCGCTCGCCGGCGGCGGTGACCCGGCGGCGGCGCACGACGCCGGCCCCGTCGGCCACCCGGGGCGGTGCGAGCGGCGGGAGGCCGGCCGCCGCGCGGTGCTCGGCGGTGCCGGGCCCGTCGCGCCAGAAGTGGCGCAGGCGCACGCGCGGGTCGAGCAGGCCGGACCTGCGGGCCCACTCCCCGCCGTCGGGGACGACGCTGGTGACGACGAGGGTGGTGGGGTGCCCGGCGGCGGCGTAGGCGTTGGCCCGCGCGAGCACGGCGCGCGTGCCGCCGGCGACCGAGCCGGCGAGGGTGCGGACGAACATCACGACCTCGTCGGGCCGCGGGCCGCGCCGGGGGCGGAGCGCGGTCACCCGTCGACGGTGAACGTGTCGAGGTCGATCCCGTGGACGGCGAGCGCGCCGCGGGCCCGCTCGACGTCGTCGTCGTCGAAGTACTGCTTCCACTGCCCGATCGAGCCGTCGCGGGTGAAGTAGCCGTCCAGCCTCACGACCATCGACCGCCCGGTCCGCTCCTCCATGGCGCGCACGGTGGAGATGTCCGAGAGCGCGAGGGCGACCTCGACGGCGTCGTCCTCCAGCGGCAGGGCGAGGAACCGCACCACCTCGCGGAACCGCCGGCCCGGGTCCTCCTTGAGCGCCTCGTAGGACGCGACGTGCACGTCGGGGTCGCCGCGGTAGCTGTCCAGGGTGAGGTAGTGCCGGGCGTACGTGTCGAGCATCGGCTCGATGACGTCGCGCGGGTGCTCCGCCTTGTCCCGGTGCTGGGGCCGCTGCTTGATCGTGTAGTGGTACAGCGACACCACGTAGTCGAGCGGGTTGCGGTACAGCATGATCTTGCGGCCCGGGGTGAGGACGAACGGGTCGACGTCGTGCCGGAAGTGCTGCATGGTCACGTCCGACACCCCGTACCGGGCGAGCAGGTCGGACGGCGCCCGGTAGGGCTCCGCCTCGCGGAACACCTGCCACCGGTTGTTGCCGTAGTACTCCTGCTGCAGCTGCGGGTAGGAGATCGGGAGGCGCACGCCCGGGTCGGCGAGGGCGCGCGCGTAGTTGGTGAGGAAGAACCGCATCCAGTGGGTGCCGGACTTCTGGACCGTCGCCACGGTGACCAGGTCCTCGCGGTGCAGCCGGCCGAACGCGTCGGCGAACGCCGCACCGCGCTCCTCGGCGAGGGTGCCGAGCCGCCACCGGGCGACGTCGCCCAGGTAGCGCAGCGCGTCACCCGGCTCCTCGGGCAGCGCCGCGAGCACGGCCGCGTCCTCGCCCGCGCGCAGGCCGGTGAGCGCCCCGGCGAGGCGCGCGTCCCTCGACGTGGTCCCGGCCCCCGCGGCGAGGGCCTCCCAGTCGCGGGTCAGCAGGGCGGGGCCCAGGTGCGGGGGCAGGTGCTCCTCGGCGGCGGCGCGGGCCTTGCGCACCGCCCTCGGGGCCGTGAGCCAGCGGGCCATGTCCCGGGCCATGTCACTTCCTCCGGTTCCGGTAGTACTGGGCGAGGATGCCGCTGCCGACGGCGACGGTCGCGACCGGTCCCTTGGCCCGCTCCAGGGTGCGCAGCGCGTCGCGTCGCCGGCCGAGGCGCATGGACGCGACCGCGAGCTGACGCTGCTCGGCGGTGGTCAGCCGCCGCTTGCCCGCCGTCTCGGCGAGCAGGCGCGCCGCGGGCTCGGGCCGGCCCTGCGCCAGGTGGGCCCTGACCGTCCGCAGCACGTCGGCGGGCGCCTCGGCCGTGGTCGTGGAGAGGTCGGTCTGGCGGCGCAGGTCGCGGATCAGCTCGTTCTTCTCCGTGTCGGCCAGGTAGTCGAGCCACTCGAGGTCGAGGGTGTCGTACCGGTCGTCGCCGCCCGCCGGCTCCCACGGCTTCTTGCCCACGTAGTGCAGCACCCGCACGTCCTCGTCGTGGAAGAGCGCCGGGTGGTGGGCGAAGATCCGCTTGGTCGTGTTGTCCTCCGGCGGCAGCGCCCGCCACGAGTCGAAGAAGACGTTGAGGAAGCCCTGGTCACCGCCGTCGTACGACGGGGTGTGCGCCAGGCGCGACATCATCGCCTCGAACGTCGCGTACGACGGCGTGAAGGCGAACACGCCGGAGTTGAAGACGTCGGGGTTCGGCGCGTCGAGGCCGGCGTCCGGGACGGCGGCGAAGTCGTCGCCGGCGAACAGGTCGTCGACGTTCCGGCGCACCACGGCGTCGCTGTCGACGTAGACGGCGCGGTCGAGGAAGTCGAGCCGGAAGACGTGCAGCTTCGTGTAGGTGGCGGCGAACCGCTCCTGCACCTTCTGCTTGCGACCGCCCCGCAGCACGGGGTTGGCGATGGGCGGGACGTCGAGGGTGAGGATGCCGCTCGCCGCGAGCGCCGCCTTGTCGGCGTCGGGCGTGCAGAGCGCGACCAGCGGCACGTCGCTGACCCGGCGCAGGGAGTTCGCGAGCGCGCGGGCGCCGTGGTGGTAGGAGCCGGAGACGACGGTGACGTACGCGCACCGCCGCCCGTCGACCTCCTTCCACAGGGGGCCGTCCACCCTCGGCACCGTGAGCGCCTGGACGCCGCCGGTGGCGGGCAGCTCGATCTCGACCGTGTCCTTGGTGGCCCCGACGACCGACCCCTCCCCGGGGGCGAGGGCCGGGCGGTCGGCCGGCAGGTCCTCGGCCGGGGGCACGTACAGGTGCAGCATCTCCGACTGGCTCACCGAGCGGACGGTGGCCTCGGGGTACGCGGCCAGGCACGAGCGCAGGAACGCGATGTCGGTGTCGAGCCCGTGCGCCGCCTCGTAGCCGGGCGCGGCGTCCTTGGCCTGCAGGCCCAGCTCGGCCACCTGCGGCATCGTGTACCCGTAGCGCACGTCCTTCGACTCGTACAGGTCGACGCCGGCGAGGTAGATCTCGCGGAACCCGACGCCGAGCCCGAACGCCAGCGCCTGCATGCCGGTCGTGGGCAGGCCGGGGCGGCTCATGAAGTGGCGCGCGAGCCGCGGGTTGCGGGCCGGCACGGCCCAGGAGTCCAGCTCCTCGACGTCGGTGAGCGGCTCGAGCCCGTACCGGTCGCCGTCGCGGTGCGCGGCGTGCCGCATGGGGGACGCGAGGCGACGCACGTCGTAGCGGCCGGACCGGATCTCGTCCTGCAGCAGCTTCTCGAGCCGCTCGTGCGGGACGGCGCTGAACCACGCGTCGACGCGGTCGCCGAAGTGGTAGTTGCTCTCCAGGAAGAACCAGTTCATCCGGAAGACCACGGCGTCGGCGGGGATGCGGTGGTAGGGCGGCATCGCCGAGGACGGGCCGTTGCCGACGACGAGCAGCGGCCGGTCGGTCAGGTCGGCGAACGAGGCGATCTCCGCGTCGCCCGGCTCTCGGCCGAGCGGGACGCTCCGCATGGTGGGCATCGAGGGCTCCTGTCTGGGTCGGTGCTGCTGTGCTGTCGGTGCTGTCAGTGCTGGTGGTGCGCGGCCGCCGGCACCGGGCCGGCGGCCCCCGTCGGGGCGCCGAGCGCGGCGGCCACCCGCCCGGCGGCGTCCTGGACGTGCGGCAGCAGCGCGAGCTGCCGGTCGCGGACGTCGTCGCGGTACTCCTGCTCGCGCGCGAGGACGTCGAGCGCGCGCTCGGCGACCCGCTCGCCGAGCCGGGGGCCTGCGACGTCGAAGCCCCACTCCGGGCGCCCGACGTCGTCGAGGAAGTAGCGCATCTTGGGGTGCGAGACGAGGCTCAGCACGGGGGTGCCGAGGCCGAACGGGACCATCGTGGCGTGGCCGCGCATGCCCACGACGAGCGACGCCCGGCGGTGCACCCCGAAGGCCTCGTCGGGCGCCATGAGGTGCAGCTCGTCGACGGGGAGGTCGAGGTCGTGGGCCGCGCGCAGGTCGTCGGCGAGCCGCACGTCCCCGCGGGTGTGCGCGACGACCCGCACCTCCGCCCCCGCGGCAGCGGCGCGGGCGGCGAGGTCGCGGACCTGCGCGAGGAACGCGGGATAGCCGTCCTTGAAGCGCCGGGCCGAGCGGTCGAACGCCGCGTTGAGCAGGACGCGGCCGGACCCGACCTCGGCCGGCGGCAGGTCCGGGTGCAGCCGCTCGTAGACCGTGGTGGGGCAGGGCACGAAGCGCACCCTCTCGGCCAGGTCGTCGGGCAGCAGCGCCCGCACCCGGTCCATCGAGCCGTGGTTGCGCAGCCCCACGAGCTCGGCGCGGCGCGCCAGCGCCAGGAGGCCGTCCCGGAAGCGGGTGCCGTGGAACTCCTGCCCGTCGAACAGGTTGTACCCCACCGCGAGCACGAACAGGGGCACGTCGAGCGCCGCCAGGGACGCCGCCGGCACGTTCCACTGCCAGCCGCTGTGCCCGTTGGGCGACGTGTCGGGCAGGAACAGCCCGCCACCGCCGACGACCAGCGCGCGCTGCGCGTTCGCGACGCGCACCCGCTCGGCGTCGAAGAGCTGGTGCGCGTGGAACGGCACCCAGGCGGTCGGGCCGGCGGCCGACCCGACGGCCTCGCGCACCGCGAGCGGGAGGGCGACGTCGCCGAAGTTCTCGCCGTCCTGGACGTAGAACGCCACGTGCCCGATCCCGCCCGCCGGGGCCTCGTCCGCGGGCGGCGTGACCGGGTGCTCGCCGCGGTGCTGCAGGCCGCGGGCCACCCGCCGGGGCGCGCCGGCGCGCAGCGCGGCCCGCGCCTCGCGGACCGTCGCCGGGCCGTCGTGCGTCACCCAGGCGGCCCGCGCGGCGAGCACGTGGGCGTCGGCCACCACCCGCGGGTCGTCGGCGGTGGCGGCGAGCCGTGCCACGGTGCGCGCCTCGGCGTACCGGCTGGTCGCCGTCAGGCTCGTGGCGAGCTGGAGCAGCACCCCGCCGGTGAGCGCCTCCGGCCGCGCGGGCAGGGCCGTGAGCTCGTGCAGGGCGCCGTCGTGGTCCGCGTCCGCGGCGCGCGCCGCGGCCCGCGCGAGCACCTGATTCACGCCGTCGGCGTCGAGGCCGGACGCGGCGAGGTGCCGGCCCGCGAGCAGCGGGTCGAGGACGGGGTCGAGGCCGCTCGCGTCGCCGTCCGCGACCGCGGCGGCCACGTACCGCGCGGCCTCCGCCGCGACCGCCCCGGGCCCGGTGCCCGCCGGCTCCCACCAGGGCGCCGCGAGCACGTCGGCGCGCGCGGCGGCGGCGCGCGGGGTGGTCGCGGGCGCGGCCGCCACG
>NZ_JBHVFQ010000021.1:0-51464 GCF_042801555.1 Isoptericola sp. NPDC057559
GGCGCGAGCTCGGCGCCGTCCCTCGAGGGACGGCGCCGAGCTCGCGCCCACAGCGCGTTGAGAGGACTGGCATGACCGACACCCCCTGGCTCGTCGTCGGGCTCGGCAACCCCGGCCCGAAGTACGCCGGCAACCGGCACAACGTCGGGCAGATGGTGCTCGACCTGCTCGCCGAGCGCACCGGCGCCCGGTTCTCGCGGCACGCCCGCGCGCAGGCCGTCGTCGCCGAGACCCGCCTCGGCGTGCTGCCCGGCGGGCGCCCCGGCCCGCGCGTCGTGCTCGCCAAGCCCACGACGTACATGAACACGTCCGGGGGCCCCGTCGCCGGGCTGGCCAAGTACTACGGCGTGGACCCCGCGCAGGTGGTCGTCGTGCACGACGAGGTCGACATCCCGTTCGACACCATCAAGCTCAAGTCCGGCGGCGGCGAGGGCGGCCACAACGGGCTGCGCGACATCACCAAGGCGCTCGGCACCAAGGACTACGTGCGCGTGCGCGTCGGCGTCGGCCGCCCCCCGGGCCGCATGGACACCGCCGACCACGTCCTCAAGGACTTCTCCGGCACCGAGCGCAAGGACCTCCCCATCCTCGTCGACGACGCCGCCGACGCCGTGGAGATGGTGCTGGCCGAGGGGCTGCTCGCGGCCCAGGGGAAGTTCCACACGAAGGTCTGAGGGGGTCCTGACCGGCCAGTTCACCCGGGTGGAATGGCCCCGCCCGGGCCCATTCCGTGCTCCGGTCTCCTTACGCTCGACGGGCGGTCTCGACCGTCCGCACGAGGAGGAACCATGGGCCCGACGGTGGCACTGGCGCACGACTACCTGACGCAGCGCGGGGGCGCCGAGCGGGTGGCGCTGACGATGGCCCAGGCCTTCCCGTCGTCGCCGCTCTACACGACGCTGTACCACCCCGACGGGACGTATCCCGAGTTCGCGGACGTGGACGTGCGACCCTCGCGGCTCGACCGGGTCGGGCTGCTGCGGCGCAACCACCGGTTGGCCCTGCCGCTGCTCCGCGGCGCGGTCGAGAGCCAGGCCGTGGACGCCGACGTGCTCCTCGCCAGCTCCAGCGGCTGGGCGCACCGCTACCGCGGCGCCCGCCGCACGGTGGTGTACTGCTATGCCCCCGCCCGCTGGCTCTACCAGCGCGACCGCTACCTCTCCGGGGCCTCCGGCCGTGCCTGGAAGGACCGGTGGCGCACGGGGCTCGCCGGGGCGGCGCTCGACCTCCTCGGCCCCGGGCTGCGGGCCTCGGACACGGCCGCCGCCGCACGGGCCGACGTCTACCTGGCCGTCTCGACGGTCGCCCGGGACGCCGTCCGCGAGGCCTACGGCATCGACGCCGAGGTCGTGCCGCCCCCGCCGGCGATGGAGCCGGAGGGCCCCGCGTCCCCGGTGCCCGGCGTGGCTCCCGGCTACCTGCTCTGCGTCGCCCGGCTGCTGCCGTACAAGAACGTCGACGTCGTCGTCGCGGCCGCACGCCGGCTGCGGCTGCCCCTCGTCGTGGTCGGGGTCGGCCCGGACCGCGAGCGGCTCGAGCGGCTGGCCGGCGACGCCCTCGTCGCGCCCGGGACGCCCGCCGCCGGGCGGGAGGACGGCGTGCGGCTCGTCGGCAAGGTCGACGACGCGCAGCTGCGCTGGCTCTACGGCAACGCCTCGCTGCTGGTGGCCACGTCGTACGAGGACTACGGCCTCACGCCCCTGGAGGCGGCGGCGTTCGGCGTCCCGGCGGTGACGCTCGGCACGGGCGGCTATCTCGACACGGTGGTCGACGGCGTGACGGGGCTGTACGTGGAGCGCCCGGAGGCCGCGCAGGTCGCCGAGGGGATCGAGGCGGCGCTGAGGCGCTCCTGGGACCAGGAGGCCATCGGAGTTCACGTCAAGGGGTTCTCCCGCGACGCGTTCGTCGCCCGGCTCCAGGCCGTGGTGGCGCAGGAGGTCGCGGTGGCCCGGGCGCCGGGCACGCGCGGAGAGGTCGGGGTCCGATGACCGTCCGGGAGTTCCTGCGGGTGATGTGGGCGGGCAAGTACCTCGTCGTCGCCTCCGTCGTGCTCGCCCTCGCCGCCGCGGTGGTGTACGCCGACCGGAAGCCGGAACTGTACGAGGCGACCGCCTCGGTCCAGATCAACGCGGTCGACCTGGGCGGGGACACCGCCTCCACCGCCACCACCACCACGGTCGACACCGACCCTCGGCTGGTCGAGGCGCCGGGCGTCCTCAGGTCGGTCGCCAAGGCGGTGGGTGGCGGCGCCGACCCCAAGGCCCTCGCGGGACAGGTGTCCGGCCAGTACGACGCGGGCAGCCAGATCATGACCGTCACCACCACGGCCAGCACGCCGGAGAGCGCGGTCGAGCTGGCGAACGCGGTCGCCTCCGCGTACGTCGGGAGCCTGCCGGGCGTCATCGACGACCAGATCGCGGAGCTCGACGCCCGGCGCGACGCGCTGCGCGACCAGCTCGGCGCCGTCGACAAGCAGGTGGCGGACTCGCCGAAGGACCCCCTGGCCGGTGCGGAGCGCTCCACGATCATCGACCAGTACCAGACGCTCTCCGCGAGCCGGAGCACGCTCGAGTCGATCGTGACGCCCGCGCAGGTGCTGACGCCCGCGACCGGGTCGTCGGCGGTGGTCGTCGGGCTGCCGCGGGCGAGCATCGTCCTCCTGGGGGCGCTCGCGGGGCTCGCGGTCGGCGTGGGCCTCGCCCTGGCACGGCGAGCCCTCGACTCGCGGGTCCGGGCCCGGCCCGACGCTGCGGCGGCGGCCGGGGTCCCGGTGATCGCGGAGCTGTACGGGGTGACGCGCGCCGCCAAGTCCTACCGGCGCACGCCCGTCCTGCCGATCTCGAGCAGGGTCGCGTCCCCGTTCACCGAGTCGATCCGGGAGCTGCGCACCGCGCTGCACGTGGCGATGCAGGACGTGGAGCACGCCGTCGTCGTGGTGACGGCCACGGACCCGCACGCCCCCCGCTCGTTCATCGCGGCGAACCTCGCGGCGTCCTGGGCCATGAGCGGGCGCAGCACGGTCGCGGTGTCGGGCGACCTGCGCAGGCCGGACATGGAGAATCTGCTGCCGCGGCCGAACGGGCCGGGCACCGACCCCGACGGGATGCGACCCACCCAGGTGCCGAACCTCCGGTTCCTCGCGCTCCACGACCCGACGATGGACCCCGCCGACTTCCTGGCGACCGACCGGGTCCGGGCGACGATCGAGGCGGCGCGCGACGCCGGCGAGGTGCTCGTCATCGACGCGCCGCCCGTGCTGGCCGCCGCCGACGCGACGATCCTCGGTGCCTTCGCGGACTGCGTCGTGCTCGTCGCGACGGCGGGCCGCACCGCCCGGAGCGTCCTGGCCGAGGCCGCCGAGCGCCTGCGGATCAACGGGGTGCCGCTGACCGGCGTCGCGCTCGCCGGGGTGAAGGGCGACAGCAGGATGGTCTACGCCTCGACGTACGGCGACCCCGTCGACGCGGAGGCTGCCGCCGTGGCGCCCGAGCCCGAGGAGACGTCGTCCGACGAGTCGTCGCCGACGGGCGCGCCGCCCGTACAGGCGCCCGTACAGGCGCCCGATGACGACGCAGCGGCGCCGGAGGCGGGCGGGCCGCCCCGACCAGCCGCGACGCACCGGCCGGCCGGGCACGGGGGGCAGGCGGGACACTCCCGCCGGCCCCCGACCTTCCCGCCCACCGGCGCCGGCCCGGGCAAGACGACGGCGGACGCGGACACCGGGTCCGACCCGACGCCGGCGGACGTGGCTCCCACGATCGGTCGGCTCCTGCGGACCGCGCGCCGGTCGTGACCGGCCGTCGCCGCCGCGGCGCACGACCCGGGCCGCTGCGGGTGGTGGTCGTCGACCACACGGCGTCGCTGGGCGGCGGCGAGCTGGCCCTGCTGCGGCTCGCGACGGAGCTCGACCCGGAGCGCGTGGAGCTCCGGGCGGTCCTGCTCGACGACGGCCCGCTCGTGGCCCGGCTGCGGGCGGCCGGCGTGCCGACCGTGGTCGTGCCGGCCGGCCCTCGCACCCGGGGGATGGACCGGCACGCGCTCGCGGGCTCGTGGCGCGCGCTCCTCGCGGCGGGCGACGCCGCCCGCCTCGTGGTCCGGGTGGCGGGCCTGCTCCGAGGGTCCGGCGCGGACGTGGTGCACACCAACTCGCTGCGGGCCGACGTCGTCGGGCTGCTGGCCGCGCGGTGGTGCCGGGTCCCGGTGGTGTGGAGCGTGCACGACCGGATCGCCACGGACTACCTGCCCGCGGCGGCCGTCCGCGTGCTGCGCGCGCTCGCGCGGCGCGGCCCGCGGGCGGTGGTCGCGAACTCGCGCGCCACGGCACGGACGCTCCCCGGGGTGCGGGACCTCACCGTGGTGCACCCCGGATTCGCACCGGACCAGGCGCTGCCGTCCTTCGAGGCACGCGTCGTCCCCGACCGCAAGGTCGTCGGGCTGGTGGGCCGGCTCAGCCCCACCAAGGGCCAGCTGGAGCTGGTCCGGGCCGCGCCGGCGGTGCTGGACCGGCATCCCGACGCCCGCTTCCGCCTCGTCGGGGGCGCCCTCTTCGGCGCCGACGGCTACGCGGACGCCGTCGCGAACGAGATCGGCCGCCTCGGGCTGCGCGGCGTCGTGGAGGTCGTCGGGTTCAGCGACGCCCCGGCCGCGGAGATCGACCGCCTCTCCGTGTGCGTCCACGCCTCGCCCGTCCCCGAGCCGTTCGGCCAGGTGGTCGTGGAGGCGGCGGTGCGCGGCGTCCCCGTGGTGGCGACGGACGCGGGCGGCGTCCCGGAGATCCTGCGCCCGCAGGGCCGGGACCTGGGCGTGCTCGTCGCGCCGGGCGACGCGGCCGCGCTCGCGGCGGGGGTCCTGGCCGTGCTCGACGACCCGGGTGCCGCCCAGCAGCGGGCGCGGGCGGCGTACGACGACACGACCCGACGATTCCCGGCGCGCGAGACCGCCCGCGCGGTCACGGCGGTGTGGGAGCGGGCCGCCGCCCCGCGCCGACGGCGTCGACCACGTCCCGCATGAGCGCGACCTGACGCTCCCAGGTGGGGATCGGCTCGGCCGGCTCGTCGGGCGCGGTGGGCGCGTCGGACTCGGCGGAGCGCGACAGGACGGCGTCACGCACGGCGCCGGCGAACCGCTCCGCCGGCGCGACCACGACGTGCGGGTCGGCCGTGTCGCGGAAGCCTGCGACGGGGGTCGAGACGACCGGCCGCCCCACCGCGCGGTACTCGTACAGCTTGAGCGGGTCGAGGCTGTCCGTGAACTCGTCGACGACGTGGGGCACGACGAGGGCGTCCGCGTGCCGCAGGTAGGCCGGCACGGTGTCGAAGGCCCGGGCGCCGAGGAGCACGACGCCCGCGCGGCGGAGGCGGTCGGCGGCGGGCCGCTCGAGCGCGACGGGGCCGACCAGCACCAGGGTGCCGTCGCCGCCGAGCGCGCGGGCGGTGGCCTCGCACAGCGCGACGTCGAGGCGGTCGGTGTGCAGCGTGCCGACGTAGACCGCCGTCGGGCCGTCCGGGAGGTCGTGCGGCCGGGCCGCGGGGCGCCGGTAGCGCTCGAGGTCGACGCCGTTGGTGACGAGCACCAGCGAGCGGGCGTCGGCCTTGCGCGCGGCGAGGGCGGGCGAGCAGACGGTGACGGCCGCGGCGTGCTCCACGAGGTAGCGGTCGCCGTCGGCGACCCGGCGCGACTCCGCGGCGCCGCGGGTCGCGGCCGTCCAGTCGTCGGTCACGTCGTAGAGGGCGGGCCAGCGGCTGCGTCGGGCGAGGGTGGCGCCGTAGGGGTCGTTGACCCACAGCACCGGGCGGGCGAGGCCCAGGCGGCGGGCGGCGCGGACGACGCCGGCGGCCCGCCGGGCGTCGCCGCCCCCGTCGACGCGGCGCGGCAGGAGCTTGGTGGGCTGGAGCAGCCACAGCCGCCGCGGCCCGACGCCGTCCACCGGCGGCGCGGGCCGCAGCCCGCGGCCGCGCCGCGGCCACCCGCCCCGCGAGAGGGCGTGCAGCGGGTCGCTCACCGGTTCGACGAAGAGGACGCGCAGGGTGGGCCGCTCCCGCAGGAGCCCGGCGACGAGGTGCTGGTTGCGGCGCCAGACCTCGTCCCACGGCTCCAGCGACATGACGACCAGGTCGGGCGCGTCGCCCGGCGCGGGGCTCATGACAGCACGCTCCGGTACACCCGCTCGGTGGCCTCGGCCTGGTGCGCGAGGGAGAACTCCGCCTGCTGCCGGGACTGCAGCGCGGCGCCGTACCGGTCGCGCAGGCGAGGGTCGGCGGCGAGACGCGCGAGGCGCTCCCCGGCGTCGACGACGTCGCCGGTGGCGTACAGGCCCGGCCCGCCCGCGGGCCCCAGGGACTCGACGTGGCCGCCCGACCCGTCGGCGACGACCGGGGTGCCGCTCGCCATCGCCTCCAGCACGCTGAGCCCGAAGCCGTCCCCCGGTGTGGGGGCCAGGAAGACCGAGGCGTCGGCGAGGAGCGCCGGGACGTCGTCGCGGTGCCCGAGGAGGTCCACGGCGCCGTCCAGCCCGAGCTCCCCGACGAGCTCCTTGGTCGCGACCTCGAGGGAGCCACCGCCCGCGACCTGCAGACGCCAGCCGCGGCCCGCGAGGCCCGAGGCGGCGAAAGCACGCACACCGGCGTCCACGTGCTTCTCCGGCTCCAGCCGCGACGCGACGAGCACCACGGGCGACCGCAGCGCCGCGCCGCGCGGCGGCGGCCGCCGGTCCACGCCGGCGACGACGACCTCGCTCGGCCCGTCGATCCGGTCCTGCACGTAGCGGCTGATCGCGATCTGGGCCGCCACGGTGCGCCGGACGAGGTGCGCGGCGGCCCGGCCGCCCAGGCTGCGCCCGCGCGCCAGGGCGAAGTGCCGGGTCACGACCAGCGGGACCCGGCGCGTGAGCACCCGGGCGTCGAGGCAGGCGGCGACCTCGGCCGCCGTCATGTGCGCGTGGACGACGTCAGGGCGGGGGACGGCGCCGACGGACCGGCGGGCCCGGGCCACGGTCGACCCGGGCAGCAGCCGGACCGCGTCGCCGACGACGGCGCGCATCGGGCCGGCGGCGCCGCCCACCACGGTGACGTCGTGGCCCGCCCGGGCCTGCGCGAGCGCGAGGCGCGCGACGTGCGCCTCGACCCCGGCGTACGCGTCGGTGACGACGACGTGGGCGATCCTCACGGCGTCCCCACCGGGGCCGGGGTGCGCGGCTCCGTGCCGCGGCCGGACGCACGGGCGGCACGGCGCAGCGCCGTGGGCGGCGGCGCGCCCGGAGCCTTGTCGAACCCCTCCGCGCCCAGGCAGACGCCGACGAGCACGAACGGCAGCGACACGATGATCGCCACCCAGAACTGGTCGAACTGGCTGGCCACGAGGCGGGACGCGAGCAGGGCCACGGCGAGGGTCCCGTACCGCCGGTCCATCCGCCAGGCCACCCCGAGGGTGCCGAGCATGAGGACGGCGAACCCTGCCAGCCCGACGACCCCGACGGACGAGAGCACCTCGGCCACCGCGTTCGGCGGCTGGAAGCCGGGCTCGGGGCCCACCGTCCACCAGCGCAGGCCGGCCCCGAACCACGGGTGCTCCCGCCAGACGGCGAAGCCGCCCTCGATGCCCGCGGCGCGGAACGCGGTCGAGTTGAACGGGTCGGTGCCGGAGAGGTCGTCCTGGACGCGCCCGGCCACGAAGACTGCGGCGGGGACCATCGTCAGCAGCATGAGGACCGGTGCGATCCTGCGGCCGTGGCCCGGGCGCAGGGCGAGCACGATGAGCCCGACGCCGAGGCCGACGATCGCCTGCCGGGACTGGACGGCCATCATGCCGAGGACCAGCACGTAGAACGCGGGGATGCGGAACCACGCGGGCCAGTGCAGCCACGGCTGGCGGACGAAGGCGAGCAGAGCGACGGACATGAACAGCGGCCCGGCGAGGTTCTTGTGCAGCGCGAAGGGCCAGCTCGGGTAGACGGGGGACAGGTTGCCCTGCGCGAGCTGGACCGCCCCGACGGCGCACGCGTTCAGCGCGATGACGAGCACCAGGAGCGTGAGGAGCGTCAGCCCGAGCGTCGCCCGACCGGACCGGCCCACCGCCCAGCCGACCACCAGGGCACCGCCCACGAGGAGCCACGCGTGGAACCACTCCACGCCGTTCTGCAGGAACGGCGTCGCGACCACGGCGAAGAGCGTGGCGAGCTGGTAGACGGCCGAGAGCCACAGCATGGAGCGCAGCGCCGGTGTGAAGGGGCGCGGGGAGAACAGGACGGCGACCCAGAACGTGGCGAACAGCGTCACGTCGCCCAGCGACATGTTGAGGGCGTCGCCGCCCACCCGTGCGGCGACCACGAAGGTCGGCATCGCGACGACCGGGACCAGCGACGGGTCGTAGACGGTCACGCCCACGACGAGCACGACGGCGGCCGCGGCCGCGCCGAGGGTGACGTCGTGCGCGATGACGTAGGTGACGGCCAGGACGGCGACGGCGGCGACGGCCGTCCAGGTGACCGAGCCTGTCGCCGCGCGCAGGTCGACGCGGGGGCCGACGCCGCTCACGGGGCCGTCACCTCGGCGTCCTCCAGCAGGGCGGGGCCGGCGAGATAGGCGCGCAGCCGGCGCTGCGCACCCGCGCGGCGGGTGCCGCGCAGCGCCGCCGACCGCACCGCGGCTCCGGCGACGAGCGCGGCGCGGGCGGCCGCCCAGCCGGCGGTGCCGTAGTGCTTGCGGAGGTAGCGCTCCTGCGAGGCGTGGAAGTGCAGCTCGCGGACCCGGTCGTCGCCCCCGGTCCCCGCGCCCTCGTGGACGACCTCCGCCGTCGGGACGACGGCGTGCCGCCATCCCTGCCGGTCCGCGCGGTACGCCCAGTCGGTCTCCTCGGCGTAGAGGAAGAAGCGCTCGTCGAGCACGCCCACGCTGCGCAGCGCCGACGCCCGCACCAGCAGGGCCGAGCCGATGACGAAGGTGCGCTCCCGCGGGAGTCGGAGCCGCCCGAGCCCCGCGGCCTCCAGCCACGCCCGGGCGGGGGAGGGGAACGGCCACGCGACGCGGCCGGGGGTCCCGGCGGAGTCGACCTGCGCCGGGCCGACGCTCGCCAGGCCCGGGTCCGCGTGCAGGGCGGTGTGGAGCGCGGTCACGGTGTCCGGGCCGACGACGGCGTCCGGGTTGAGCAGGAACAGGTCGGCGCCCGGGTCCTGGCGGTGCGCGAGGGCGAGGTTGACGGCGGCCGCGAACCCGAGGTTCCGCCCCGGGTCGTGGTACGCGCCCTCGCAGGCCTCGGTGATCGCGCGGTGCCGCGGGTCGGACGAGTTGTCCACGACCGTCAGGGGGTAGGCCCCGGCCAGGGGCTCGAGCGCGGTCCGCAGCAGCTCCGGCCGGCCGTAGGCGACCACGACCACCTCGACCCGGGGCCGGTGGGTCGTCCCCCCGGACGCGACCGGCGCGACCGGCGCGGCCGGGACGACCGCCGCGGCCGCGGCGGGCTCGCCGCGCACCGCTTCGTAGACCGCGCGGTACTGCCGGGCGACCTCCGGCCACGAGCACTCGCGGGCGCGGTCGAGCCCCGCCTGGCGGAGCACGCGCGCCGTTCCCGGCCGCGTCGCCTGGTGGATGCCGTCCCGGAGCGCGTCCGGGTCGCCGGGCGCCACGAGCACACCGGCACCCGCGACGAGGTCGGGGACCGAGCCGACCCGGGTCGCCACGACCGGGGTGCCGCACGCCATCGCCTCGACGACGACCCGCCCGAACTGCTCGGCGAGCCCGGGGGTGTCCCGCGACGGCACGACGAGGACGTCGAGCCCGCGGTAGAACGCCGGCAGCTCCTCGGTGTCGAGCGGGCCGAGGAAGACGGCGCGGCCGGCGAGCGGCGCGCCCAGGCGCCGCAGGCGGGCCTCCTCCGGCCCCGCCCCGGCGACGACCAGCTCCAGGCCGGGGTCGTCCGCCACCGCGGCCAGCAGGACGTCGACCCCCTTCTGCGCGGTCAGCCGCCCGGCGTACCCGACGCGCACCCGGCCGCCGGGACGTCGCTCGGCGGGGGCGGCCGACGGGCTGAAGAGCCGGGTGTCCACCCCCAGCGGGATCCGGGTGACGAGGCCCTGCGCGCCCTTGTAGCGCACGATGCGCGCGGCGTCGTGGTTGCACGTGACCACCGCGGCCGCGCGGCGGAGGGCGGCGCTCTCGAGGGCCCGGAACGGCAGGGGGTAGCGCTTGAGCAGGTTCTGCGCCGAGTAGAGCAGGAAGGGCGCGGGGCGGCCCGGGCGGCGGCCGCGGAGCGTGTCGACGAGGCGGCGCACGGCACGGACCGCCAGGACCTCCGCGGTGGCGAGGGCGACGGGCTCCTCGTGGATGTCGAGCACGTCCCACCGCTCGCCGAACAGCCGCCACAGCACGCGCGGGTCGTAGAGGAACAGGGCGGGGTGGCGGCCCAGCGTGGCCGCGGTCTCGAGCTCCTCGCCCGCCCGCGGCGCGGGCCGGACGTCGCGCCCGCCCTCGTCCCACACGGCCGCGGTGAGCACCCGGACGGTGTCGCCGTGGCGGCGCAGCTCGCGCTCCCGCTCGCGCCAGGCGTCCACGACGGCGCTGTGGGAGACACGCAGGACCTTCATGGCTCCCGATCCTCGCCGCCGGACCACGAGCGCGGAACGCCAGGGGCCCGGAATCACCCGGGTCACGGGCCATTTCACCCCGGGCAACCCTCACGCGGGACGCGCGGTGCTGGTTAGCGTCGAGGCGGCTGAGATGCCACCGGTCCGGGGCCACCCTGCCCCGACGACCGGCCGGACGACGACGACGGGGGACGACGATGCGAGTGCTCGTCGATGGTGACCGGGGCTATGTCGGTGCGGTCCTCGTGCCGTTCCTGCAGGCGGCGGGCCACGAGGTGGTCGGGCTCGACGCCGGCTGGTACGACGGCTGCGACTTCGGCCCACCCGTGACGGGGTACGAGCAGCGCACCGGGGACGTCCGCGACGCGCGGCCCGAGGACCTCGTCGGCTTCGACGCCGTCGTCCACCTCGCCGCCATCTCCAACGACCCGCTCGGGCACCTCAACCCGCAGGCCACGTTCTCCGTCAACACCGACGGGGCCGTGCGCATGGCGCGGGCGGCGCGCGCGGCGGGCGTGCCGCGGTTCCTGTTCTCCTCCTCGTGCTCCCTGTACGGGGCGGCGGGCGACGCACCCGTCGACGAGGGCGCCGAGTTCCACCCGGTGACGCCCTACGGGGAGTCGAAGATCCAGGCCGAGCGCGCCCTCTCGGGCCTCGCGGACGACGACTTCTCGCCCACGTTCCTGCGGAACGCGACCGCGTACGGTTCGTCGCCCCGGCTGCGCGCCGACATCGTCGTCAACAACCTCACCGGCACCGCGTACACCCGCGGCGAGGTGCGGCTCGCGTCCGACGGGACGCCGTGGCGGCCCCTCGTGCACGTCGAGGACATCGCGCGGGCCTTCCTCGCCGCGATGGAGGCGCCCCGCGAGGTCGTGCACGACCGGGCCTTCAACGTCGGCCGGGACGAGGACGTCGTCCAGATCCGGACCGTCGCCGAGCAGGTCAGTGAGATCACCGGGGCGCCCGTGACCTTCGCCGCCGGCGCGGGCGCCGACGCCCGCAACTACAAGGTGGACTTCACCCGCATCCGCACCGAGCTGCCCGCCGCCGCGCCCCGCTGGACGGTGCCCGACGGGATCCGGCAGATCTGGGAGGACGCGCACCGTTTCGGCCTCACGACCGACGACTTCGAGGGATCCCGCTTCGTCCGCCTGCACCGGGTGAGCGAGCTCGCCGCCAGCGGCGCCCTCGACCTCGAGAACCTGCGGACTACGGCGGTGCCGGCATGACCGCCGTCTCGGCGGCGCGGCACGCCGCCCCGGCGCCGGACGGGTCCTCCCCGCCCGCGCCGTCGTGCCGCCTGTGCGGCGCGCCCCTGACGCGCACCTTCGTGGACCTCGGGATGTCCCCGCCGTGCGAGAGCTACCCGACCGCCGAGCAGGTCGACGGGCCCGAGGTGTTCTACCCCCTGCACGTGCGGGTCTGCGAGCAGTGCCTGCTGGTCCAGCTGCCCGCCTACGTGCCGGCCGAGGACATCTTCGACGACTACGCCTACTTCTCCTCCTACTCCGCGTCGTGGGTGGAGCACGCACGCCGCTACGTCGACGGCGCCGTCGAACGGCTCGGGCTCACCCCCGACCGGTCGTTCGTCGTCGAGGTCGCGAGCAACGACGGCTACCTGCTGCAGCACGTCGTCGACCGCGGGATCCGCTGCCTCGGGATCGAACCGTCGGGCAACGTGGCCGCCGCCGCCGTCGAGCGCGGCGTCCCCACCGTGGTCGAGTTCCTCGGCGACGAGACCGGGCGCCGCGTGCGCGACGAGCACGGCCCCGCCGACCTCGTCGTCGCCAACAACGTGTTCGCGCACGTGCCCGACATCCTCGACTTCTCCCGCGGGCTGCGGCAGCTCGTCGCCGACGACGGCCTGGTGAGCATCGAGATCCCGCACCTGCTCCGGCTGGTCGAGGGCAACGAGTACGACACCATCTACCACGAGCACTACAGCTACCTGTCGCTGCTGACCACGCAGCGCGTCCTCGCCGCCGCGGGGCTCACCGTGGTGGACGTCGACGAGCTGCCCAGCCACGGCGGGTCGCTGCGCACGTGGTCGACGCCGACGCCCGCAGGGGCGCCTCCGGAGCCGTCGGACGCCGTCGCACGCGTGCTCGCCGCCGAGGCCGCGGCGGGGCTGCACACCGTGGACGGGCACGCCGGGTTCGCCGAGCAGGTCGCCGCCGTCCGCGACGACGTGCTGCGCTTCCTGCTCACCGCGCGCCGTGAGGGCAAGCGGGTGGTCGCGTACGGGGCGCCCGGCAAGGGGAACACGCTGCTCAACCACTGCGGCATCCGGTCGGACCTCGTCGAGTTCGCCGTCGACCGCAACCCGTACAAGCACGGGCGGTTCACACCGGGCATGCACATCCCCATCCACGCGCCCGAGGCGCTCGACGCCGCCCGCCCGGACTACGTCGTCGTCATGCCGTGGAACCTGCGCCGGGAGATCTCCGCCCAGCTCGCCCACGTCGCCGACTGGGGCGGCAGGCTGGTGACGTTCCTGCCGCGCCTCGAGGTCTTCGAGCCGGGCACGTGAGCACCGTCGTGCCCGAGTGGCGCTGCCGGTGGTGCCGGTCCGACCGCGCCACGGTCGTGCTCGACCTGGGCGCCCAGCCGGCAGCCGACCTGTTCCCGGAGCCCGAGGACCCGTCGCCCGACCCGGTGCACCCGCTGCGCATGGTGATGTGCGACCGGTGCCGGCTCGCCCAGCTCGAGCACGACCCGACCGGACCCGAGGAGCCGCGGGGCGTGGAGCCCGCCGCGCTGGTCGCGCAGGCACGCTCGGGCGTCGCGGACCTCCTCGCCGCCGGCCTGCTCCACCCCGGCGCGTGGGTGGGCGAGATGCGCAGCCCGCACGGCGGCTCGTGGCTGGAGCACCTGCCGGAGATCGTGCCCGACGCCGTCCTGCTGGACGGGCCCGGCACGGTGCCGGGGATCGCCGCCGACCTCGTCATCGACTCGCTGGGCCTCATGCACGAGCCCGACCAGCGCGCCGCGTGGGACCTGCGGGTCGACGCGCTCGCCCCCGACGGAGTGCTGGCGCTGCACGTGCACCCGCTGTCGGTCATCGTGCGCGACGGCATGTGGAACGCCCTGCGCCACGGCCACTTCGCCTACTACTCCCTGACCGTCCTCGTGGAGGCGGCTCGCGCCGTGGGCCTCGTCCCCGTGGGGCTCTGGCGGTACCCGCTGTACGGCGGCACCCGGCTGGTCGCGCTGGCGCGCGAAGGGTCGCGCCATGCACGGATCGGGGCGCCGTCCGCCGCCGACCTCGTCGCCGCCGAGCTGGTCGTGGAGGCCGCCGCCGGCACCACCGAGCCGTCCTCGGTGCAGGAGCTCCAGCGCCAGGTGGCCCGCTCGGCGTCCGAGCTGCGGCACTGGCTCGACGCGCGCACCGGGAGCATCGTGGCGTACGGCGCGGCGTCGCGCGCCGTCGCGCTGTTCGCGCTCGCGGGCGTGACCGCCGACGACGTGCTGGCGGTCGTGGACGCGTCGCCGGCGAAGCAGGGCCGGGCGATGCCGGGCGGTCCCGGCCCGCGCGTGCCGGTGCTCGGGCCGGACCTCTTCGCCGAGGTCCGGCCGGACCGGGTGCTGCTGCTGGTGCCGGACCTCCTCGACGAGGTCCGCTCGGCGCACCCGGAGGTGGAGGCGTTCGGCGGGCGCTGGGTCGTCGCCGAGCCGGAGCTCGTCGAGGTCGAGCCGCTCAGCCGGGACGGTGGTCGCCTGCGGTGAGCCGCGCGACGAGCGCGGTCCAGGACCCGGCGGCGGCGTCGCGGTCGCTGACGAGGGTGACGGGCACGGGCCACTCGACGCCGAGGGCGGGGTCGAGGTGGTGCACGGCGACGTCCTCGGAGGGGTCGTGCTCGGCGTCGATGCGGTAGCAGACGTCGGCGGTCTCGGTGAGGGTCTGGTGGCCGTGCAGGCACCCGCGGGGCACGAACAGGACCCGGAAGTCGACGTCGTCGAGGAGGAAGGCCTCGGACCGCCCGAAGGTGGGAGAGCCCGGCCGCGCGTCGACGACCACGTCGTGCACGGCACCGTGCGCCACCCGGACCAGCTTGGCCTCGCCGCCCCCGACGCGGCCGTGCAGCCCGCGCACGACGCCGCGTCGCGACCGCGACTGGCTGTCCTGCACGAACGCCGCCGGGTCGAGGCCCGCCCGGGCGGCGACGTCGGCGTCGAAGGTCCGGGTGAACAGGCCGCGGTCGTCCCGGTGCGGGGTGGGCGCGAGCAGCAGCACGCCGTCGAGAGTGGTGGTCAGCACCTGCATGGCACCACCGTACGAATCGGGCGCCCGGCAGGTCGGGTGAACTCGGTACGGGCACCGGATGAAAAGGCCCGCGGCCCCTTCAACCGTCTGGTACGGCGCCGCAGACTGGCGGCGGGGCCGGCCCCTGCCGGCCCCACCAGGCTCCACGACCCACCGCCCGATCCGCCTCGCTGGGGGACACCATGACGCAGCTGGCGCAGCACACGCCGCGGCCTCGCGGCGCGGCCGTCGCGGGCCCGTCGTTCGACCGCTCGACGGCGGCCCAGGCGCGCCTGCACCGGCTGGTGCCCGGCGGCGCGCACACGTACGCGCGCGGCGCGGACCAGTACCCGGAGGGCATGGCGCCCGTGCTGGCGCGGGGTGCGGGCGCGCACGTCTGGGACGTGGACGGGAACGAGTACGTCGAGTACGGCATGGGGCTGCGCTCCGTCACCCTCGGCCACGGGTTCCGGCCGGTGGTCGACGCCGTCGCGGGGGCGATCGCGGACGGCGTGAGCTTCTCGCGGCCCAGCACGTGGGAGCTCGACGCCGCCGAGGCGTTCTGCGCCCAGGTGTCCGGCGCCGACATGGTGAAGTTCGCGAAGAACGGCTCCGACGTCACCACCGCGGCGGTGCGGCTGGCCCGCGCGGCCACGGGCCGCGACCTGGTGGCCGTGTGCGCCGACCAACCCTTCTTCTCCACGGACGACTGGTTCATCGGCACGACGCCGATGGACGCGGGCATCCCGACGGCCGTCGCCGACCTCACCGTGAGCTTCCCGTACGGGGACCTGGCCGCGGCCGAGGCGCTGCTGGCCCTGCACCCGGGCCGCGTGGCCGCGCTCGTGCTGGAGGCCGCGACGGCGCACGCGAGCCCGCCACCGGGCTACCTCGAGGGGCTGCGCGCCCTGTGCGACCGCGAGGGCGTCGTCCTGGTCTTCGACGAGATCATCACCGGGATGCGGTGGTCGGCCGGCGGCGCGCAGTCGGTGTACGGCGTGGTGCCGGACCTGTCGACGTGGGGCAAGGCGCTCGGCAACGGGTTCGCCGTCTCGGCGCTCGCGGGCCGGCGCGAGCTCATGGAGCTCGGCGGCCTCGCGACCGACGAGCGCCGCGTCTTCCTGCTCTCCACCACCCACGGCGCGGAGACGGCGGGCCTGGCCGCGTGGCTGGCCGTGCACCAGGAGTACGCGGCGCGGGACGTCCCCGCCGTCCTCGCCACGCAGGGCGAGCGGCTGCGCGCGGGCGTGCAGGAGGTGGTCGACGCCGCGGGCCTCACGGGCCGGGTCACGGTCTCGGGGCACCCGGCGTGCCTGGTCTTCGGCACGCTCGACCCCGGCGGGAGGCCGTCGCAGGCGTACCGCACGCTGTTCCTCGCCGAGCTGCTGCGCCGCGGCGTGCTCGCGCAGTCGTTCGTCATCTCCGCCGCGCACACCGACGTGGACGTCGACCGCACGGTCGAGGCGGTCGCGGGGGCGCTGCCGGTCTACGCCGCCGCGCTCGACGCGGGCTCCACGGACGGGTTCGTCGCCGGGCGCCCGGTGGCGCCCGCGCTGCGGGACAGGGCCGCGCCCCGCCGGGTGCGCCACGAGGACGAAGGTTCGACGCCGGGAGGTGCGTCATGAAGGTCGTGCTGTTCTGCGGCGGGCTGGGGATGCGGATGCGCTCCGGCCCGGACTCGCTGCCCAAGCCGATGATGCCGATCGGCTCGCGGCCCGTCCTGTGGCACATCATGAAGTACTACGCGCACTTCGGGCACACGGAGTTCGTCCTCGCTCTCGGGTACGGCGCGAACGCCGTGAAGGACTACTTCCTGACCTACCAGGAGACGCACTCCAACGACTTCGTCCTCACCAAGGGCGGCGAGCAGGTCGAGCTGCTGAGCAGCGACATCAGCGAGTGGCGCATCACCTTCGTCGACACCGGCATGGACACCGCGATCGGCGAGCGCCTGCGCCGGGTGCGCCGCTACCTCGACGACGACGAGGTCTTCCTCGCCAACTACGGGGACGTGCTCACCGACGCGCCGATGGACAGGATCGTCGACGACTTCCTGGCCACGGACGCCGTCGGCTCGCTGATGGCCGTGCCGCCGCAGGACTCGTTCCACGTGGTGCGCTACGACCCGGACGGCACCATGCGCGACCTGGAGCCCGTGGCCGACATGACCATGTGCATCAACGGCGGCTACTTCGTGCTGCGCCAGGGCATCTTCGACTACCTGAACGAGGGCGAGGACCTCGTCATGGACGCCTGCGTCCGCGCCGCCCGCGACGGCCGGTTCCGCGTGCACCCGCACACCGGGTTCTGGGCCCCGATGGACACGCTCAAGGAGCGGTCCGCGCTGGAGGAGATGAACCGCGTGGGCGACCGGCCGTGGGCGGTGTGGGACCGCGCCGGCCGTCCCGCCGCCCGCCGGGTGCCGGAGGTCGACGTGGGCGACGTGTCGCCGCTCCCGCGAGCCGTCTGATGCCGCGCGGGGTCGACGGGACCGTCCGCGCGGGGCTGCTCGGCGAGTTCGGCGTCCACAACTTCGGCAACGAGGCCTCGCTCGCGGCCGTCCTCGAGGTGGTGCGGTCCGAGCCGGGGGTCGTCCCCGTCGTGGTGGCGGACCGGTGCGCGGTGGTGAGGGCCGAGCACGGCGTCGAGGCCGTCCCGCTGCACGACCCGGCCGGCCGCCGCGGCGGTGCGCTCGCGGTCCTCGGAAAGCTGCGCGACGCGCGGCACGCCTGGCGGACCGTGCGGGCCCTCGACGTCGTGGTCGTCCCCGGCACCGGGATCTTCGAGGGGCTGGCGATCGCCCCGGGCGGCGTCCCGCTGACCCTCTTCTGGTACGCCCTCGCGGCGCGTGCCCTGCGGCGGCCGCTCGCCGTCCTGTCTGTCGGCGTCGACGCGGCCTTCCACCCCGTCACGACACGACTGTTCCGGTGGACGCTCGACGCCGCGACGGTCCTGTCCGTGCGGGACGAGGGGTCGGCACGTGCCGCCCGGCGCCTCGGCGTGCGGCGACAGCTCGACGTCGTGCCCGATCTGGTCCTCGGCACGCCGGCCCCTGCCGCTCCGCCGGCCGGGACCGCGCGGGTGGCCGTGGGCGTGATCGACTACCGCGGCATCGGGACGGCCGAGGCCGCCGCGGACCGGGAGGCCTACGTCGGGCGAGTGCTCCGGTTGGTGGACCAGGTGGCCGCGGCGGGCGTCGACGTGGTCGTCGTCGGCGGTGCGCTGCCCGACGCGCCGACGGCCCGCGAGGTCGTCGCCCGTGCCTCCGCGGGAGGCCCGGGCCGCGTCGGCCTCTCGGACGCGCGGTCGCTGGAGGACGTGTCGCGGGCGCTCGCGGGCTCGCGCGTGGTCGTCGCCGCCCGGTACCACAACCTCGTGGAGGCGGTGCGCCTGCGCATCCCCGTCGTCTCGCTCGGGTACGGCGCGAAGCAGGGCCGGCTCCTGGAGCAGTTCGGTCAGGGGGACCACGTGCACGCGATCGACGACTTCGACCCGGACGCCGTCGCGGACCAGGTGCTCGGCCTGGTGCGATCCGGCCCCCCGGACACCGGGCCCGCGCTGGACGACGCGGTCCGCGTGCTCGCCGCGCAGGCGGAGGCGCTCCGCGGGATGCTCCGGGCGTCCGCCCCGGACCCGGTCGCGGGACCGGGCCGCGAACGGTCGGAGGCCGCGCGATGATCCCCCTCTCGCTCCCCGACGGCCGGCTCCAGGTGGTGTGCCTCGCCGCCCACCCGGACGACGTCGAGATCGGCTGCGGCGGCACGCTCCTCGCGCTGGCGGAGCGCGGGTCCGTCGACGCGGCCTTCCTCACCCTGACGGGCGACCCGGGCCGCGAGGACGAGGCGCGACAGGCGTCGCAGGCCTTCGTCCCCGGTGCCACGAGCGCGTTCGCCGGCCTGCCCGACGGTCGGCTGCCGGAGCGGTGGGGGGACGTGCGGGCAGCCCTCCACGAGCACGCGGAGCGGCACCCCGCACCCCAGGTGGTCCTGGCACCCCGGACGGACGACGCCCACCAGGACCACCGCCTCGTCGGGACGATGGCGCCGACCGTCTGGCGCGACGCGCTCGTGCTCCACTACGAGATCCCGAAGTGGGACGGCGACATGGGCCGTCCGTCCACCTACGTGCCGGTGGACGACGACCTGGCGCAGCGCAAGACGGAGCTGCTCGACGCCTGCTACCCGTCGCAGAAGGCGCACGACTGGTGGGACCGTGAGGTCTTCCTCGGCCTCATGAGGCTGCGCGGCATGGAGTGCCGCAGCCGCTACGCGGAGGCGTTCGTCGTGGCCAAGAGCGTGCTCGCCACGGGGAGGGGCTCCTGATGCCGCCGGCGCTGTCCTTCGGCCTGCCCGTGCACGACGGGGAGAGGTTCCTCCCGACCGCACTGGAGTCGTTGCTCGACCAGGACCTCGAGGACATCGAGGTCGTCGTCTCCGACAACGGCTCGACCGACGGGACCGAGGAGATCTGCCGTGCGGCGGCGGCCGCCGACCCCCGGGTGCGGTACCACCGGTCACCGACGAACCGCGGCGGCACCTGGAACTACCGCGAGGTGCTCGCGCGGTCCTCGGCGCCGCTCTTCAGCTGGATGGCGGTCGACGACGTCAAGCTCCCGTCGTTCGCCTCCGCGTGCCTCAAGGGCCTCGACGCGCACCCGGAGGCCGTCCTGGCCACGACGCGGGCCCGCCTGATCGACGGGGCGGGGGTGGTGTTCGAGGACCTCCGGGACACGGCGCTCGGCCTGGACGCGGGGACGGCGCACGAACGCGTGCGGAACCTCTACCGGTCCCAGGCCTCGCACGTCATGTACGGCGTGGTCCGACGCTCGGCCCTGGACCGCGCCAGGCCCCTGCTGCCGATGGTGGGCGACGACATCGTGCTCCTCACCGAGCTGCTCTGCCAGGGCCCCGCCGTCGTCGTCGGAGACCAGGCGTTCCTCCAGCGGCGCGTCCCGGAGCAGCTCTCGCTGCAGGGGCACGAACAGGTCAAGTGGCACGCTCCCTCGGCGCGCGTGCGGTTCGCCTTCCCCCAGACGAGGCTGAACCTCGAGCTCTACCGCGCCGTCGCCACGACCGACCTGCCGTGGCGGGAGAAGGCGCGGTGCTGGGGGACGGTCGCGCCCGCCTGGGTGCTGCCGCGCTGGCGGGCGATGGCGCGGGACGTGGCGACCGCGGCCGGAGTCCATGCCTGAGGGCCGCGCCCCCGGGCGGCGTGGGCGCCGCGGCCGCTGGGTGGCCGCTGCCGCGCTGGTCCTGGTCGTCGGGCTCGCCGGGGTCGCGGCGGGCCGGTGGTGGTGGGAGCGGGAGCACCAGGGCCAGGCGATGCAGATCCCGGACACGCACGGGCCTCGGCCCGCCGAGCTGCCGCAGACCCGACCCGCGACGCAGGCGCGGGGCGAGGGCCCGTTCGTCGCGAGGGTGTCCGACGACGGCCGGTACTTCGAGGACGAGGACGGGCGCCCGATCCTGGTGCGTGGTGACTCGCCGTGGTCGTTGCTCGTCGACGTCGCGCCCGCGGACGCGGAGGCCTACCTCGACGACCGCGCGGGGCACGGGGTCAACGCGATCATCGTGTCGCTGCTGGGCGCCAGGGTGAACGGGGGGCCGTCGGACGACGGCGCGACCGCCGACGGAGTCCTGCCCTTCGTGGGTGGTGACGTGCTGCGGTGGCAGCCGGAGTACTGGGACCGCGCGCACCAGGTCCTCGCCGCCGCGGCCGACCGCGGGATCACCGTCTTCCTCTATCCCGTGGACGGCTGGACCGTCGGGCACGCGTTCGTCCCGGCGGCGCTCGACGAGTGCCGCGCGTACGGCGAGCGGGTGGCGACGTGGGCGGCCGACCTCCCCAACGTCATGTGGATGACCGGTGGCGACTACTTCCCGGCCACGGACGACCTTGCCGCCGGCAGCGACGTGGACCACTGCTTCGCCCAGGTCCGTGCCGGGCTGCGCGCCGTCGGCGACCAGCGGCCGTTCTCCATCCAGCTCGGCTACCCCCGGTCCGTCTCGACGGAGAACCCGTTCTGGGCCGGCAAGGTCGACTTCAACTTCGTCTACACGTACCAGCCGACGTCGGTCGCGGTCCGGCAGGCCTACGACCACCGGCCCGCCCTGCCGGCGTTGCTGGGCGAGGCGAACTACGAGCGGGAGAACAACGACGGTGGGCCGCCGACGACGAACGAGACGCTTCGCCGGCAGGTCGCGTGGGCGCTGACCTCGGGTGCGGCCGGTGACTTCTACGGGAGCGACGACTGGGAGTTCCTCGACGGGTGGAGCTCGCGCCTGGACACCCCGGGGCTCCGCCAGGTGGGGGTGGTCCGGGACGTGATCGAGGCACTGCCGTGGTGGCGGCTGGACCCCGTCGCCGGTGACTCGCTCGTGGTCTCCGGGCGTGGCTCGGCGAGCGCGGGCAGCGGTGACGTGCTGCAGAGCGACGTCCTGACCGCTGCCGCCACCGCCGACGGACGCTACGCCGTCGTCTACGTGCCGACGGCACGCGAGATCGGGCTGGACACCGGGGCCCTGGCGGCCGGCTCGTCGGCGCGCTGGGTCGACCCGGCGACGGGTGCGAAGCAGGCGGTGGGGCTCCGTGCGCACCTGCGCACCCCCGGCCGGAACGCGGACGGTGGCGAGGACTGGTTGCTCGTGGTCGCGCCCGGCTGAGCCGCGCTCAGCGGAAGGAGGTCCCCGCCGGTGCCGCGGACGTGAGCCCGAGGTCCCACAGCGCGCGGTCGAGGCGGCGCCGTGCCGTGCTCCAGTCGTTCGCGCGCGCGTGCCGCAGGCCGCGCGCCCGGACCTCGGCGAGGAGCGCCCGGTCGTCGGCGAGCCCCTCCAACGCCTCGGCGAGCGCGCCGGGGGAGTCGGGCGGGACGATCAGGCCGGCGCCGCCGGCCGCCTCGGGGATGCCGCCGACGCGCGCGGCGACGACGGCTGCTCCGGAGGCCATGCCCTCGAGGACGGTGAGGGCGAAGGGCTCCGCCCACCGGGAGGGCACCACGACCACGTCGGCCGCACGCATGAGGGCCGCGACCTCGGCCCGCGGCTGGAAGGGGAGCCACCGGACGGAGTCGCCCAGCGGTGCCGCCGCGGCCCGCAGCTCCCGCTCGTACCGGGTCAGGGGTGCGCCGGGCGCGAAGTGCGGCGTGCCGACGAGCGTGGCGACGACGTCCGTCCGCCGCAGCCTGACGAGGGCGTCCACCAGGACGTCAGGTCCCTTGTCCGCCACCGTGCGACCGACGAACACGACGCGCAGCGGCCCCTCCGTCGGGGGCACGCCGTCGGCCGGCCGGAAGAGGGTGGTGTCCACGGCGTTGCGCACCACCCGGACCCGGCCGCGCAGGCGGGCCGGCAGCCGGTCGGCGGTCCGGTCGGCGACGAAGTCGCTCACGCAGACGAGCGCCCCGGCGCCGTCGAGCACCCTGCCGGCCTCCCGTACGGAGTAGGTCCGCAGCAGCTCGTTGTGGGCGTACAGCACCGCGGCGTGGCGCCTGCCGTCCACCAGGGGGACCAGCTGCGGCAGGTTGTGGCCGAGGACGACGGACGGCGGCCAGCGCCACTGGTCCGCCAGGGTGGCGGCGAGGGCCCGGCGGGTGGCCGCGCGGGGAAGGCCGACGCGCGCGGAGACGGCGTCGCGGTATCGGTCGGTGCGGCGGGGCGCCACGGCCGTGTACTCCACGACGTCCGCGCTCGGGTAGCGGTCCGCGTACGTCCCGCGCGCGACGACGACGACCGACCGGGGTGCGCCGGCCGGCGTGGCGCCCGCGAGCCCGTGGACGACCGTCGGGAGGGCGCTCCCGGTCGCGGGGGAGAAGTGATCCCCGGGGGTGATGACGTGGAGGTGGCTCCCCGTCCCGACTCCGACGGCCATGGTGCCGAGCCTAGGCGGGGCGGTCCTTCGCACCGGGGGTGAAACGTGCCCGCGCCCGGCTGAAAAACGGCTCCGGCCCTCGGAATGCGTGCGGTCCTCGGAAACGATGTCCGGTGTGACAGGTCGTGCAGTCCTCCCGAACCGCCAGGCGGTCGCTCGGGGTGCCCGGTGAGCACCGAGGAGCGGTCCGCGCCGCCGGCGACGCTCCCCGACGAGGGGGCGCCCCCGGTCATGTCGCGCGCGGAGCTGCAGGACAGGGCCATCAGCGGGGCGCTCTGGACCCTGGTCCACGTGGCGGTGATGCTCCCGCTGGCCTTCGTCGTCAACATCGTCATCGCCCGGGTGCTCGGCGTCGTCGACTACGGGCGGCTCGCCTACCTCTCGACGGTTCTCGCCCTCGTCCTCACCATGATCGACCTCGGGGTGGGGACCGGCCTGGTCCAGTTCGGGTCGAAGGCGCACGCGGCCGGGCGCTACGACGAGGTCAAGCACATGCTTTCGGCCGCCCAGGGCTACAAGATGCTGGTCGGCGTCCCCGTGGTCACCACGGCGGTCCTGCTGCTGATCGACGCGGACCCGGTGCTGACGGGGGTCGCGCTCGTCTTCGGCGTCCTGGTGCCGCTGACCTTCTCGGGAGCGGGCGACGCGCTCGCGATCGAGAACAAGACGAAGCAGAACGCGCAGTCGGCCATGATGGTCAACCTCGTCGCCCAGGTCATGGTCGTGGTCGCCGCCACCACGGTGGGCACCGCCGACTCGATCTGGGCGGTGCGACTCGTCGCCACCGGCGTGGGCGCGGTGGCCTACCTCTTCTTCGTCGCACCGATGTACCGGCGTGTGCTGCTGAGGCCGCGGCTGCGGCGGTTCCCGCCCGGCTTCTGGGCGTTCGCGCTCCCTGCGGGCGCGGCGGGCATGGTCGAGGCGTTCGTCTCGTCGCGCAGCGAGGTCATGGTGCTGACGTGGCTGTCCGAGCCGGAGGCGGCCGGCGTGTTCGCCCTGGCGATCGGCCTCGGCGTCCACCTCTTCGCGCCGGCGCAGTCGCTGCTGGGCCCGCTGGTCCCGGCGATCTCCGGGCTCCGCGAGGTCGACGTCGAGGCGGTGGGCCGCGCGCTGGGGCGGACGCTGCGTGCGTCGTCGACCGCGACGGCCGCGGTCGTCGCCGCCGCGACGCCAGCGTTCGCGCTGCTGGTGCCCACGATCTACGGTCCCGAGTTCGCGTCGGTGCCGCCCGTGCTCGTCGTCCTGAGCATCGCCGGGGGGCTCCTGGTGATGGCGGGCCCGCTGAAGGCGTTCCTCATGGCACGTCTCAAGGGCACCTGGCTGCTGTGGATGAACCTGGCGTGCCTGGTCGTCGACGTCGGGCTCACGGTGGCTCTGGTCCGTCCGCTCGGGGTGTGGGCCGCCGTGCTCGGGAACGCGACGGCGGCCGTGGTCCTGTTCGCCGGCCTGCTCACCCTCGAGGTGCGGTCGCTGGGGCTGTCGGCGGGGCGCACCCTCGGCACGGTGCTGCCGTTCCTGCTGGGCGCCGCGGTGTCGGTGGTGACCTGGTGGGGGATCGACCGCATCGGGGCGCCGCCGGTGCCGTCGGCGGTGCTCGCCGGCGTGCTCGGGCTCGGGCTCTTCGTGGGGACGGTGCGGCTCGCCCGGACCGGGCTCACCCCCGCGGACGCCGAGGCCGTCACCCGGTCCGTGCCGGCACGGCTGCGGCGGGTCGCCGCACCGATGCTCCGGGTCGTCTCCGCGAGCCGGGCATGAGCTCGAACGAGAGGGGCGAGGGGATGGAAGCCAGAGCTGTCGCGTTCTACCTGCCGCAGTTCCACCCGATCCCGGAGAACGACGCGTGGTGGGGTCCGGGGTTCACCGAGTGGACCAACGTGGCACGCGCCCGGCGCCTCTACCCTGGGCACCGCCAGCCGTTGGTGCCCGCGGACCTCGGGTTCTACGACCTGCGGCTGTCCGAGGCACGGGCGGCGCAGTCGGAGCTGGCCGCGCAGTACGGGGTGGAGGCGTTCGCGTACTGGCACTACTGGTTCGGCAACGGGCGGCGGATCCTGGAGCGCCCGTTCGCGGAGGTGCTCGCCTCCGGGGCGCCCGACGTGTCGTTCTGCCTGGCGTGGGCCAACCAGACCTGGAGCGGCATCTGGCACGGCGAGGCCGACCGCATCCTCGTCCAGCAGCACTACCCGGGCGTCGAGGACTACACCGCCCACTTCGAGGCCGTCCTGCCGGCGTTCCGCGACCCGCGCTACCTGCGCGTCGGCGGGCGGCCCGTCTTCTACGTCTTCCGCCCGGAGGAGCTGCCCGACGCCGCCGTCTTCGTCGACCTCTGGCAGGGGCTCGCCCGCAGGGCGGGTCTGGAGGGCCTGTACCTCGTGGCCGAGATGAGCGACCTCCTCGGCGGCGGACCGCGCTACGACCGGGTCAAGGAGGACGGGTTCGACACCGGCGTGTACATGCGGATGCCGGCCGGGACGTCCCGCGCGGAGATGCTGCGGATGCGCGCCCTGCGCCGGCTGGCCGGCGGGCCCGAGGTCTTCCCCTACTCCACGGACTGGGCGGGGCAGAACCGCACCGGCGACCTGGTCCAGCCGTGCGTGTACCCCAACTGGGACAACACGCCGCGCTCCGGACGCGGGGGCGTGGTGCTGCACGGCGCGACCCCGGAGAAGTTCGGCGAGAACGTGCGGCAGGCGGTCGCCTCCGTCGCGCACCGCCCGGCCGACGAGCGCCTGCTGTGGGTCAAGTCGTGGAACGAGTGGGCGGAGGGCAACCACCTCGAGCCCGACCTGCGGCACGGCCGCGGCTGGCTCGAGGCGCTGCGGGACGGCCTGCGATGACCCCGGGCGTGGGACGGGGCACGCGACCGGACGTCGACGCGCGGCCGCTGCGGGTCGCGATCATCTCCTACTACCTGCCCAGCACCAGCAAGCAGGGCATCGGCTACCAGGTGCACGAGCTCGCCACCGAGCTCGCGCGCCGGGGCCACGACGTCACCGTCCTGAGCGACTGCCCGCCGGTGGCGGGGGCGGTGTACGGCCACCGGCACGTGCGCATGACGGGCTCGCTCCGCACCTTCCGGTTCGCGCTCGCGCTGCGCCGCGTGGACCTCTCCTCATTCGACGTGCTGCACGCGTGGGGCGACGACTACTGGCTGTGGCGCCGGCGCGTGCCCCGGCACGTGCGGACCCTCGCCGGGTCGTGCTTCGAGGAGGCGCGCACCATCAAGGGCGTCAAGGAGAAGGCACGGATGGTGCTCCTCGGCCTGTCCGAGGTGCTCGCGTCGCTGGTCGCCGACCACACCGTCGTCATCTCGCCCGAGACGCGCCGCTGGTACCCGTGGGTGCGTGACGTCGTCCCCTGCGGCACCGACGTGCGGCGCTTCCGCCCCGACCCGTCGCGCCGCGCCGACCATCCGGTGGTGCTCTTCGTCGGGTACTGGCGCGGCCGCAAGCGCGGCGCGGAGCTGGCGCGCCAGTTCCAGGAGACCGTGCTGCCGAAGCACCCCGACGCGGAGCTGTGGATGGTCAGCCGGGACGTGCCCGACGACGCCGGCCCCGGGGTCCGCGAGCTGGGCAGGCTGTCGGACGACGAGCTGGCGCTCGCGTTCCAGCAGGCGTGGGCGTTCTGCCTGCCGAGCGACTACGAGGGCTTCGGCATCCCGTACGTCGAGGCGATGGCGTCCGGGCTCCCCGTGGTCGCGACGCCCAACCCCGGGGCGATGTACGTGACCGACGGCGGCCGCACCGCGGTCGTGACCCCGCTGGAGGGTGTCGGGACGGCCCTGGCCGAGCTGCTCGCCGACGACCCCCGCCGGGACGCGCTCGCCCGGTCGGCCCTCGAGCAGGTCCAGGAGTTCACGCTGGACGCGGTCGTCGACCGCTACGAGGCGCTGTACCGCGGCGAGGCCTGACCCCACACCGGGGTCGGAGGCGTCGTCCGACCGGTCGCCCTCGTCACGGCAGGGGCTGCGGGGTGCAGCCGGTCAGCGCGACCTTGAACGACGTCGGCGTGTCCGGCGTCTCGATCATCGCGCCGTCCTCGTCGCCCACCAGCTCGATCGTGTAGACGTCGCCGGGGGAGAGGTACGTGGGCCGCCAGGTGTCGGTGCCGCGCTCCCATTCGATGACGAGCACGTCTCCTTCGAGGACGTAGATCTGGCAGCCGTTCGCCCAGGCCCCCATGTACGGGTGGATCGTGCCGCCGTCGAGATCGCGGACCGTGCGCGAGTTCGAGCCCTCGCGTGCGTTCGTGGAGTAGGCCACCTCCTCGGGCCACGCGAGGGCCCCGCCTACCCAGGGCGTCCAGCCGTCGTCGGCGCACGTCTCGTACGCGTCGCAGTGCCAGAGCGCCAGGGTCGACTCCATGACGACCGCGTCGCCCGGCAGCGTGGGCGTCGGTGTGGGCGTAGGCGTAGGCGTGGGCTCGGGGTCGGGTGTGGTGGCGTCGCCGGGGGTGTGGAGGTAGGTGAAGGAGGCGTCGTCGTTCTGGACGGAGAGGACCTCTCCGGACGCGAGGCCGGTGACGGTGTGCTGTTCGCCGGCGGACAGTCGGGCGAGGGCGCGGTGGGCCCCGGTGGGGGTGCCGGCGTAGAGGGTCGCGGAGCCGGTGACGACGGCGATGGTGTCGCCGTTGGCCGCGGCGGCGGGCAGGTAGACGGCCTCGGTGGTGGTGTACCCGTGGCGCTGGGTGAGGGCGCCGGAGGTCTCGGGCCAGGCGACGGCGTTGCCCGACGTCGACTGCCCCCACGGGCACGGGTCGCCGGTGCAGTTCCACGTGACGGTGCGCGACGCGGCGCCGGCGTCGCCGGTGGGCGTCGGTGTGGGCGTCGGCGTCGGTGTGGGCGTCGGCGTCGGGGTCGGCGTCGGTTCCGGCGCCGTCTCGTCGGCCGGGTCGAAGGTGTACGCGAACCCGCCGTCGTCGTTCTGGAGGGAGAGCACCTCACCGGCGGCCAGGTCGCCCACCGTGAACGAGTCGCCGGCGGACAGCGAGCGGAGGGACCGGTGCGGGCTGTCGAGCGGGCCGGCCCAGACACCCGCGGAGCCCTCGAGCACGGTGATCGTCGCGCCCTCGGCGGCGTCGCCGGGCAGATAGATGGCCCCCGACGTCGTGTACCCGTACCGCTCCGACAGCGCGCCGGAGCCCTCCGGCCACACCGCGGCGTTGCCCGACGTGGAGCCGCCCCACGGGCACGGCTCTCCGGTGCAGGTCCAGGTGACGGCATGCGACGACGTGCGCGAGGCGGGTTCCGCGGCGTCGGCGGCCGCCGGCGCGATCGAGCCCGCGGTCAGCGCGAGAGCGGGGGCCAGGAGCCGTGCGGCACGGCGTCGTCGTGTCGTCATACGGCGACGCTATGCCGCACGTGGCGCGGGCAGGGGCGTGACCTGGGTGAACTTGCCGGGGGGCAGGGGTGAAACGCCGGCCGGGTGGATCGTGCCGGCCACGGACGCCAGGCACCCGGCGAGGAGGAGCGCACCGAGCACGTCCGCGGGGCGGTGGGCGAACGTCACGACGTTGACCAGGCACGCGAGGACGACGGCGACGAGCACGGCCTCCCGCACCACGACCCGCGCATACCCGTCGCGGGAGGGCCACAGGGCCACGACGGCCAGCCCGAGCGTCGTCGTCACGGTCACGTGCGTGCTCGGGAACGTGTTGTAGGCGTAGCCGAAGACCTCGTCGTGGGCCGGCCGGGTCAGCACCATGTCGCGCAGGACGGAGCTGAGCGTCACCGAGGCGACGACGACCGCTGCCCACGCGACCACCGCGCCGCGGCGGCGCCCGCGCAGGGCGAGCAGCCCGACCACGGCCGCGGTGGTGCCGAGCACGACCACCAGGCCCTCGCGCAGGACGCCGGCGACCCCGCGCACGCCCGCGCCCGCACCTGTCAGCAGGCTGAACAGCACGGCGTCGGCCCACTGGCCCCACGGGGCGACCACCCCGCCGACGTAGAGGACGGCGAAGCACAGGGCGAGGACGGAGGCCCGCACGGCGTGGTCGCGCCGTCCGCGATCCGGGCGTGACATGCCTTCGATGGTTCGCTCCGGCGGGCCGCCCGGTCGAGTCCGAGGGCGGATGAAGTTCGGCGACCGGAGGCGGCACCGTCGCAGATTCACCCCGGCCTGGGCCCTGTTCACCCGTTGCCGACGGCCGGATCGCGCCGCTTCGTGTCTAGCGTGGTGACGTCCCAGAAGGGGAGTGCCGCCGGGGGACGGCGCTGGCTCAGCGCTCACAGAACGGTTAACGACATGCCTCGAGCACTCATCACCGGAATCACCGGCCAGGACGGCCTCTACCTGTCCGAGCTGCTCCTCTCGAAGGGGTACGAGGTCTGGGGGCTGATCCGCGGGCAGAACAACCCGAAGCTCGACCTGGTGCGGCGCACCGTGCCGGACGTGCGCCTCGTCGCGGGCGACCTGACCGACCTCTCGTCCCTCCTGCGGGCCCTCGCGGCGTCGCAGCCCGACGAGGTGTACAACCTCGGCGCGATCTCGTACGTCGCGTACTCGTGGGAGAACGCGACGCTCACCAGCGAGGTGACCGGCAAGGGCGTCCTGAACATGCTCGAGGCGGTGCGCCTGCACGCCGGGGACGATCCCCGCAGCGTGCGGTTCTACCAGGCGTCGAGCTCGGAGATGTTCGGCAAGGTGCAGGAGGTGCCGCAGCGCGAGTCCACGCTGCTGTGGCCGCGGTCGCCGTACGGCGTCGCGAAGGTCTTCGGGCACTACATGACGATCAACTACCGCGAGTCGTACGGGATGCACGCGTCGAGCGGCATCCTGTTCAACCACGAGTCGCCGCGGCGCGGGCCGGAGTTCGTCACCCGCAAGGTGTCGCAGGCGGTGGCGCGGATCAAGCTCGGCCTGCAGGACTCGCTCACGCTGGGCAACCTGGACGCCCGTCGCGACTGGGGGTTCGCCGGCGACTACGTCGAGGCGATGTGGCGGATGCTCCAGCAGCCGGAGCCGGGCGACTACGTGGTCGCGACCGGGCAGACGCACTCCATCCGGGACCTGCTCGACGTCGCGTTCGGGTGCGTCGGCGTCGAGGACTGGTCGGGGTACGTGGAGCAGGACCCGCGCTTCATGCGCCCGGCCGAGGTCGACCTCCTCATCGGCGACCCGTCGAGGGCGAGGGACGTGCTGGGGTGGGTCCCGCAGGTCGGCTTCGAGCGTCTCGTCGCGATGATGGTCGAGACCGACCTCGAGGAGCAGGCGGAGCTCGCCGGGATGCGCCGGTGACGGTCGCGCTCGTCACGGGGGTCGCGGGCCAAGACGGCTCGTACCTCGCGGAGCGGCTCCTCGGCGAAGGGGTCCAGGTGCACGGCCTGGTGCGCACCCCCGACCGGCTGGACGTCCTGCCCGCGGGGCTCCACCTGCACGCGGGCGACCTCGCCGACACGGTCGCCGTCGCCGAGCTCGTCCGCGAGACCCGGCCGGACGAGATCTACAACCTGGGTGGGATCAGCTCCGTCGCGGCGTCCTGGGAGCGTCCCGTGGAGACGGGCGCGGTGTCGGGCCTGGGGGCCGTGGGTCTCTACGACGCGGCCTGGCGGCTCCAGGAGGAGATCGGCAGGCCCGTCCGGGTGCTCCAGGCCTCCAGCGCGGAGATCTACGGCAGCCCCGACCGCGCGCCGCAGGACGAGGGCACTGCCTTGCGCCCGACGTCGCCCTACGGCGTGGCGAAGGCGTACGCGCACCAGATGGCCGCCGTGTACCGCGCGCGCGGGCTCGGCGTCTCCGCGTGCGTCCTGTACAACCACGAGTCGCCGCGCCGCCCCGAGACCTTCGTGACCCGCAAGATCTCGGCGGCCGCGGCCCGGATCGCGCGCGACGGCGCCGGCACGCTCGCGCTCGGCAACCTCGACGCCCGCCGCGACTGGGGGTGGGCCCCGGACTACGTCGACGCGATGGTGCGCGCCGTCCGCCACCCGGAGGCAGGCGACTTCGTCGTCGCGTCGGGACGGACCCGGTCGGTCGCGGACTTCGTCGCCGCGGCGTTCGCCGCGGCCGGGATCGACGACTGGGGGGCCCACGTCGAGGTCGACCCACGGTTCGTCCGCCCGGCCGACCCGGCGGAGCAGGTCGGCGACCCGCGTCGTGCGCGGGAGGTGCTGGGCTGGGGCGGCACGCTCCCCTTCGAGGAGATCGTGAGGCGCATGGTGCGGCACGACCTGGCCGTCCTCGGGGCCTGACCCCGCGGCCTGCGGCCCGCAGCCGTCAGTCCTCGACCAGCAGCCCGCGTTCGCGGAGCGCGTCCACGAACGCCTCGGCGTCGCGCTGCGCGAGGTCCGCCGGGATGTCGTACTCCGCGACGAGGGCGCCGGCGAGGTCGTCGGTGGTGCGGTCCTCCTGCAGCAGCTTCGCCGCGAAGGCCCCGGAGCCGTTGGTCGTGAGGTAGGTGGACGAGGAGAGGTCCAGGATCACCAGCTCGCCGTCGATCTCCTGCCAGGTGACGCCGTCCTCACGAAGCTTCATCGCCGTGCCTCTCTTCGTGCCCGTCGTCGTGCCCTCGCCGGCCTCGGGGCGGCCGGTGACCGGGCGTACCGCCCCGAGAATAGGCCGTTCCCGGGCTCCTGGCGGGGCACGGGGCAGGTTTCACCCGACGCAGGGTGAAAGGCGTCCCGGGGCGGGGTGACATCGTCCGGAAGTCCTTGACCGGGGCAGCCCACGGCGCGACGTTGGGCGCGTCCAGCAGGAACGAGGAGAGGGGAGACTCCCATGTACGAGTCACCGCGCATCACCGAGGTGGGCTCGGTCAAGGACGTCACGCTCGAGCAGCAGTTCGCCTTCGACTACGACGGCGACCTGTTCCACAAGGGCAAGGCGTCCTGACCTCCACCCCAGGCCGGGTGCCGTCCGCTCCGACGCCGGAGCAGACGGCACCCGGTCGTCCTCCTCGCAGCGCAGGATCGACGATGACGCCCTACTACCGCCCCACGGCGTTCGAGACGGCCGCCTGCTGGCTGCCCGGGCTCGTCGACGCGGGCGCGCCGTCCCGCGCGGTGTCGGACCCGCTCGACGCGATCAAGCGCGCGGTCCGCCGCGCCACGGCCGGCCGCCCCGTCGCCGTCACCTTCTCGGGCGGCCGCGACTCGTCCGCGGTGCTCGCCGTCGCGACCGCCGTCGCCCGCGAGGACGGTGTCCCGGACCCCGTGCCCGTGACGTTCCGTTACCCCGGCCTCGCGGAGGCCGACGAGTCCGCCTGGCAGGAGTCCGTGGTCGCCCACCTCGGCCTGGCGACCTGGTGGCGGATCACCGTCGACGACGAGAACGACCTCCTCGGTGCCGGTGCCCGCGACAGCCTCCGTCGCCGGGGCCTGCTCTTCCCGGCGACGATGCACGTGAAGGACGCGATGCTGCGCGAGCTGCGGGGGCGCGCCGTGCTCACGGGCGAGGGCGGCGACGAGGTCTTCGGCGACCGCAGGTCCCGCGCCCTCCTGCAGGTCGCGCGCGGGCGCGGGCGCGCGGGCACCCCGCGCCGGGCGGCGCTCGCGTCGCTGCTGCCCCGACCCGTGCGCCGCCGCCGGGAACGCGCGGGGTCGGCGCGCAGCACGCAGGCCCTGGCGTGGCTGACCGACGAGGCCCGGGCCCGCCTCGCGGACGCGGTCGCGCGGGACGGCGCGAGCGAGCCGCTCGGCTACGCCCGAGGGCTCCTGTGGCTGCGGCGTCGCCGGGCGAGCCGCGTCTTCCTCGACACCTATGGTCTGGTGGCCGCCGAGCACGACGTAGCGCTCGCCCACCCGCTGCTGGACGACGGGTTCCTGCGGTCGCTCGGTGCCCGGCACCCCGGGGGCTTCGCCGACCGGACCGCGGGGATGCGGGCCGTCTTCGGCTCCCTGCTCCCCGGCGCGGTGTGCGCCCGGTCGAGCAAGGCGTCCTTCAACCGCGCGTACCTGGGCTCCGCGACGCGTGACTTCGCCGCCCGGTGGGACGGCACCGGCGTGGACCCCGAGCTGGTCGACGTGGACCGCCTGCGCACGGCCTGGCTCTCGGGCTACCCGCCCGGCCCGACCAGCCTGCTGCTGCAGCAGGCCTGGCTCGCGTCCGCGGGCGCCGAGGTGGTCCGATGACCGTCGCGTCGTCCGTGCGCCGGCTCCGTGCGGTCCCCCGCGCGGTGCGGTTCGTCGGAGCGCTCCTCCTGCTCGAGGGCCGGCTGCGGCGCTGGGGCCTGCCGAGGCTCGCCGACCGCTACGGTCTCGCGCTGCTCTCCTCGCCGGCCCCCGCCGCCGGGAACCTCGACCTCGCCGCGCTGGACGACCGGGAGGTACAGGACCTGCGCGTGCTGCGACGGGTGCTGCGGCTCCCCGGCGTCAACGGGACCTGCCTGCGCTCGTCGGTCCTCGCGGGCCAGGTGCTGCGCCGCCATCGACCCGCCCTCGTGCTCGGGGTGGCCAAGTCCGACAGCGTCGTGCGCGCGCACGCCTGGCTGCGGATCGACGACCGGGACCTCGACCTGGACCGGGGAGCGGGATTCCGGCCGCTCGTCGTCCGTACCCAAGGAGCGTGAGAGCGTGGACCGCCAGCTGCTGTACGGCCTCGTCGTCGAGGCGCCGTTCGACCTGCACCAGGACCGGGCGCACGACGACCGCGGCCCGGCCGACGTCACGGTCGTCACCGGGCCGGGCACGGCACAGCGGACGGAGCCGGGCGGGCGACCGGTCCTCCGCCACGCGGTCGCCGGGGACCCCTGGTACTCGGCCTGGGACCTCGGCGCGGAGGGCTTCCTCCTGCGTTTCCACGACGCGTGCGACTTCGAGGTCTCGGCCGACCTGCGGCACGTCGTGCTGCGCAAGGCCGACGGCGTCGACCCGGGTCTCAGCCGGGTGCTCACCACCGGCGGGATGCTCGCGTTCCAGCTCTACCTGAGGGGCGAGGCGGTCCTGCATGCGAGCGCGGTCGAGGACGACGACGGCGTGATCGCGTTCGTCGGGTACTCGGGGATGGGCAAGTCGACGATGGCCACCCTGATGTGCGCGGAGGGGGCCGCGCTCGTGACGGACGACGTGCTGCGCCTGGACCGCACCGACGACGGCTTCGCGGCACGGCTGGGCGCCACCGAGGTGCGGCTGCGCAAGGGGGCCGACACCCTGGTCGACCGGTTCGCCGGGCGGGCGCCCGGGCGGCGCGTGAGCGCCGACGCCCGCCACGTGCTGCAGCTCGGGGCGGGAGCTCGGGACCGGCGCCCGCTCCGGGCGGTCGTGGTGCCGCAGCCGGACCGCGAGGGCGGCGAGCTGGTGGTGCGCCGGCGCACGGGCACGGCGGCCCTCTTCGAGCTCCTGCACTACCCGCGCCTGCACGGCTGGGTGGACGAGCGTTTGCAGGGCGTCCACCTGCGCCACCTCGCCGAGATCGCGCGGTCGGTGCCGGTGCTGGTCGCCGACGTGCCGTGGGGGCCGCCGTTCCACCCGTCCCTCGGCGCTCAGATCGGACGGTCGGTCGCCGCCGCCTCGGAGCGCCCGTTGGTCGGCGCGGAGGCGCCGTCCAGGTAGGACCGGGCCTGGACCGTGAACATCTCCGCGTAGGCGCCGTCGAGCTCCATCAGCTCGTCGTGCGAGCCCTCCTCGACGACCGCGCCGTCGTCGAGGACGACGATGCGGTCCGCCGACCGGACCGTGGAGAAGCGGTGCGACACGAAGAGCGCCGTCCGGCCGTCGAGGGTGGCGCGCAACGACGCGAACAGGTCGTGCTCCGCCAGCGGGTCCATCGCGGCGGTCGGCTCGTCCAGGATGACGAGCGCCGCGTCCCGGTAGAACGCGCGAGCGATCGCGACCCGTTGCCACTGGCCACCCGACAGCTCGGTGCCGCCGGGGAACATCCGCGACAGCCGGGACTCGTAGCCGTCGGGCAGCCCGGAGAGCGCCGCGTCGACGCCCGCGACCCGGGCGGAGCGCCGGACGCGCTCGTGGTCGACGGGGGCCTCCGGGCGCCCCAGCGCGATGTTCCACGAGGCCGTGTAGGCGTAGTGGACGAAGTCCTGGAAGATCACGGCGACCTGCGTCCGCACCGCGGAGGCGCGCAACGAGGCAAGCGGCCGATCGCCCCACAGCACCTCGCCCGACGTCGGCGCGTAGAGGCCGGCGAGCAGCTTGGCCAGGGTCGTCTTGCCGGAGCCGTTCGTCCCGACGAGGGCGACGACCTCCCCGGGGCGCAGCGCGAGGTCGACGTGGCGCAGCGCGGGCCGCTCGGAGCCGGGGTAGGTGAACGAGACGGCGCGGGCGAAGACCCCGGGGAACCCGTCGGGCGGGTCCTCGGCGCCGTCGGCGGCGGCCGCCGCGGCCCGCCCCTCCTCGAGGAACGTGTGCACGTCGTCGAGGAACAGGCCGGACTCGAAGATCTGCTGGACGCCGCCGAAGATGCCCTGGATCTGACCCTGCAGCATCCGGACGGCGACGACGGCCGCACCCGCCTCGGAGAACGAGACGGCGCCGCGGGTGATGAGCAGCGCGAGCACCACGAGCACGGCCGCGAGCACCACGGCGGCCGCGAGGTTGCCCACGCCGTTCGTCAGCGCCCGGCGCCGGACGTGGCGGGCGAGGTCGGCGAGGTAGGTCCGGTACAGCTCGCGGTAGCGCGCCTGGAGCCACCCGGCCGACTGGAACGCCCGGATCTCCTTGGCCTCGTCGCGGCTGCTCTGCACGTAGTTGGTGTAGATGCGCTCGCGCTCGTTGGTCGTCTGCGCCACCTTGAACGCGAACTCCAGCCTGCCCTCGCGGCGGCCCGTGACCAACAGGGGGAGCCCACCGACCGCGAGCAGCGGGAGCAGCACCGGGTGCAGGGCCATGAGCGCGGCCCCGACGCCCACGGTCGCGATCGACGACCCGACCAGGTCGAACATCCCCTGGGTGACCTGGAACGGGCGCGACAGCGCGTTGACCCGGACCCGCTGGAGGCGGTCGTAGAACGCGGCGGACTCGAAGTGCTCGAGCGGCACGCTCGTCGAGACGGCCTGCACCTCCTCGGCCATCAGGCGCGCGACGTGCTCGCCGAGCACCCGGCGGACGGACCCCTGGAGCCCGCCGGCCACGGTCGCGAGGGCGGTGAGCCCGGCGAGGGCGAGCACCGGTCCCGTGACGGACACGAGCGCCGCCGACCCGTCGGTGAGCCCGAGGAGGGAGTCGAGCAGAGCGGCGACCACCAGCACCTGTCCCGCCAACGCGGCCGCGACGAGGACCTGCAGCACCAGCATGGCGACGAAAAGGGGGCGGCTCGCCTGCCACGAGACGCGCAGCGACCCGCCGAGCAGGCGCAGCAGGCGGCGACCCCGCCGCTCGTCGTGCTCGGGCGCTCCGCCCGTCGCGATGTCCGCCACCGACCGCTCCGTCCTCTGCCGGGGCCCGGCCCGGCCTCACACACGCTAGCCGTGCGAGGGGTGCTGGGGGCCGGTCCCGGCGAGAATTCGCCCGCTGCCGCGCAGCCGCGGTCGCCGTTCCGTACCTATCCTGCCTGGATGGGGGCACGGACGACGGCGCGCCGGCCGGTGGCGCAGCTGCTGATCGACTCCGTGACGCCCGCCGGACAGGCCCCGCCCACCCCGCTCGACGGCGTCTCGCTGGAGCTGCTGGCCGACGCCGCGCAGGACCACCGCGTGCTGCCGGCGGTCGCGAAGCGGGTCGCGGACAGGCCGGACTGTCCCGAACCCTGGCGCGCGCCGCTGCGTCGCGCCCGTGACGAGCAGGTCGTGCGGCACCTGGGGGCGCTCGCGGAGCTCACCTCGCTGGGTGCCGCGCTCGACCGCGCCGGGGTGCCGTGGGCGGTCGCCAAGGGCCCTGCGGCCGCTGCGCTCTGGGCGGCGCCGGACATGCGCGAGTACTACGACCTCGACCTGTACGTCCCGCGGGCGGCGTTCCGTCAGGCGGTCGAGGCGCTGGAGGACGCCGGGTGCTCGGGCGTCGACCGCAACTGGCCGCTCATGGCGTCGGACCGCCGGGCGGAGTACGCGATGCGGGGACCGCTGGGCGTCCATGTCGACCTCCACTGGGACATCGCGGTCCCGCACGACGTCCGACGCAGCTTCCGGACGGACCCCGCCGGGATGATCGGGCGGCGTCGGACCGTGGCGGCGGGCGGCGGCCGTGCCGTCCCCACCTTCGACGCCGTCGACACGGTGCTGGTCCTGGCCTTCCACGCCGCGCAGGCCGGGGCGGGCCGCCTCATGTGGCTGGTGGACGTGGCCCAGGCCGTCGCGGCGTGCGACGGGACGCGCGACGAGATCGGGTCGCGGGCCCGCAGCATGCGCCTCGAGGCGCCCGTCGGGCTCGTCGTCGACCGGGCGGCGCGCGTCCTCGGCGACCTCGGCGGGACCGGGCTGCGGGCGCCGCGTGCCTGGCGGAGCTCGGCGGCCGCGCTGGACCGGCGCCACGGCTTCCCGGACCTGCCGGGGGACCCGCACCGCGGCGGGCGCCTCTACGCGAGCGCGCGACCGGGCGGTTGGGGCACGGTGACGGCCTTCGTGGGGGGCGTCCTCGCCCACCGCCGCATCGAGCGCGCGCTCCGTCGGGGTGACACGGACGCCGGCGAGAAGGCGCTGCGCCTCGACGTCCCCGACGCGCGCGCCCGGGACGACTACTTCCGGTTCGTGGACTCCGGGAGGGGCTGAGGGGAGGCCGGCGGGAGACGGTGGGCGAGCAGGACCACCCACGGCGCGAGCACGCCCGCGAGGAGGATCCCGCCCAGGACGTCGGACGGCCGGTGGGCGGACGACGCGACGTTCGCCCACGCGGTGAGCAGGACGCAGGAGGCGAGCGCCGCCGTCTGCCAGGGACGGGCGCGGTCCCGCAGCAGGATCGCGACCGCGACGCACGCGGCCGCGAGGGTGGCCGTGTGGGCGCTCGGGAACGTGTTCTCCAGGTATCCGTTGGCCCCGAGGTACGGCCGGGTCAGGACGAGGTCCCGCAGCGCGGTCGCCAGCGCCAGGGCGACGAGCGGCAGGCTCGCGGCGGCGGCCAGCACCGGACGGGGTTCCCGCCGCGCGGCGGACACGAGCGCCCCCACCAGGCCGCAGGCCACGAGCCCCGGCAGGAGCGCCCGCACGAGCCGGGCGACGCCCGCGGCCGCCGGCTCGGGCGCGGCGAGCAGGGCGAGGCCGGCGACGTCAACCTGCTGCCCCGGCGCGGTGAGCACCGCCGTCACGAAGAGCGCGGCGCACAGGGCGGCCGACACGGCGGAGGCCGCCAGCGCGGCGCCGAGTGTGAACCGCCGCAGGGGAACCCGGGACCGTCGAGCCACGGTCACGGTCCGTGCTGCCCGGCACCGCTCACGAGGCGTTCGCCATCGTCCGGTCCAGCTCGGCCTCCACGTGCCGCGCGATCTCCAGCGACGCGGTGGCGGCGGGCGACGGAGCGTTGATGACGTGCACCTGCCGCGGGGCGGTGCGGATCAGGAAGTCGTCGACGAGGGACCCGTCGCGGTGCAGGGCCTGGGCGCGCACGCCGGCGGGGGCGGGGTGCAGGTCGTCGGCGGTGGTACCGGGAAGCAGCCGCGCCACGGACGCGGCGAACAGCGTGCGGGACATCGAGCGGGCCACCTCGGCGGCGCCGGGCACGAGGTTGCGCCCCGCCAGCCGCCACAGCCCGGGCCAGGACGCCGCGTCCGCGACGTCGCGCCACGCGACGTCGCGGCGCCGGTAGCCCTCGCGCGCGAGGGCGAGGACGGCGTTGGGGCCGGCGTGCACGTCGCCGTGCACGCCGCGCGTGAGGTGCACGCCGAGGAACGGGAACCGGGGGTCGGGCACCGGGTAGACGAGGCCGCGCACGCGGTCGGCGGCGCGGGGGGCGAGGTCGAAGTACTCGCCGCGGAACGGCACGATGCGCGCGCCGGGGTCGACGCCGCACGCCAGGGCCAGCCGGTCGGCGTGCAGGCCGCCGCACACGACGAGGGCGTCGGCGGCGAGCTCGTGCCGGTGGTGGCTGCGGACCACGTCGACGTCGAGGCGCACGTGCGTACCCACCACCTCGGCCGCGTGCAGCGCACGGCCGAGCAGCACGGTGCCGCCGGCGTCGCGGACCTGCCGGGCGAGGACGGCGCAGACCTCGCGGTAGTCGACGACGCCGGTCGTCTCCACGCGCAGCGCGCCGACGCAGGCGATGTCGGGCTCGTGCTCGCGCGCCTCGACGGGGTCGAGCTCGCGGACCGGGACCCCGTTGGCGGCGCCGCGCTCGGCCAGCGCGTGCAGCCGGTCGCGCTCGCCGGCGTCGGTGGCGACGACGAGCTTGCCCGTGGTGGCCACGGGCACGCCGTGCTCGGCGGCGAAGCGCGTCATGGAGGCGGCGCCGGCGACGCCGAGCCGGGCCTTGAGGCTGCCGGGCGCGTAGTAGAGGCCGGAGTGGATGACGCCGGAGTTGCGGCCGGTCTGGTGGCAGGCGAGCTCGTGCTCCTTCTCCAGCACCGTGACCTCGTCGCCGCGGCCGGCGAGGCGTGCCGCCGTCGCGAGCCCGATGATCCCGCCCCCGACGACGATGACGCGCACGTGGCCTCCCCGGTCCGGCAGACGGTGGCGGGCCGGGTCCCTGGCTCGGCCCGCCGCGTCCCAGCATGGCAGCCGGAGCGGCGCGTGAGGAGCGCCGCCGGGGTGAACGACGGGGTGAACCGTGGCGCAGGTCGCGCCACGACCTGCCGCGACGTGCGGCGCGAGGCGTGCGCCCTCCTGCATAGTGGGAGGAGCAGGACGCGGTCGGGCGCGCCCGTCGCGCGGCGTCGACGAGGAGGAACGGTCATGAGCCAGGACGACGGCAACCAGCCAGACCCGTACGCACCGCGGCCGGAGCAGCCGGCGGAGCCCCAGCCGCCGCAGCCGGGGGCGCCGCAGCCGGACGCGGCCCACGAGTACCCGTCCGCGCAGCACCCGGACCAGGGTGCGCCCCCGCCGGACCCCTACCAGCAGCCGCCGGGCTACCCGCAGCCGGGCGCGGGCCAGCAGCCGGGACCGGAGCCGCAGCCGGGCGGCGTGCCGACGTACGGCGACCCGTCGCAGCAGTACGCGCAGCAGCCCTACGGCCAGCAGCAGCCCTACGGCCAGCAGCCGCCGGGGTACCCGCAGCATCCGTACGCCCAGCCGTACGGGCAGCAGCCCTACGCGCCGTCGGCGGGTACGGACGGGTGGTCGATCGCGGCGCTGGTCACGGGCATCCTCGGCCTGGCGGTCGTGCCGGTGGTGCTGGGCATCATCAGCCTCTCGCGGATCTCGCGCACGGGGCAGCAGGGCAAGGGGATGGCGATCGCCGGCATCGTGCTGGGCGCGATCGGGATCGTCGCGTGGATCCTGTTCATCGTGTTCGCGGTGGCGTTCGTGTCCAACATCGACCCGGAGGACTTCAGGACGTCGTTCGACTCGTCCGCGCTCCTGCTGGTGCGGTAGCGCGCCCCGGCGGTTGCGAAGGTCCTGCGTGGAGTCCCGTCGGGCCTGCCGCCGGGGGCCGTCGGGTGGGTAGCATCGCGGGTCGGACGGCGCCCGGCGCGACGACGCACCACCGTGCGCGACGGCGTGGGCACCGGCCGTCCGGAACCGGCCGACGCCGCACCGACCTGGAGGACCATGAGCCACCCGCGCGGGTACGACGCCCACGACACCCCGCCCACCCGGGCGATCCCGCCGCGCGAGGACGGCACCCAGGTCGTGCCGGTCCCGGCGCCGCCGCCCGAGGGCGCCGGGACCCAGGTGCTCCCGCCGTACGGCGCGGACCGGACGGAGGTCTTCGCGGCGCAGGGCGCCGAGAGGACGCAGGTCTTCGCGGCCCAGGTCCTCGGGGCGCAGGGCGCCGACGCGACGCAGGTCTTCGCGGCCCAGGGCGCCGACGCGACGCAGGTCCTCGGGGCGCAGGGCGCCGACGCGACGCAGGCGCTGGCCCCGCAGGCCGCGGACCGGACCGAGGTGTTCGCGGCGCAGCCGCTCGACCGGACGCAGATGCTGGCCCCGCAGACGGCGGGCACGACCCCGCTGCCGGCTCCGCCGCTGAGGACGGCGTCGTCCCGGCCGGTGGGCTCGCGCCCCGCCCCCGTGGCCGCCCCCCAGGCGGCGGCCCCCGCTCCCGCACCGGCTCCGGCGCAGCGCCCGGCGCCGTCGGCCGCGCCGCCCTCGCCGTGGGCCGCGGCGCCGGCTCCCGCTCCGGCCGCCCCCGCGCACGCGGCCCGGCCCCCGCAGCGGCGCGGCACGGAGCCGTCGGCGGTGGCGGCCCTGGTCACCGGGATCTTCGGGTTCGTGGTGCCGCTGCTGGGCGTGGTCGCGATCGTGCTGGGCGGCGTGGGCCTGGACCGCACGCGCCGGCGCGGCACGGGCGGCCGCGGCATGGCGGCCACGGGGCTGACGTTCGGCTCGATCCAGGTGGTGTTCACGGCGATCGTCGTGATCGCGGGCCTGATGCTGTGGAACACGTACGGCGACGACATCGAGCAGGCCCTGGCGCAGGCCGAGGACCTCACGCAGACCGACCTGTCCGTCCCCGACCTGCTGCTGGGCGGCCTCTCGAGCGGCATGTCCTTCGACGACCTCCGGGACCTCGCCGGGACCCTCGGCGACGCCGACCGCCTGCAGGAGCTGGGCGGCCAGTGCCAGGCGGGCGACCCCACCTCCTGCGAGGACCTCCTGGGCAGCCTCCCGGACGGCATCCGCGACCAGCTCCCCGAGGACCTGAGCGGCCAGCTCCCGGGCCGCTGACCCCCCGCCGTCCGGCCCGTCGCCGACCAGGCGGTTGCGCACCTTCCGAGGCCTCGGAAGGTGCGCAACCGCCTGTTCGGCGTCCCGGGAGGGCGGCGTCGGAGGCGCGGCGTAGGCTGGTTCGGCACGCCCGGCACCCCGCCGGTCGCACGGTTCCACGGCCCGACGACGCAGGCGCCCCACGCCTCCGCCGTCCCCGGGAACCCCGTGCGTCCCGGGGAGAGCTGGGCCTGTCGTCGTGCCCGCATCGAGCTCCGACACCTCAGCGCTCCGACACCTCAGCGCCCCGACCGACCAGCGCCCCGACCGCGTCGCACCAGAAGGACCTCGCATGAACCTCACCGGCATCGTCCCCGCCCTCCTCGCCGACCCCGGCGCCGCCGCCGCGCTGGAGCACGTCCGGGCGCGGGGCTTCGCCGACGTCGTGGGGCCGGTGGGCGTGCGCGCGCCGCTGCTGGCGGCGGCGGCCGAGCGGCGCCCGCTGGTGGTCGTCACGGCGACGGGCCGCGAGGCCGACGAGCTCGCCGCGTCCGTGCGCGCGTACCTGCCGGACGAGCAGGCGGACGAGGTCGCCGTCCTGCCCGCCTGGGAGACGCTGCCGCACGAGCGGCTCTCGCCCCGCGCGGACACGGTCGCGAAGCGGCTCGCGGTGTTCCGCCGGCTGGCGCACCCGGCGCCCGAGACCGGCCCGACCGGCCCGATCCGGCTGCTCGTCATGCCGGCCCGGGCGCTGCTGCAGCCGGTGGTCGAGGGCCTCGGCGAGCTGGAGCCGGTCGAGCTGCACACGGGGACGACGGCGGACCTCACGGACGTGTCGGACCGCCTCGTCGGCGCGGCCTACTCCCGCGTGGACATGGTGGAGCGCCGCGGCGAGTTCGCGGTGCGCGGCGGCATCCTCGACGTCTTCCCGCCCACCGAGGACCACCCGCTGCGCATCGAGTTCTGGGGCGACGAGGTGACGGAGATCCGCTGGTTCGCCGTCGCCGACCAGCGCTCGCTCGAGATCGCGGAGCAGGGCCTGTGGGCGCCGCCGTGCCGCGAGATCCTGCTGACCGACGCGGTGCGGCAGCGCGCGGCGGGCCTGGTCGAGCGCCTGCCCGGCGCGATCGAGATGCTCGACAAGCTCGCGGCCGGCGTCGCCGTCGAGGGCATGGAGTCCCTCGCTCCCGTGCTCGTGGACCGCATGGTGCCCGTGCTCGAGCTGGTGCCCGACGACGCGCTGCTCGTCATCGACGAGCCCGAGCGCGTGCGCAGGCGCGCCCATGATCTGGTCGCGACGACCGAGGAGTTCCTCGCCGCGGCCTGGACGGGGGCCGTCGCCGGGGGAGCGGCGCCCATCGACCTGTCGGCGGCGTCGTTCGAGACGTTCACCGAGGTGCGGGACGTCGCGGCCCGTCGCGGTCTGGGCTGGTGGACGCTGTCGTCGTTCGGCCTCGACGCGCCCACCACGGACGGGTCCGACGGGTCCGAGGACGAGCTCGCGGGCAGCGCCGTCGCGCCGACGTCCGAGGTGGACGGCGTCACGACCTTCACCGTGGCCGCGCGCGACGTCGAGTCCTACCGCGGCGACCTGCAGCGCGCGCTCGACGACGTGCAGACGCTGCAGCGCGCGGGCTGGCGGCTGCTGCTCACCACGGAGGGCCACGGCCCCGCGAAGCGCATGGTCGAGCAGCTCTCCGCGGCGGACACGGCGGCCCGGCTCGTCACGGCGCTGGGGGAGGAGCCCGAGGGCGGGGTCGTGCTCGTCGCGCCCGCGCTGGTCGGCAAGGGCTTCGTGGCCACGGACCTGAGGCTCGCGGTGTTCAGCGAGTCCGACCTCACCGGTCGCCAGGGCTCCACGACGCGCGACATGCGCAGGATGCCGAGCCGGCGGCGCAACGTCGTCGACCCGCTGCAGCTGCGCGGCGGCGACTTCGTCGTGCACGAGCAGCACGGCGTGGGCCGCTTCGTCGAGATGGTGCAGCGCACGCTCGGCGCGGGGGCCAACGCGGCGACGCGCGAGTACCTCGTCATCGAGTACGCGTCGTCCAAGCGGGGCCAGCCCGGGGACCGCCTGTTCGTGCCGATGGACCAGCTCGACCAGGTCACCAAGTACACGGGCGGCGAGTCGCCGTCGCTGTCGAAGATGGGCGGCGCGGACTGGAAGAACACCAAGGCGCGCGCCCGCAAGCACGTGCGCGAGATCGCGGGCGAGCTCATCCGCCTCTACTCGGCCCGCATGGCCACGCAGGGCCACGCGTTCGGCCCGGACACGCCGTGGCAGCGCGAGCTCGAGGACGCGTTCGCCTACGTCGAGACGCCCGACCAGCTCGTGACCATCGACGAGGTCAAGGCCGACATGGAGAAGGCGGTGCCGATGGACCGCCTGATCTGCGGCGACGTCGGCTACGGCAAGACGGAGATCGCCATCCGCGCCGCGTTCAAGGCGGTGCAGGACGGCAAGCAGGTGGCCGTCCTGGTCCCCACGACGCTGCTGGTGCAGCAGCACTTCGACACGTTCTCCGAGCGGTACGCCGGGTTCCCCGTGACGGTGCGCGCGCTGTCCCGCTTCCAGTCGGACAAGGAGTCGGCGGAGACGGTCGAGGGGCTCGGCAAGGGCACCGTCGACATCGTCATCGGCACCCACCGCCTGCTCACCGGCTCGGTGCGGTTCAAGGACCTCGGGCTGGTGATCGTCGACGAGGAGCAGCGGTTCGGCGTCGAGCACAAGGAGACGCTCAAGCAGCTGCGCACCAACGTGGACGTGCTGGCCATGTCCGCGACGCCGATCCCGCGCACGCTGGAGATGGCCGTGACGGGCATCCGCGAGATGTCGACGCTCGCCACCCCGCCCGAGGAGCGCCACCCCGTGCTCACCTACGTGGGCGCCTACGAGGAGAAGCAGATCGCGGCGGCGACCCGTCGCGAGCTGCTGCGCGAGGGCCAGGTCTTCTACGTGCACAACAAGGTGGAGACCATCCAGAAGACGGCGTCGCGCCTCGCGGAGCTCGTGCCCGAGGCCCGGATCGGCGTGGCGCACGGCAAGATGAGCGAGCACCAGCTGGACCAGGTGATCCGCGCCTTCTGGGAGAAGGAGCTGGACGTGCTGGTCTGCACCACGATCATCGAGACCGGCCTGGACATCTCCAACGCCAACACCCTGATCCTGGAGCGGGCGGACGTGCTCGGGCTGTCGCAGCTGCACCAGCTGCGCGGCCGCGTGGGCCGTGGCCGCGAGCGGGCGTACGCCTACTTCCTGTACCCGCCGGAGCGGCCGCTGACGGACACCGCGCACGACCGGCTGTCGACCATGGCGGCGCACACCGACCTCGGCGCGGGCATGCAGATCGCGATGAAGGACCTGGAGATCCGCGGCGCCGGCAACCTGCTGGGCGGCGAGCAGTCGGGCCACATCGCGGGCGTGGGCTTCGACCTGTACGTGCGGATGGTGGGCGAGGCCGTGGCCGCCTTCCGCGGCGACGGGGAGGAGGAGCAGCCCGACGTCACCATCGAGCTGCCCGTGGACGCGCACCTGCCCGAGTCGTACATCGCCACGGAGCGGCTGCGCCTCGAGGCGTACCGGAAGATCGCCGCCGCGCAGGACGGGCCCGCCCTCGCCGAGGTGCGCGCCGAGCTCGTGGACCGCTACGGCACCCTGCCCGAGGTCGCCTCCGCCCTGTTCGACGTGGCGGACTTCCGCAACCACGCGCGCCGCGCCGGGCTCACCGACGTCACCGCGCAGGGCAAGTTCATCCGGTTCGCGCCGGTGGAGCTCGCGGAGTCCGCGCAGCTGCGCCTCAAGCGGCTGTACCCGGGCACGATCCTCAAGCCGGCCATCCGCGCGGTCCTCGTGCCCTTCCCGACGACGGCGCGCATCGGCGGCCGGCCCCTGCGCGGCGCGGAGGTGCTCGCGTGGGCGCGCCAGCTCATCGACGCCGTGGTCCTCGGGGAGGTCTCCGCCGCCGCGAGCGTGGGCACGGGCGCGCGCTGACGGGCGGGCCGGCGGGAGGAACGACAGGGGCCGACGGCGGGAGTCAGCCGAACGACTGCGCGGTCGCCCGGTCGACGTCGACCAGGTAGACGATCCGCTCCTCGCCGCGCGGGTAGTCGGCGCCGGTGTACGCGCGGGCGAGGCGGTCCACGGCCGCCCAGCCCGCGTCGCCGAGCAGCACCCGGACCACGTGGCCGCGCAGCATCGCCATCTCCCACGGCCGCTCGGTGTGCGTGACGGAGACCGCGACGCGCGGGTCGCGGTCCACGTTGCGACCCTTCTGCGACCGGGGCCCGGTGAGGAAGGCCAGCCGGTCGCCCTCCCACCCCACCCACAGGGGCACGCTGTGCGGCGACCCGTCCGGCAGCAGCGTCGCGAGGTGCGCGACGTGCGGCTCGGCGACGAGCGTGCGGGCGAGGTCGGGCAGGTGCGCGGGGCCGGGCAGCGGTGCCGGGCCGGCCGCCGGAGCGGTGGTCATGCAGGGGACGACCGGCGCACCGCGCGGAACTGAGCGCCCGCCCCGCTTTCACCTCGTTTCGGCAGGTGGGAACGGCCGCGCGTCCCTAGCATGAGCCGGAGGGGGCGCCGTGCGGGGCCCGCCCGCGCCGTCCCGGCGCGGGGCCCCGGCGACGGGCGACGGACGGAGGCCACCATGAGCGGGACGACCGACGGGACGGGCGCCGGGCTGCCGGAGGACCAGGCGGCGCGCCTGGCCGCGCTCGAACGGGAGAACGCCGAGCTGCGCGCGCGGCTGGCCGCCGGCGGCCCGCCGGTCGTCGTGGCCGCGCCCCCGCCCGCCCGGCGGGAGCCGCGCCACCGGGGTCGTGCGGCGGCCGCCGTCGTGCTGGTCGTCCTCGGCGCGCTGCTCGCGCCCGTCGCGGTGGTGGCCGCGTGGGCGGAGCGCACGCTCACCGACACGGACCGGTACGTCGCCACGGTGGGCCCGCTCGCGTCGGACCCCGCGATCCAGGGCGCCGTCGCCGGGCGGCTCACCGACGTGGTGATGCAGCAGATCGACGTCCAGGCCATCCTCGGCACCGTGGTCGACGGGCTGGAGCAGCAGGGCGTCGGGCCGCGCGCCACGGACGCGCTCACCCAGCTCGAGGGGCCGCTCACCAGCGGCGTCGAGTCGTTCGTGCGCCGCGCGGCCGACGGCGTCGTGACCAGCGACGCGTTCCAGGACGCCTGGGTGCAGGCCAACCGGGTGGCGCACCAGCAGCTCGTCGCGACGATGAAGGGCGAGGGCGGCGAGCTGCTGCAGATCGGTCAGGACGGCCAGCTCACCATCCAGCTCTCCGGCATGATCGACCTGCTCAAGCAGCGCCTGGTGGACCGGGGGCTCGGGATCGCGGCGAGGATCCCGGAGGTGAACGCCACGTTCACCCTCATGCAGACGTCGCAGCTGGTGCAGGTGCAGAACCGGTACGCCCAGCTCGTGGCGCTGGGCACGTGGCTGCCGTGGATCTCGCTCGCACTGCTGGCGGCCGGCGTGCTCGTCGCGCGGCACAAGTCGCGCACCCTCGTGGTGGCCGGGCTGTCGCTCGCGGCCGCGATGGTGCTGCTCGCCGTCGGGCTCGCGATCGCGCGGGGGCTGTACATCGACGCGCTCAAGGACGTGGTGCTGCGGCTGGACGCCGCCGAGGTGCTGTTCGACCAGGTCGTGTCGTTCCTGCGCGTCGCGCTGCGCACGGTGGGCGTGCTCGGCCTGGTGGTCGCGCTCGTCGCCTACCTGGGCGGGAGCAGCGCGTCGGCCCGCTCCCTGCGCGCGGGCGCCGGGCGCGGGTTCGCGTGGGTGCGGGACTACGGCGAGGGGCGCGGCGTGTCGACCGGGCCGGTGGGCACGTGGCTGGGCCGGTACCGCACCCTGGTCCGCGTGGTGATCATCGTCGTCGCCGCGCTGGTGCTGCTGCTCGCGGGCAGCCCCACGCCGGGGCTCATCATCGGCACGGCCCTGGTGGCCGGCGTCCTCATCGCCCTGCTGGAGCTGGTGGCGCGGCCGCCCCTCCCCGAGGACGAGGCCCCCGCGGACGACGGCTCCGGGCCGCCCGACCTGCCGGCCGCGGCGCAGCCCGGGCACTGACCGACCCTACGAGCACGGGTAGCGCGTGCCGACGTCGTGCCGGTGCGGTGAACGTGCGGGCGCGGAAGGCCCGGCGCGCGGGGCGCCCCGCTAGCGTGGCGCGTCGTGACCACCACCGACGTCGAGATCACCGCCGACCTCGTCCGCGACCTGCTGCGCGAGCAGCACCCGGACCTCGCCGACCTCCCGCTGCGCCTCGGCGCCCGCGGGTGGGACAACCAGCTCTGGCGCCTGGGCGACGACCTCGCCGTCCGGCTCCCGTGGGCGACGGACAGCGCCGACGCGCTGCTGCGCAAGGAGCACGCCTGGCTGCCCGGCCTCGCGCCGCTCCTGCCGCTGCCGGTCCCCGTGCCGCAGCGGCTCGGCGAGCCCGGCGCGCTGTTCGGACGGCCGTGGATCGTCACGACGTGGGTGCCCGGCGAGCCCGCCGACCGCGCACCCCTCACCGCCCCGGAGGCGGCCGGCGACCTGGCCGGGTTCCTGTCCGCGCTGCACCGGCCCGCCCCCGACGGCGCGCCCGCGGGCCGCGGCCGCGGCGGCCCCCTGGCGGAGCACACCGACGGGTTCGAGCAGGGGCTCGCGGAGACGGTCGAGCGCGGGCTGGTCACCGACCCGGAGGCCGTGCGCGCCGTCTGGCAGGACGCGCTCGCCGCTCCGGCGTGGGACGGCCCGCCGGTGTGGCTGCACGCCGACCTGCACCCGGCCAACGTCGTCACCGCGGACGGCGGCCTGTGCGGCGTCGTCGACTTCGGCGACCTCTGCACGGGCGACCCGGCCTACGACCTCTCCGCCGTGTGGCGGCTGCTGCCCGCCGGCACGGAGGGCGCGTTCTACGCCGCCTACCGGCCCGGCGCCGACGAGGCCACCCGTCGCCGCGCCCGCGGGTGGGCGGCGGCCGCCGCGCTGGGCGGCCTGCTCGTCGGCGAGGCGGGCGTGCACGGCCGTCCGGGCGGCAAGGCCACCTGGGGCCCGCCGGCCCGCGCCTGCCTGGCCCGCCTCGTCGCGACGGTGTGACCCGAGGGCGCCCGGCCGCGGACGCCGACCCGTCCGGCCGCGCGTAGCGTGGACGTCGTGGAGCTCACCGCGGACGCCGTCGTCGCGGACCTGCGCGCGGTCGCGGACCCGGCGGCGCACCCGAACCGGCACTACGCGGGGCGGGGCGAGGTGCTGGGCGTGCGGATGGGCACGCTCTTCGACGTGGCGAAGCGGTACGCCGCGATGCCGCTCGACGAGGTGCACCGGCTGCTCGACGAGCCCGCGTACGAGCCGCGGCTCGCCGCCTTCTGCGTGCTGGACTTCGCGGTGCGGCGGCGGGTCACGGACGCCGAGCGGGAGGCGCGCTACCGCGTCTACCTCGACCGCCACGACCGCATCGACACGTGGGACATGGTGGACCGGGCGGCGCCGCGGGTCGTCGGGGTCTACCTGCGGGACCGCTCGCGGGAGCCGCTGTTCGAGCTGGCGCGCTCGGACGACCCGCTGCGCCGCCGCACGGCGCTCACCGCGCCGCTGGCGTTCACCCGGCCGCCGCACCCGGACGGCATCGCGGACCTGCTCCGCCTCGTCGAGCTCCTGCACACCGACCCGGACCCGGTGGTCCGCCGGCCCGTCGGCATCGCGCTCAAGCACGCCGGCGCCGCCGACCCTGCGGCCGTGCGCGCGTTCCTCGACCGGATGGGCGACGCGCTCCCGGCACCGGTGCGTCGCGAGGCGCGGCTGAAGCTGCCCGCCGACCCGTGACCCCGTGTCAGGCGGGACCGCCGTCGCCCGTGGCCCGGCCGAGCTGGCCGGCGATGCGTCGTTCGAGGGCGTCGGTGGCCGCGTCCGGCAGGGCGAGGATGCCCTCGAGCTCCTTCGTCGCGCGCCGGTAGGCCGACTGCCGCTCCGCCTGCGAGGAGCCCTCGTCGTCGGCCAGCGCGAGGAGCTTCTTGGCGCGGTCGAGGGCCTGGCGCTCCGCCGGCGAGAAGTCCGACGCCCGTCGGCGTCGTGCCTCCCGCTCGGCGATGTCGAACCGCACCTGCATCTCGCGCACCGCGTCGCGGTACCGGTCCAGGCGGCGCCGGTCGCGCAGCGCGTCCAGGTTCTCGGGACGCAGGTCCTCCGCCTCCCGCCGCGCGCGGTGGAAGTCCACGGTGACCTGCTCGCGCATGTCGGACATCAGCGGGTACTCGACGGCCTTCACGGCGTCGAGCTCGTACTCCAGCCAGCGGTGCTGGGTCTCGTCGTGCGCGGCCACGGTGCGCTCGATCTCGCGGGAGAGCGCCTCGTCGTCGGCCTGCGCGGCCTGCTCGCCGGCGTGCTTGAGGCGGTACATCTCGATCTTGTCGCGCCGTCGCCGCTCGTCCCACACCTGGGCACCGCGGATCCACCCGCCGACGATGCCGCTCAACGGGAAGACCAGCCACCAGTAGGAACCGAGGAAGTCCCACATGCCGTGCACCCTCCCACGCTAGCGGGGGTGACCGCTCCGTGGTCGGGGGCGCCCGGGGTGGAGGGCCGGTCTAGGCTGGGGGCGTCAACCCAGCACCGTCGCGGGCGTCAGCGGCCCCGGGCACCTTCGCCTGGGCCTTGCCGCGCGGTCGCCTGCGAGCCCCGTCTGAAGGAGCAGCCCGTGGCAAGCATCGAAGCCGTTGGAGCACGCGAGATCCTCGACTCGCGCGGCAACCCCACCGTCGAGGTGGAGATCGCGCTGGACGACGGCACGTTCGCCCGTGCGGCCGTCCCGTCGGGCGCCTCGACCGGCGCCTTCGAGGCCGTCGAGCGTCGTGACGGCGACAAGGGGCGCTACCTGGGCAAGGGCGTCGAGGGCGCGGTCAACGCCGTCATCGACGACATCGCCCCCGAGCTCATCGGCTACGACGCCGAGGAGCAGCGCATCATCGACCAGACCCTGATCGAGCTGGACGGCACCCCGAACAAGGGCAAGCTGGGCGCCAACGCGATCCTCGGCGTCTCGCTCGCGGTCACGAAGGCGGCCGCGAAGTCGGCCGGCCTCGACCTGTTCCGCTACGTCGGCGGTCCCAACGCGCACGTCCTGCCGGTGCCGATGATGAACATCGTCAACGGCGGGTCGCACGCCGACTCGACCGTGGACTTCCAGGAGTTCATGATCGCGCCGATCGGCGCGCCGACCTTCAAGGAGGCCCTGCGCACCGGCGCCGAGGTCTACCACGCGCTCAAGAGCGTGCTGAAGGGCAAGGGCTTCTCCACGGGCCTCGGCGACGAGGGCGGCTTCGCCCCCGACCTGCCGTCGAACGTCGCCGCCCTGGACCTCATCGTCGAGGCGATCGAGAAGGCCGGCTTCGCGCCGGGCTCCGACGTCGCGATCGCGATGGACGTCGCCGCCACCGAGTTCTTCAAGGACGGCGCGTACCACTTCAAGAACGGCGAGGTGCACTCGACCGAGGACATGATCAAGCTCTACGAGAGCATGGTCGCGAACTACCCGATCGTCTCCATCGAGGACCCGCTGTCCGAGGACGAGTGGGGCGCCTGGACCCAGTTCGTGGCCGAGGTCGGCGACAAGGTGCAGGTCGTCGGCGACGACCTGTTCGTCACCAACCCGGAGCGCCTCGCCCGCGGCATCGAGGAGAAGGCCGCCAACTCGCTGCTGGTCAAGCTCAACCAGATCGGCACGCTCACCGAGACGCTCGACGCCGTGACGCTCGCGCAGCGCAACGGCTTCACCACGATGACCTCGCACCGCTCCGGCGAGACCGAGGACACCACGATCGCGGACCTGTCCGTGGCCACCAACGCCGGCCAGATCAAGACCGGTGCCCCGGCCCGCGGCGAGCGCATCAACAAGTACAACCAGCTCCTGCGCATCGAGGAGGCGCTGGACGACGCCGGTCGTTACGCCGGCCGTTCCGCCTTCCCGCGCTTCCAGGGCTGACACCCCGGAGGCTCGCAGGACCTGACCGACGGCCGGTCGCCCCCACGGGGCGGCCGGCCGTCGTCGTCCCGCCGTCCGCATCGAGCGTGCTGACTTGATCCGGAAAAAGGGCGGGGGGGGGTGAAGTCAGCACGCGGGATGGCGGGGCTGGGGGGGGCGGCCCCGGCCGGGCCCCGGGGCGGC
>NZ_JBHVFQ010000021.1:51474-75736 GCF_042801555.1 Isoptericola sp. NPDC057559
CGGGGGGCGGCCGCCCGTCCTCGCCCCGCCCTCCCCCACGCGCGTGTACTTGTTACCCACACCCGGCCCGTCGTTGTAAAACGCCCCCACGCTCGATGCCGGAGCTGGCGGGCGCGCCGACGACGGTCCCCGGTCGCGGCGGTGCGGATCGGCAGAATCGGGGCGTGCCTGCACGTCGCCCGACCTCTCCCGCCGCCCGCCGCCCGGCGTCGCGGCCCTCGGGCGCGCGCGGCTCCGCGCGGCCCACGACGACGGCGAACGGCTCGGTCGGCGCGCCGCCGTCGGCCCGACCCCAGTCGTCGGCCTCGAAGTCGTCGGGAGCGAAGGCCGGGGCGAAGGGCGGGGCGAAGGGCGCGGGGTCCAGGTCCGGGTCGAAGGCCGGCACGAAGGCGTCGGGCACGGGGCGGACGACGGCGAAGGGCTCGGCGGGCCGGAGGGGCTCGCGCCGCCCGGCGGGCCCGGCGCGCGAGGACCGGCGCCGCAGCCGCTACGGGCTGGTGCTGCCCGAGGTGCTCACCGTCCGGCTCATCGTGCTGTCGGTGGTGGTGCTCCTCGCGGTGGTGCTGCTGCTGCCGACGGTGCGGGGCGCGGTGCAGCAGTCGCACGAGCTGGACCGGCTGCGCACGGAGCTCTCGTCGAACCAGGCCGAGCGGGACCGCCTGGACGTGGAGCTCGGCCGCTGGGACGACCGGTCGTACGTCGAGGAGCAGGCGCGGTCGCGGCTCAGCTTCGTCATGCCGTCGGACAAGGTGTGGCGCGTGGTGGACCCGGACGCGGCGGGCGGCGACGACGTCGACCCCGTGACGGGCGAGGCCGTGAGCTCCGGGCCGGTCGGCACGACGCGCGGCCCGACCGTGCCCTGGTACCAGTCGGTGTGGGAGTCGGTGCAGGTCGCCGACGGGCCGGCGGGTACGGGCGAGGGCGCCGGCGGGACGCCGGAGAGCACGCCGAGCCCGTCGTCGTCCGGGGACGGCTGACCCGGACCGTCAGCGGGCGGGGTCGAACCCGAGCCCGGCGCCGATGCTCGCGGCGGCGTCGAGCACCACGGGCGCGAGCGCCTCGACCCGCGCCGGCGGCATGGCCGGGCGCCGCGCGGAGACGCTGATCGCGGCCACGATGGCGCCGCCCGCGTCGCGCACCGGGGCGGCGACGCACAGCACGCCGGGCTCGTTCTCCTCCAGGTCGAGCGCCACGCCGCGGCGCGCGGACGCCGTCATGACGGCGACGAACTGGTCGGCGGTGAGGACCTCCGCCTCCGGCTCGCCGGCGGTGGCGCCCACCCGGCGCTCCGCGAGGAACTGGCCGCGCCAGCGGTCGGGCCGGTCGAGCAGCAGCGCCTTGCCGATACCGGTGCGGGTCAGGGGCATCCGGTGGCCGGTCCGGGAGCGCGTCGGCTCCCCGCGGGTGCCGGGGATCTTGTCGAGGTAGAGCACCTGCCCGCGGTCCTCGACGGCGAGGTGCACGGTGTCGGACACCCGCGCGTGCAGCGCGCGCAGGGGCGCGGCGGCGACCGCCGCGACGGGGTTCTCCTGGAGCGCCTGGTAGCCCAGCTCGATGAGCGCGGGGCCGAGCGCGTACCGGTCGTCGAGCCGCCGCAGGTACCCGGCCGCGACCAGCAGCTGCAGCAGCCGGTGGGTGGTGCTGCGCCCGACGCCGGTCTCGGCGACCACGTCACGGAGCCGGTCGTGCCCCCGGGCGACGGCGTCGACGACGGCCAGCCCGCGCGCCAGGGTCTGCGTGCCTGGCGGGGCGGGCACCGGTCGCGTCGTCACGGGGCGAGGCTATCCCGATTATCGGGAAAGCTGCCCGGTTCCGCGGCGGCGGACCTAGCGTCCCGGCCATGCCCGATACCGCCCCCCACCGCGACGCCGCGCTGGTCGCCGTCGACTGGGGCACGTCGGCCTTCCGCGCCTGGCTCCTGGACGACGCCGGCGGCGTGCTCGACGAGGTCCGCTCGGCCGACGGCTCGCTGCGCACCTCCGCGGGCGCGGCCACGGCCGCCGACCGCTCCGCCGCGTTCGCGCGGACCTTCGTCGCGCGGTGCGGGGCCTGGCTCGCCCGCCGCCCCGGGCTGCCCGTGGTGGTCGCGGGCATGGCGGGCAGCGACCACGGCTGGGCGGACGCCGGCTACCTCGACGTGCCCGTCGGCCTCGACCGGCTGGCCCACCACCTGACGGCCGCGCCCACCGACGCACCCGCGGCGGGCGGCGTCGTGCACCTCGTGCCCGGGCTGCGCGTGCCGGGGCGTCGCGGACCAGGCCCGGACCCGGACGTGCTGCGGGGCGAGGAGGTGCAGCTCCTGGGCGCGCTCGCGGCGTCGCCGGACGGCGCCGCCCTCCCCGCGCAGGTGGTGCTGCCCGGCACGCACGCGAAGTGGGTGCGGCTGGACGGCGGCCGCGTCGCCGGCTTCTCCACCGCCATGACGGGCGAGGTGTTCGCCCTCCTGCTGCGCGACAGCGTCCTCGCCCGGCTGGCCGACGGCGGTCCGGGGCCGGAGCCGTCGCCCGCCTTCGACCGCGGCCTCGACGCCGAGGCCGAGCACGGCGACGACCGGGGCCTGCTGACGCTGCTCTTCACGGGCCGCACGCTGGCGCAGGCGGGCCGCCTCGCGCCGGGCGACGTGGCCGACTACGTCTCCGGCCTGCTCGTGGGCTCGGAGGTGCGGCACGCGCTGCGCTCGGCCCCCGCCAGCGAGGTCGCGGTCGGGGGAGAGGGCGCCCTCGCCCTGCGGTACCGGCGCGCGCTGGTCCGGCACGGCGCGGCCGCGCGCCCCCTGGGGGACGACCTGGCCCGCCGCGGCCTGTGGCGCGTCGCCGCGGGCGCCGGCCTCGTCGCCGCGACCGCCGCGCCGCGCACCGCAGCACCTGCCACCACGCCCGCCGCGACGCCGACCACGGAGGTCCGCCCATGACACCGCCCGCCACCGGCCTGGTCGCCATCCTGCGCGGGGTCACGCCCGCGGAGGCGGCGGCCGTGGCCCTCGCCGCCGTGGGGGCGGGCTTCGACGCCGTCGAGGTGCCGCTCAACTCGCCGGACCCGCTGGAGTCGGTGCGGCGCGTGCGCGCCGCGGCCGGCCCCGACGCCCGGGTGGGCGCGGGGACCGTCCTCACCCCCGACGACGTGCGGCGCGCCGCCGACGCCGGGGCCTCGCTCGTCGTGTCCCCGAACACCCGGCCCGACGTCGTCGCCGAGACCGTCCGGCTCGGCCTGGAGAGCTACCCGGGGGCGGCGACGCCCACCGAGGCGTTCGCCGCGCTGGACGCCGGGGCCACGGGCGTGAAGGTCTTCCCGGCCACCGCCGTCGGCGTACCCGGGCTGCGCGCGTGGGCGAGCGTGCTGCCCGCGGGCACGCGCCTCGTGCCGGTCGGCGGCGTCGACCTGACGACCCTCGCCGCGTGGGCCCGCGCCGGCGCGGACGGCGCGGGCGTCGGCACGTCCCTGTACCGGCCCGGAGACGCCGCGGCCGAGGTCGGAGCGCGGGCCGCCGCGCTCGTGCACGAGTGGAGGAACCCGTGAAGATCACGTCGCTGACGACGTACGCCGTCCCGCCCCGCTGGCTGCTCCTCAAGATCGAGACGGACGCGGGGATCGTCGGCTGGGGCGAGCCCGTCCTCGAGGGCCGCGCGGCGACCGTCGCGGCCGCCGTCGAGGAGCTGGCCGACTACCTGGTCGGCAAGGACCCGCGCCGCGTCGAGGAGCACTGGACCGTGCTGTACCGGGGCGGCTTCTACCGCGGCGGCGGCATCCACATGAGCGCGCTCGCGGGCATCGACCAGGCGCTGTGGGACATCACCGGCAAGGCGCACGACGCCCCCGTGCACGAGCTGCTGGGCGGGCGCGTGCGCGACCGGATCAAGGTCTACTCGTGGATCGGCGGCGACCGCCCCGCGGCCACGGCGGAGGCGGCCCGCGAGGCCGTGGCCCGTGGGTTCACCGCCGTGAAGATGAACGGGCCGGAGGAGCTCCAGTACCTCGACACCCGCGACAAGGTCGAGCGGGTGGTGGCGAACGTCGCGGCCGTGCGCGAGGCCGTCGGGCCCGACGTCGGCATCGGCGTCGACCTGCACGGCCGCGTGCACCGCCCGATGGCGCGCGTCCTGCTGGAGGCGCTGGCGCCCTACCACCTGATGTTCGTCGAGGAGCCGGTGCTGTCGGAGCACGTCGACGGGATCGCGGACGTGCTGCGCGCGTCGACCACCCCGATCGCGCTGGGGGAGCGGCTCTACTCGCGGTGGGACTTCAAGGACGTCATCACCTCGGGCGTCGTCGACGTGATCCAGCCCGACCTGTCGCACGCCGGCGGCATCACCGAGGTCCGCAAGATCGCGGCGATGGCGGAGGCGTACGACATCGCCGTGGCCCCCCACTGCCCGCTGGGCCCGGTCGCGCTCGCCGCGTGCCTGCAGCTCGACGCCGTCGCGTACAACGCGGTCATCCAGGAGCAGAGCCTCGGCATCCACTACAACACCGGCAACGACCTGCTCGACTACGTGGTCGACCCGTCCGTCTTCGCGTACGCCGACGGGATGGTCGAGATCCCGCGCGGCCCCGGCCTGGGCATCGAGGTGGACGAGGACTACGTGCGCGAGCGCGCGGCCGTCGGGCACCGGTGGCGCAACCCCGTGTGGCGGCACGCCGACGGCTCGGTGGCCGAGTGGTGAGCCGCCGGCGCCACGGCATCCCCGGTCCCGGGAGAGAATGAGGGCTGCCCCGCCCGCGAACGCCACCGAGGACACCGTGACCGACCAGCCCGCAACGCCCACCGACGAACGGCTCGCCACCGACCAGGACGCCGTCACCGACCGTGACCTCGAGGTGCTCGCCGAGCAGCTCGGGCGCACGCCGCGCGGCGTCGTCGGCATCGCCGCGCGGTGCGTGTGCGGCCGCCCGCTGGTCGTGCGGACCGCGCCGCGCCTGCCCGACGGCACGCCGTTCCCCACGACCTACTACCTCACCCACCCGGGCGCCGTCGCGGCCGCGTCGCGGCTGGAGGCGGACGGCGTGATGAAGGAGATGACCGAGCGTCTCGGCGAGGACGAGGAGCTCGCGGCCGCCTACCGGCGCGCGCACGAGCACTACCTCGCGCAGCGCGCGGAGCTCGGCCGGGTCGAGGAGATCGAGGGCATCTCGGCGGGCGGGATGCCCACGCGCGTCAAGTGCATCCACGTGCTGATGGGCCATGCCCTGGCCGCCGGCCCGGGCGTCAACCCGCTCGGCGACGAGGCCCTCGCCCTGGTCCGCGACCAGTGGCGCCCGGACCGCTGCTCCTGCTGACGGGCCTTCGTCACACGGGCCGCGCACGGCAGGCGCGGCGTCGGTGGTGAATGAGAAGGTGTCGCCCGTGACCGAACGCTCCACGACCACCCGGGTCGCCGCCATCGACTGCGGCACCAACTCGATCCGCCTCCTCGTCGCCGACGTCGCCCCCGACGGCACCCTCACCGAGGTCGACCGTCAGCTGCGCATCGTGCGCCTCGGTCAGGGCGTCGACCGCACCGGCGAGCTCGCCCCCGAGGCGCTGGCGCGCACGCTCGAGGCGTCGCGCGACTACGCCGCGGTGATCGCGGACGCGGGCGCCACGCGGGTCCGCTTCGTCGCCACGTCGGCCACGCGCGACGCGCGCAACCGGCAGGAGTTCTTCGACGGCGTGCGCGCGGCCCTCGGCGTCGACCCCGAGGTGGCCTCGGGGCGCGAGGAGGCGGAGCTGTCGTTCCGCGGCGCGACGGCGGGCGTGTCCGGCGACCACCCCGGCCCGTACCTCGTCGTGGACCTCGGCGGCGGCTCGACCGAGCTGGTGCTCGGCACGACGACGCCGGAGGCGGCGCTGTCCATGGACGTCGGCTCGGTGCGCATGACGGAGCGGCACCTGCACTCCGACCCGCCCACGCCGGGCGAGGTGGACGCCGCGCGGGCCGACGTGCGCGCCGCGCTCGACGAGGCCGCGCGGACGGTCCCGTTCGGCCGCACCACCACGCTGGTCGGCCTCGCCGGCTCGGTCACCTCCGTCACCGCGCACGCCCTCGAGCTGCCGGAGTACCGGCGCGAGCGCGTGCACGGCGCCGTCCTCGGCGTCGACCAGGTGCTCGCCGCCTGCGACGACCTGCTGCACCGCAGCCGCGCCGAGCGCCTCGCGCTCGGCTTCATGCACCCCGGCCGCGCGGACGTCATCGGCGCCGGCGCGCTGGTCTGGTCGGAGGTCGTGCGCCGCGTGCGCGACGACGTCGCCGCCGCGGGCGGCACGCTGACCGACGTCGTGACCAGCGAGAGCGACATCCTCGACGGCATCGCCCTCTCGCTCGCCTGACCAGCGACGGAGCAGCCGGGGGCCGCAGGGTGGACGGACCGACTGCAGGGCTCCGGGGCGGTCGTAGAATGGTGTTCATGCCTCAGAACGTTCTGTCGTCGGACACCTCTGTCCAGGACGCGCCCGCAGCGGCGCCGCGGCCCCGTAAGGTTCCCCGCATCGTCGTCCTCGGCGGTGGTTCCGTCGGCCTCTACGCGGCGCGTCGTCTGCGCCGCAAGCTCGGGAAGAAGGACGCGGCGATCGTCGTCGTCGACCCGCGTCCGTACATGACGTACGCGCCCTTCCTGCCCGAGGCGGGCGCCGGCTCGATCGACGCCCGCGACGTCGTGGCCCCGCACCGCAAGGCGCTCAAGGGCATCGACGTGCTGCAGGGCAAGGTCACCCGCATCGACCACGGCGACCACAAGGTCACGATCCACCCCGAGGAGGGGCCGGACTACGAGGTCTCCTACGACCAGCTCGTCGTCGGCCTCGGCTCCGTCTCCCGCACGCTGCCCATCCCGGGCCTCGCGGAGAACGCGATCGGCTTCAAGAACGTGGAGGAGGCCATCGCGGTCCGCAACCACGTGCTCAACCGCATGGACGTCGCGTCCTCCACGTGGGACGCGGAGGCGCGCAAGCGCATGCTCACGTTCACGTTCGTCGGCGGCGGCTTCGCGGGCATCGAGGCCCTCGCCGAGATCGAGGACATGGCGCGCTACGCCACCCGCAACTACCCGACGATCGACGTCGACGACCTGCGCTTCGTCATGATCGAGGGCTCGAACCGCATCCTCCCCGAGGTCTCCGAGCCGATGGGCCTGTGGGCGCTCGACGAGATGAAGAAGCGCGGTATCGAGTTCCACCTGAGCACGTTCCTGTCGTCGTGCGTGGACGGCCACGTCGTCACCTCGACGGGCGTCGAGTTCGACACCGAGACGATCGTGTGGACCGCGGGCGTCAAGGCGAACCCGGTCATCAAGGAGGACTCGGACCTCCCGTTCGACAAGCTGGGCCGCGTCATCGTCAAGCCGACGCTGCAGGTCGCGACCGAGGACGGCGAGGTCGTCCCCGACGCATGGTCCGCGGGCGACTGCGCCGCCGTGCCCGACGTGCTGAACCCGGGTCAGTTCTGCCCGCCGAACGCGCAGCACGCGATCCGCGAGGCCACGAAGCTCGCCGACAACATGGTCGCCGTCCTCAAGGGCGAGCAGCCCGAGGACTACGCGCACAAGAGCGTCGGCGTCGTCGCCTCGCTCGGTCTGTACAAGGGCGTCGCGGAGCTGTTCGGCTTCCTCAAGCTGCGCGGCCCGCTCGCGTGGCTCGCGCACCGCGGCTACCACGTCATGGCGATGCCGACCGGCAACCGCAAGATCCGCATCCTCATCGGCTGGATCGGCCAGTTCCTCATGGGCCGCGAGATCGTCTCCCTCGGCTCGCTGCACGACCCGCGCGACGAGTTCCGCAAGGCGTCCGTGCCGCCGAAGCAGCCGGGCCAGAAGGTGGAGCAGAAGGCCGAGTCGTCGGCCGCGCGCGCCGAGAAGGGCTGACCTTCCCCGGTACGGTGAACGGGCGTCGGGCCGACCTCTCGCAGGTCGGCCTGGCGCCCGTTCCGTCGTTCTCGCCCCCGTAGCCCAATTGGCAGAGGCGGCCGGCTTAAACCCGGCACAGTCCCGGTTCGAACCCGGGCGGGGGCACCATCAGCACGGCTGTCAGACGGCGGCGTCGCCGGTCATGGCCGTCGCGACGTCGGCGCCGGCCCGCCGGAACGCGTCGACGACGCGGCGCACGGCGAGGCGCTCGGCGTGGTCCGGGCGCAGCACGGCGGAGACGTGCCGGGCGGAGGCGATGCCGGCCAGCTCGCGCAGCACGAGGCCGGCACCGGTGGGCGTGGTGAAGCGCGGCAGCACGGCGACCTGGCGGCCGGAGGCGACGAGCGCCTCGATGAGGCGGTTGTCGCGCAGCCGCTGCGTGACGCGCAGCTCGGCGCCGGTGGCCTGCTCGACGGCGAGGCGCACGCTGTCGAAGGGGTAGCCGAGGGGCACGCCGATCCAGTCCTGGTCGACGAGGTCCTGGGGGCGCACGTGCGGCAGGCGGGCGAGCGGGTGCCCGGTGGCCATCGCGATGTCGAGGGGCTCGCGCGCGAGCGGCACCACGGTGAGGCCGTCCGCGCCGGCCGGCCGGACGCTGGTGAGGGAGTGCGCGACGACGACGTCGTGGTCGGCGGTGAGCGGGCCGTACTCGGCCTCCGCGATGTCGACGTCGACGCAGCGCAGCGTGATGGCCGTGCCCTCGAGGTCGGCCATGACGCGGGGGAGCAGGAACATGGCGGCGCTGGCCAGCGCCGCCACGGTGACCGTGCCCGACGGCTCGCCCTGGTACTCGTCCCAGCGGGCCTGTACCTGCGCGAGGGTGGCGGCGACGGAGGCCCCGCCCTCGGCGAGCAGCCGGCCCGCCTCGGTGAGGCGGAGCCCTCGGCCGGAGGGCTCGACGAGCGGGGTGCGCAGCTCGCGCTGGGCGGTGCGCAGCTGCTGGGACACGGCGGACGGCGTGCGGTGGGTGGCGCGGGCCACCGCGGTGACGCTGCCCCGCTCGGCGAGCTCGCGCAGCAGCTCCAGGTGCCGGACGTCCATGAAGGCAGACTACAGACAGCGTGAAGCAACTTTCGCTTGTCCTTCAACGTCACCCGGGCGAGGCTGGGCGCATGCCCGCCCGCCACCGGCTGCTCGCCGTCCTCGTCGCCCTCATGTGGGGCCTGAACTTCATCGCGATCGACGCGTCGCTGCAGCACTTCCCGCCGATGTTCCTCGTCGCGCTGCGGTTCGCGCTCATCGCGCTGCCCACCGTGTTCCTGGTGCCCTGGCCGGACGTCCCGGTGCGCTGGGTCGTCGGCTACGGGCTCGGGTTCGGCGCGCTGCAGTTCCTCTTCCTGTACTGGGGCATGGCGGCCGGGATGCCCGCCGGCCTCGCGTCGCTCGTGCTGCAGATGTCCGGCCCGTTCACCGTGCTGCTCGGCGCCACGTTCCTGCGCGAGCGGGTGAGCGGCCGCCAGGTGCTCGGCATCCTCGTGGCCGTGGGCGGCCTCACCCTGGTCGCGTGGCAGCAGGCCGCGACCGCCACCGTCGTGCCCTTCCTGCTCACGCTGGCCGGCGCGTTCGGCTGGGCGATCGGCAACATCTGCAACCGGCAGGCGAAGCCGCAGAGCCCGCTGCGCCTCACCCTGTGGATGTCGGTCGTGCCGCCGCTCCCGATGCTCGCCCTGTCGCTGCTGGTCGAGGGGCCGGGCGAGATCGCGCACTCCCTCACGTCGTGGGACGACCCGGGGGCCGTGGGCGCCGTCGTCGGCCTCCTGTACACGGTGCTCGTCGCGACGGTGCTCGGCTCCGGGGTGTGGACCTGGCTCATGGCCCGGCACCCGGCGGGCGTGGTCGCCCCGTTCTCGATGCTCGTGCCCGTGGTCGGGATGTCGGCGGCCTGGGTGCTGCTCGGCGAGCGCGTGACGCTCGGCGAGGGCCTCGGCGCCGTGCTCGTCGTCGGCGGGGTCCTGTTCGGCAGCACGCGGGCCGCCCGCCGCCTTCTGCCGTCAGCAGAACGCCCGCCCGCCGCGCCGCTCGCGGAGCCGTCGGGCGCCGGGCGCGGGTAGCGTCGTCGGCATGACGGCGGACATGCGGGTCGGCACGGTGGGCGAGGCGGAGCACGTGCGCGAGCCACTGCTACGCCATCTGGTCGGCGGCATCCTGCGCCGTGCCCGGCTGCGCCAGGGCCGCACCCTCCAGGAGGTGGCCGGCGCGGCGCGCATGTCCACCGCGTACCTGTCCGAGGTGGAGCGCGGCCGCAAGGAGGCGTCCTCCGAGGTGCTGGCCGCGGTCTGCGCCGCGCTCGGCATCCGCCTCGTCGACCTGGTCGCCCAGGCCCACGACGCGCTCGCCGCCAGCGCCGAGCAGCAGGAGCGCGTGCGGGTGCTCACCTCGATGCGCGACCGCTCGCCGTCGTCGTCCCGGCACGTGCGCTCCAGGACGACGTCGGACGTCGTCGCTCTCGCCGCCTAGCGCTACCGTCGGGCGGCATGGAGTTCTTCTGCTACCACCGGGACCGTGCCGGGTCGACCGCGCTGCGCGAGGCGCTCAACGACGAGCACCTGGCCTACATGGACCGGTTCGCGGACGGGATGATCGCCCGCGGCCCGACGACGACGGACGGCGGCGAGACGCTGACCGGCAGCGTGCACGTCGTCGACCTGCCCGGGCCCGAGGCCGCCCGGGCGTTCGCGTTCGAAGAGCCCAACTACCAGGCCGGCGCGTACCGGGACGTGCTGCTGCGCCGGTGGCGCAACCTGCTCGGGCGCACCATGGGGGAGTACGCGGGCGGCCCCGAGGGCGGCCCCCGGTACCTGGTCCTCGGCCTGGGCTGGCGGGGCACGGGCGGGCCGGGCATCCCGGCCGGGCAGGGGGGCCTCGCCGCGGGACTCGTCGCGATGGGGCCGCTCCTGTCCGACGACGGCGCCACGGTCGTCGGTGCGGCCGCGCTGGTCGAGGCCGCCGACGCCGCCGAGGCGCGGCGGGTGCTGGTCGCGGACGACTACGCGGCGGTCGAGGTCCACGACTGGAGCTTCGGGGGACGACCGGACGCGTCGTGACGTCGACGGCCCGACGCCTCGACGTGGCCGGCCGTCGCTAGGCCGCGGCGCGCGCCGGCACCTTGCGGGAGGTGACGACGGCGTCCGCGACGCCGTACTCGACGGCCTCGTGGGCGGACAGGATGAGGTCGCGGTCGGTGTCGGTGCGCAGCCGCTCGACGGTCTGGCCGGTGTGCCGGGCGAGCAGCTCCTCCGTCTCCGCGCGCAGGCGCAGCACCTCGCGGGCCTGGATGGCGAGGTCGGACACGGTGCCCTGGCCCTGGCTGGACGGCTGGTGCAGCAGCACGCGCGAGTGCTCCAGCACGGTCCGGTGGCCGGGCGTCCCGGCGGCCAGGAGCACGGCGGCGGCAGACGCGGCCTGCCCCATGCAGGTGGTGGCGACGTCGCAGCGCACGTACTGCATGGTGTCGTAGATGGCCGTCATGGCCGTGGCGGAGCCGCCGGGGGAGTTGATGTACAGCCCGATCTCCTGGTCGGGCGCCTCGGACTCCAGGTGCAGCAGCTGCGCCATCACGACGTTGGCCACGCCGTCGTCGATCTCCGTGCCGAGGAAGATGATGCGGTCGCGCAGCAGCCGGCTGAAGACGTCGGAGTAGCGCTCTCCCAGGGGCGTGCGCTCGACGACGTTCGGGATCGTGTAGCCGCTCATCACAGGCCCGCCTTCCGGCTGGAGGCCGTGGGGCGCACGTCGTCGACGTGCTCGACGATGCGGTCGACCATGCCGTACTCCACCGCCTCGGAGGCGGTGAACCAGCGGTCGCGGTCGCTGTCGGCGGCGATCTGCTCCACCGTGCGGCCGGTGTGCTCGGCGATGAGCTCGTGCATGACGCGCTTGGTGTGCTCGAGGTTCTCCGCCTGGATGGCGATGTCGACGGCGGTGCCTCCGATGCCGCCGGACGGCTGGTGCATCATCACGCGGGCGTGCGGCAGGGCGTAGCGCTTGCCCTTGGTGCCGGTGGTGAGCAGGAACTGCCCCATGCTCGCGGCGAAGCCGAAGCAGACGGTGACGACATCGTTGGGCAGCAGCCGCATCGTGTCGTAGATCGCGAGGCCGGCGCTGATGGATCCGCCGGGGGAGTTGACGTAGAGGGCGACGTCGGACCGCGCGTCCTCGGCCGACAGGAGCAGGAGCTGCGCGCAGACGCGGTTCGCGACGGCGTCGTCGATCTCCGTGCCGATCACCACGATGCGCTGGTGCAGCAGGCGGGCGGTGAGCTGGTCGTCGAAGGCGGGCGGGGGCGGGGACGGGGTGCTCATGACTGGTGTGCTCATGGGCCCACCGTCCCCCGCGCCCCGCCGGCGCGGGAGGGTTCTCTGCCGGGAGCGCATCTGCCGATGGCAGATCGTCGTCCGCCCCGAGACGTCGAGCGTGCTGACTTGATCCTCAAACGGGCCGTTCGAGGATCAAGTCAGCACGCTCGATGCACGTCGCGGGGGTCAGGGCCGCGGGAACCAGCGTCGCCGTACGCCCACGAGGACGAGCCCCGCGAGCACGAGGACGATCGCGGCCGGGACCAGCCAGCCCTGGGCGAAGCCGGTGCTCGCCAGCTCGCCAGGCTGCGGGGCCTGCTCACCCTGCGGCGGGTCGGCCTGCGGCGGCTCGGGGAGGTCCTGACCGGGGCCGTCGCCTCGGCCGGACGTCCCGCCGCCGTCGTCGCTGCCGGGCCCGTCGCCCCCGTTGCCGCCGCCGCTGCCGTTGCCGCCTCCGGGCGGCGTGGTCGGATCCGGCGGCTCCGTCGGGTCCGGGCCGTCGGGCGGGTCGGTCGGGTCGGGCTCGTCGGGTTCCGCGAACGTCCCGCCTCCCAGCCATGCCGTGCCGGTCTCCTCGGCGAGGGTGCTCACGTCCCCCTGGGCGGCCACCTCGGGCGGGAGGCTGGCCGCCTCGAACCGGGAGCTGTGGACGGTGCGCGGTAGCCGCGGGTGGTCGCGGTCGAACTCCGCCTTCGGGGTCTGGGCGCGGGGCGCGTCGGGCAGCTCAATCCCCCCGAACACCTCGACCCACATGTCCATCTCGCCGTGCTGGTACTCGTAGCGGAACTGGGGGGTCTGCAGGAGCACCATGAGCTCGTCGAAGATCACCTGCGGGTCCCAGGGTGTGCGAGCGGGCCAGTCGCTGACGTCGCCGGAGCCGATGACGTCGTGGAAGGCGCCGGGACGCTTCGCGTCGCGGTCCTTGATCCACTCGGCGGCCACCCGGGTGGTGTAGACCCGGCGCATGTCGGCGTACTCGGGGTCCGCGTTGACACGCTCCTCGAGCAGGGGGCCGAAGTACTCCGCGTAGTACTCGGTGTTCGCCTTCACGAGGTCGGCGGGGGCGTCCGCGCAGGGGTCGTCGACGTCGGGCGGCGTCCAGTCGATGTCCATCGGCTCGACCTGGACCCGCAGCGGGGCGTCGAGGATGTAGAGCTGGTCGCCGTCGGCGCGGACCTTGGCCGGCTGGGGCTCGATCCAGGCGCGGGTCCAGTCCCAGCAGATGAGCCCGTCGTCGGTGCGTTCGACGGTGTCCCAGAACTCCTGCCCCGTCGGGGTCTCCGGCCGCATGATCTCGGTCAGGGTCTTCTTCATCGCGAGATCGGCCTCGAGCAGCACGCGCCCCGCGTCGGTGGTGGCGAACTGCTCGTCGATGATCGTCTCGGGCGTGTCCGGGTTGAGGTTGACCCAGAACTGGCTCGGGTCGAGCGCGAGCCAGGTCATGAGGGCGTCGGAGGAGAGGTCGAGCGCGGCCTCGCCGCCATAGCCCGGCTCCGCCTCGCCGTCGTCGGGCAGCTCGTCCGCCGAGAACGCGTAGCTGTAGTCGTCGGCCTTCGGGTCGTCGGACACGTAGCGAAGCTCCAGCGACCGCCAGTCGACGCCGCCCGGTCGGCGGGAACCGAAGCCGGGTCGGCGGTTGTCCTGCTCGATGTCGGCACGGATCTGTTGGGCTTCACGTGCGCTCGCGGCGTTGCGCCCCGACTCGTTCGCGAGCTGCTTCGCGGGGCCGGCGGTCGACCGCCGGGGGCACGTCGAGGACAGGGCCGTGACACGCGCGGCGGTCCCCCCGCACCGGGGGTCCATCGCGTCGCCCGACGGAGCGGGCGGGGTCTTCGGCACGCCCGTCGAGTGGAGCTTCGCGTGCTCGACGCCGAACTGCTTCAGCAGCTTGACCTGACCCGGCTTCGGATCCTGGCTGAAGATGTAGACGACCCGCCAACCCTTGGCGCGCAGCGCCTGGTCGGCGCGCAGCTGGTCCATCTTGAGCGACGAGTCACCGGACTTGAGCTCGTAGGCGATCTTGAGCGTGCGGTTCACGGAGTCGTACCGGCGGCGCGTGTCGAGCTTCTCCTCCTGCCAGAGCTTGTCGTCCTCGCACATCCAGTCCGCGCCTCCCAGCTTGAGGCGCTTGGCGACGTTCTTCTGGAAGCCGTCGCCTCGGTAGTCGTTGGAGATCGCAGGGATGTAGGTGTTGCGCCACCGCTCCCACGTGTAGTCCCCCTCGTAGACCTTCCAGCGGCGCAGCATGTGGTCCTTGGTCCCGGGCGGGTAGTCCTCGTAGCTCCCCGTGAGGGCGTCGAGGTCCGCTTGGGTGGGCTTCTCGAGGGGACGCAGCTTTTCGCCAGGGCTGTCGAACTCGTAGTCGTCGATGGTGTCTTCGTAGGCGTCGGGCAGGCCCCCGCCGGGCAGCTCGGCGGCGTCGGCGATGCCCTCGATGCCGTCGACGAGGACGTCGCACTGCACGTTGAACCGCGGCGCGGACTCGCCCTCGGGCCCAGGGATCAGCACCAGCGAGGCCGCAAGGGCGAGCGCGGAGGCGACGGAGGCGGCGATCACCCGCCGCAGCCGGCTGCGGTGCGCGGCCGTGCGGCCTCGCTCGTCGACCTCGATGGCGGGGGTGCTCACGACGCTCTCCTTCGACGCGGGACGGGGCGGCTGTCGGTGCGTCCCCCGGGGCGGCCGTGCCGCGGGCAACGTTCCCGACGGTAGCCAGGAGCGACAGGGGGCGCGACCGTGACAGTCGTTGCCCGTGGCGACGGAGAGGGCGGGTGGTGCAGGTCAGGCCGGGGGCGTGTCCCGCTTGTACGCGTCGAGGTCGGCGTTGAGGCGCTCGACGAGCTCGGCGAGCAGGGTGCGGTCCTCGGCCGGCCAGCTCTCGAGGACGGTGGAGTACGTGATGGCCCGGCGGCGGCGCTGCGCGTCGAGGGCGCGACGCCCGCTGGGGGTCGCGGTGACGACGACGGCGCGGCGGTCCTCGGTGTCACGGCTGCGCACCACGTGCCCGGCCCGTTCGAGAGCCGCCACCTGACGGGTCGCGGTGGACGCGTCGATGCCGAGCCGGTCGGCCAGGGTGCGCACGTGCTGCGGGCCGCCGTCGCGCAGGGCGTGCAACAGGAGGTAGCCGGACCGGTCGAGGTCGTGGCCCCCGGTGCGGACGGTCGTGGCGGCGGTGGTCCGCTCGGCCCGGCGCAGCAGCTGGGCGAGGCCGAGCTCCACGCGCGCGATCACCTCGCCGGTGGCGTCGTCCGGGTCCGCATCGTGGTGCCCGTCCGTCGAACTGTTTCCCAGGGAAGCGGTCATAGGTGTATCCTACAGGTAATTGCCTGCATGATGCAGGCATCTCGGCGCCCCGGAGGCGCCGACCGGCGACCATGACGGCGCCGCACCAGGAGACGAGGCCCGCGGGGCGTCCGTGGGGCAGGAGCGAGGAGTCCGTGGCAGGCACACGCAACGAACCGAACAAGACCGCGATCTACGCGACCGCGCTGACCGCGTTCTTCGCGATCGCCGGCATCGCCGTCGTCGACCCGATCCTCCCGGTCATCGGGGAGGCCATCGGCGCCACGACGTGGCAGATCGAGCTGCTGTTCACGGCGTACATCGCCGTCATGGCGATCGGCATGATCCCGGCCGTGCTGGCCACGGGGAAGTTCGGGTACAAGAAGATCCTCGGCGCGGGGGTCACCCTCGTCGCGATCGCCGCGATCCTCGCCGCGCTGAGCACGTCCATCGGCCAGCTGGCCGCGCTGCGCGGCCTCTGGGGCCTCGGCAACGCGATGTTCTTCGCCACCGCGATGGTGCTGCTGGTCTCGCTCGCCAACGACCGCGAGTGGGTGGTCGGCATCTTCGAGACCTGCGTGGGCCTCGGGTTCGCCGTCGGCCCGCTCATCGGCGGCCTCCTCGGCAGCATCAGCTGGCGCGTGCCGTTCTTCGCCTGCGGCCTGTTCATGATCGTCGCGCTCGCGATGTCGATCACGAAGCTCAAGGACCCGGCCGAGAAGCCGGCGCCGCTCCACGTGGGCCAGGTCTTCTCGCTGTTCCGCAAGCCCGCGTTCCTCGCGCTCGCCGTCGTCACCGCCACGTACAACTTCGTCTTCTTCATCATCCTCGGCTACACGCCGATCTTCCTCGGGCTCGACGTCATCCCGCTGGGTCTCGTCTTCACCGCGTGGGGCCTGGGCCTCGCGTTCGGCATCCTCGTCGTCGGGCACAAGCTGGCCCACACGATCGGCGCCGTGCAGACCCTCGGCATCGCCGTCGCGGGCGTCCTCGTCATGACGCTGCTGCTGGCCCTCGGCCTCCCGACGGCGGCGTCGATCGTCGTCCTCGTCGTCGCGGGCGTGTTAATGGGCATCGCCAACGCGATCCTCACCGACCTGTCCCTCGCGCTCGGCGACCCGGACCGTCGCGTCACGACCGGCGCGTTCAACCTCGTGCGCTGGGGCTTCGCCGCCCCGGCCCCGGTGATCGCCGGGCTGCTGCACCCCGTGGGCGCCTCCGCCCCGTACTGGGTGGGAGTCGGGGTGCTCGCCGTCGGCGTGGTCGTCTTCCTGCTCACGGCGCACAAGATGGCCGGCCAGCTCGGCGAGCGCGTCCTGTGGTCGCGCTGGAACAAGGCGGCGGCCGCCGTCGAGGGCACGCCCGAGGAGGCCATGTCGGAGCTGTGACCTCCGCACGGTGACGTCGCGGCCCCGGGCCGCGCAGGACACCACGACAGGCGCCGGGCGGATCCTCTGCCCGGCGCCTGTCCGACTTTCGGACGATGCCCCGGGGAACCATGGGCGCGTATCGTCCGTTCAGCCCGTGCGTCACGACAGCGGAGTCGTGCCCGACCTGCCGACCGCCCGTCTGGAGTGAGCGTGTTCCGACTTGCCCGCCTGTCCCTGGCGAACCGCGCCGTCGTCGCCCTCGCGACCGTCGCGATCCTCGTCTTCGGGGTGCTGAGCCTGGGCTCCCTCAAGCAGGAGCTCATCCCGTCCCTCGAGCTCCCCGCCGGAGCCGTCGTCGCCGTGTACCCCGGCGCGTCGCCCCAGGTGGTCGAGGAGCGCGTCACCGAGCCGCTCGAGGCCGCCGCGCAGTCCGTCGAGGGGATCGAGTCGATCGGCTCGACGGCGTCGACGGGCAGCTCCGTCACGACGGTGCAGTTCACCTACGGCACCGACATGGACGCCGCCACGCAGCGCCTGCAGACCGCGATCACCCGCACCCAGTCGCAGCTGCCGGAGGACGTCGAGCCGCAGGTGATCACCGGATCGCTCGACGACCTCCCGGTGATCCAGCTCGCCGCCGCGGGCGCCGACGGCTCCGTGGACGCCGCCGCGCTGGCGGACACCGTGGAGACGGTCGTCGTGCCAGCCCTGGAGGACGTCGACGACGTGCGCTCCGTGGCCGTGACCGGCGGCGAGACCGACCAGGTGCTCGTCGACGTGGACACGAAGAAGCTGGCCAAGGCCGGCCTCACCACCGACGACGTGGCGTCCGTGCTCAAGGACAACGGCGTCGTCCTGCCCGCGGGCACCATCACCGACGACGACGTCACCTACTCCGTGCAGGCGGGATCCAGCATCGACAGCGTCAAGGAGCTCAAGGCGCTGCCGCTGGTCGTGACCCCCGACGCCGCGGCCGCGGCCGGCGCGTCGAGCACCGGCGACGCCACGGGCGGCACCACGGGCGAGACCGGCGACGGCACGGGCGCCCCGCCGGCGGCCGACGCCACCGGCCAGACCGACCCGGCCGCCAGCCGGACGCCGCAGGCGCCGCAGCCCGTCGTGCTCTCCGACGTCGCCACGGTCAAGGTGGTCCCGGTCGACGCCACCTCCCACTCCCGCCTCGACGGCGAGCCGTCGCTGGGCATCGCCATCACCAAGACGCCGGACGGCAACACCGTCGACGTCTCCCACGCCATCCAGGACGCGCTGGACGACCTGAAGCCGGAGCTCGCGGACGCGGGCGTCACCACGGCGGTCGTCTTCGACCAGGCCCCGTTCATCGAGGAGTCCATCCACGGGCTCGCGACCGAGGGCGGGCTGGGCCTCGTGTTCGCCGTCCTCGTGATCCTCGTCTTCCTCATGTCGGTACGGTCCACGCTGGTGTCGGCCGTGTCGATCCCGCTGTCGCTCGCGGCCACGTTCGTGGTCATGAACCTCACGGGCTACACGCTCAACATCCTCACGCTGGGCGCCCTGACCATCTCGATCGGCCGCGTCGTGGACGACGCGATCGTCGTCATCGAGAACATCAAGAGACACCTGTCGTACGGCGAGGAGAAGAAGGCCGCCATCCTCACCGCGGTGCGCGAGGTGGGCGGCGCCATCGCGGCGTCGACCATCTGCACCGTCGCGGTGTTCGCGCCGATCGCGTTCGTCAGCGGCATGGTGGGCGAGCTGTTCCGCCCGTTCGCCATGACGGTCACCATCGCGATGCTCTCGTCGCTGGTCGTGGCCCTCACGATCGTCCCCGTCCTGGCGTACTGGTTCGTCAAGACGCCCGCCGTGCCCGCCTCGCCCGAGGAGGCCGAGCGCGTGCGCGAGGCCGCCGAGGCCAAGGAGCGCCGCGGCCTGTGGCAGCGGGCGTACGTGCCGAGCCTCGGCGGCGCGCTGCGCCACCCGTGGGTGACGCTCGTGATCGCGGTCGTCGTCCTCGGCGGCACGCTCGCGATGGTGCCGCGCCTGGAGACGAACTTCATCGGCGACTCGGGCCAGGACACCGTCACGGTGACGCAGACGTTCGAGCCCGGCGCGTCGCTCGACTCGCAGGACGCCGCGGCGCAGGACGTCGAGGCCGCCCTCGACGGCGTCGACGCGGTGCAGAGCGTGCAGACCACGGTCGGCACGGGCGACGCCGCGCAGGCCGCGTTCATGGGCGGCGGCTCGGCCCCGAAGGCCACGTTCGCGATCACGCTCGACCCGGACGCCGACGCCGTCGCCGCCCAGGACGAGATCCGCTCGGCCGTCGAGCCGCTCGCCGAGGGCGTCACGACCGGGGTCAGCGTCTCCGGCGGCGACTCCGGCTTCGGCTCCAGCACCGTGGACCTCGTGGTGCGCTCGCACGACGAGGGCAACCTCCAGGACGCGGCGCAGCAGGTCACCGACGCGGTGTCCGGCCTGGACGGCGTGGCCGAGGTGAGCAACAACCTCTCCGCCGCGCAGCAGGTGGTGCAGGTGGACGTCGACCGCGACGAGGCGGCCGCGCTGGGCCTCACCGAGACCCAGGTGTCCGGCATCGTCGCCGGGGCGATGGACCCCGAGCAGACGGTGGGCCAGGTGGACGTCGGCGACGGTCCCACCGACGTCGTCGTGAGGTCCGGCGACGCCCCGGCCACCCAGGCGGAGATCGAGGACCTCGAGCTCCCCTCGGCCACCGGCATGGTGCCGCTCACCGACGTCGCGACGGTCGAGAAGGTGGACGTGCCCACGTCGATCTCCCGCACCGACGGCGAGCGCTCCGCCACGGTGTCCGTGACGCCCGAGACGCAGGACGTCGGCACGCTGAGCGCCGACATCACCGCCGCCACGGACGGCCTGGACCTCCCGGCGGGCGCGACCGTCGAGGTGGGCGGCGTCGCCGCCGACCAGGCGGACGCCTTCGCCGACCTCGGCCTGGCCCTGGTCGCCGCGATCGCCATCGTCTACCTGGTGATGGTCGCGACCTTCGGGTCGCTGGTGCAGCCGCTCATCCTGCTCGTGTCGGTGCCATTCGCGGCGACCGGCGCGCTGCTGGCGCTGCTGGCCACGGGCACGCCGCTCGGCGTCCCCGCCCTCATCGGCGTGCTGATGCTCATCGGCATCGTGGTCTCGAACGCCATCGTGCTCATCGACCTCATCAACCAGTACCGCGAGCGCGGGAAGACGCTGGACGAGGCCGTGCGCGAGGGCGCCCGCAAGCGGTTGCGGCCGATCGTCATGACGGCCCTGGCCACGATCTTCGCGCTCACGCCGATGGCGGTCGGGATCACCGGCGGCGGCTCGTTCATCAGCCAGCCGCTGGCGCTGGTGGTCATCGGCGGCCTCGTGTCGTCCACGCTGCTGACGCTGTTCGTCGTGCCGGTGATCTACACGCTCATCGAGCGGCGCAAGGAGCGGCGCGGGGTCAAGCGCGACTCCCGCGCGCTGCGCAAGGCGGAGAAGGCCGCCGCCCGCGCGGCCGACAAGGCGGAGAAGGCCGAGGAGGCCGCCGCCGTCGCCCGCCGCGCGGCGGACGACGCCGGTGCGGCCGGCACCGAGCCCGCCTGACCCTCCCGGACGCGGGGGGGGGGGGGGGGGGCGCCCCCCCCCCCCCCCCCCCGACGACGGGGCGGCAGGGTCAGGCGTCGCGGCGCCTGAGCGTGATCGCCGCGGCCACCAGCAGCACCACGGTGTACCCCGCGAGGACGGCGTAGCCGACCCACGGGTCCAGCAGGACGTCCGTCGGGGCGCCGCGGGAGATGACCCGCTCGCCGGCGACGCTCGGCAGCAGCTTGTTGACCCAGTCGGTCCACGCCGCGTCGGAGGCCTGGACCACGATGTTGAAGATCAGCGGCACCACGAAGAAGATCGCGACGATCGTGAAGATGGCGCCCGCGCTGTGCCGCATGAGGGTGCCGACGGCCAGGGAGAACGCCGCCACGGTGGCGAGGTAGAGCACGCAGCCGGCCAGCGCCCGCACCTGCTCGCCGTCGGACAGGTCCACGCTCATCCCGGCGTCCTCGAGCAGCGGCGCCGTGGAGAAGTACGCGATCGCGAGGGCGACGGTCACCACGACGGCGGTGGTGAGCACGATGACGACCAGCTTGGCCCACAGCACGGGAAGGCGGCGCGGCACGGCCGCGAACGTGGACCGCACGGTGCCCGTGGAGTACTCGCTGGTGACGATGAGCGTGGCCAGCACGCCCACGGCGAGGGCGCCGAACGAGTAGCCGAACGTCACGATCGTCGTGCCGGTGAGCCCGATCGCCTGCAGGCCCGGGTCCTGGGACATCCCCTCCGACATCTCGGGCGTCTGGGCCGCCACGCGCATGATCGCGGCCATCATCAGCGCGAGCCCCACCATGACGACCGCGGTGACCACCACGGTCCACACCGTGGAGCGCAGCGTGCGGAACTTGATCCACTCGCCGCGCAGCACGCGGCCGAACGTGACGCGGTGGACGACGACGGCGGGCGCGGTGTCGCGGGCCGGCGCGGTGGCGGTGCTCATCGGGGCGCTCCGTCCGAGGTCGGGGGACCGCCCGGGGACTCCGTCTGGTACTCGACCGAGTCGGCGGTCAGCTCGAGGTAGGCCTCCTCGAGCGTGGAGGACACCGGCGTCAGCTCGTGCAGCACGACGCCGCCCGCGGCGGCCAGCTCGCCCACCCGGGCGGCGTCGAGGCCGGAGACCTCGAAGGCACCGTCGTCGCCCGGCGCGACGTCGCCGCCCTCGCGCCGCAGCGCGTCGGCGAGGTCGGCGGACTGCGGGGAGCGGACGCGCACCGTGCGGCGGGACGCGCCGTCGACGAGGTCCTGCACCGGGGTGTCCGCGAGGATGCGGCCCTTGCCGATGACGATCACGTGGTCGGCCGTCAGCGCCACCTCGCTCATGAGGTGGCTGGACAGGAAGACCGTGCGGCCCTCCGACGCCAGGTACCGGGCCAGGTTGCGCACCCACAGCACGCCCTCGGGGTCGAGGCCGTTCACCGGCTCGTCGAGGATCAGGGTGCGCGGGTCGCCGAGCAGCGCGACGGCGATGCCGAGGCGCTGGCCCATGCCGAGCGAGAAGCCGCCCACGCGCTTGCGGGCCACCGTCGTGAGGCCGGTGAGCTCGATGACCTCGTCCACCCGCGCCGGGCCGATCCCGTGCGTGGCGGCCAGGGCCAGCAGGTGCTGGCGCGCCGTCCGGCCCGGGTGCGCGGCCTTGGCCTCCAGCAGCGCGCCCACCTCGGCCAGCGGCTCGGCGTGCTGCGCGTACGGGCGGCCGTTGACGGTGACCGTCCCCGCGGTGGGCCGGTCGAGGCCCATGATCATGCGCATCGTGGTGGACTTGCCGGCGCCGTTCGGCCCGAGGAAGCCCGTCACGGTGCCCGGCTGCACGGTGAACGTCACGTCGTCCACCGCGAGCTTGGGTCCGTATCGCTTGGTCAGGCCGTGTGCCTCGATCATGTCGCCCCTGGATCGTCGTCTCGGGTGCCGTCGTCGTGGGTCACGGGTCCTTCCCGAGCCTACGTGCCGGTCACGGCCGCGGCACGGGCAGGGAGCGGGTGATTCGGGCGGGTGCGGCATGATGCGGCCGTGCCTCCCGGACCGCGCCCCAGCCCGCCGTCGGACGACCTCGACCTGGCTCTGCGGGCGGCGCTCTCCGGCGCCGACCTGGGGCTCCGGTACTTCGCGCACGTGCAGGAGCTCGCGCGCGAGCACAAGCTCGACGGGTCCGTCGTCACCGAGGCCGACCTCGCGGTCGAGGAGCAGGTGCGCGGCGTGCTGCTCGCGGCGCGGCCCGACGACGCCTTCCTCGGCGAGGAGACGGGGGAGCTCGGCGGCGGGTGGCGCCGGTGGATCCTCGACGGCATCGACGGGACGCTCGTGTTCGTCGAGGGCGACGACCGGTGGCAGACCCTGATCGCGCTCGAGGAGGACGGCGAGGTGACCGTCGGCGTCGCGATCGTGCCCGCGCAGGGACAGGTCTGGTACGCGGCACGGGGTCGGGGGGCGTATGTCGCGGACGTCGTCGAGGGCGGCGTCACCGGCGCGCGGCCCCTGCGGGTCGGTCCGCCGCCGGCGTCCGACCGCGCGTCCCGGACCGCGGTGCTGCCCCCGGTCGCGATGGTGCCGGAGCGGTACCGGCCCGAGGTGGAGCGGCTGGTCGCGGCGGTCGAGCCCGCGGACTGGCGCGTGCACGGGGCCCTCCTCGTCGCGGCGGGCGAGCTCGACCTCGCGGTCCAGGTGGGCGGCAAGGTGTGGGACTACGCGCCGCTGTCGCTGATCGTTTCCGAGGCGGGCGGCGTCTTCGGCGGTGTTCACGCGCAGCCGCACCCCGTGACGGGAACCGGCGTGTTCGGCTGCGACGACGCGACCGCCGAGGCGGCGCGCGGCGTCCTCGGACCGGGCCGCTGACCCGGGAACGTCTCAGCAGCGCCGCGCGTTGCCTACGATGAGTCGCACGGCCAGCGACCCGGCACTGCGCGCGCGACGACCCGTCGTCGGGCACCCGGCAGCCGCGACCAGGAGGAGTTCATGAGCAACCCCGTCTTCTCGAACAGCGACGTCTTCGGCGAGCCCCGCCGCAACGGCGCGCGCCAGGGGGCCCGGCCCGGGGGCACCGCGACGGCCCAGCCGCAGTACGGGCAGGTCGCCTACGGTGCCGGTTCCGCGGGCACGACCGGTGCGCAGGCCGCTGACGCGGCGTCGCTCGAGAACATGTACCAGGCGCCCTCGGCGACGACGGCCGACACCAAGCGCCTCACCTACGACGACGTCGTGATCAAGACGGGCGGGCTGCTCGCGCTGCTCGTCGTCGTCGCGGCAGCCACCTGGACGCTGAACCCGAACCTGTGGCCTGTCGGCATGGTCGTCGGTCTCGTGCTCGGCCTGGTGAACGCGTTCAAGCGCAACCCCAGCCCCGTGCTGATCATGCTGTACACGGTGGCGCAGGGCGTGTTCCTCGGTGGCATCTCGGCCTACTACGAGTCGTTCTACGACGGCGTGGTCGGTCAGGCCGTGCTCGCCACGATCTGCACCTTCGGTGCTGCTCTCCTGCTGTTCCGCTCCGGCAAGGTCCGCGTCACGCCGAAGTTCACGCGCTGGCTCCTCATCGCGATGGTGGGCTACCTGGTCTTCTCGCTCGTCAACGTGGTGCTCGTCTGGACGGGCGTCCTGGATGGCTGGGGCATGCGGGGCGGCACGCTGGGAATCATCATCGGCCTCGTCGCGGTCGGCCTCGCCGCCGCGTCGCTGATCGTCGACTTCGACTCGATCAAGCGCGGCGTGGAGCAGGGTGTCCCGGCCAAGTTCGCGTGGTCCGCAGCGTTCGGCCTGCTGGTCACGCTGATCTGGCTGTACCTGGAGTTCCTGCGCCTGCTGGCGATCTTCCAGAGCGGCGACTGACGCTCGACCCGTCACGGCGACGGCCGGCCACCCCGCGGG
>NZ_JBHVFQ010000022.1:0-72107 GCF_042801555.1 Isoptericola sp. NPDC057559
CACGAGAGGACGACCGCATGATCGCGCTGACCGCCGCCGACGTCGCCGAGGCGACCGGGGGACGGCTGCACGCCGCCGCCGACACGCCGGTGACCGGGCCCGTCGAGGTGGACTCCCGCCGCGTCGGGGCCGGGAGCCTGTTCGTCGCGCTCCCGGGCGAGCGGGTCGACGGGCACGACTTCGCCCGCGGCGCGGTCGAGGCCGGAGCCACGCTGGTCCTGGCCGCCCGTGAGCTCGAGGGCGTGCCGACGGTCGTGGTCGACGACGTGCAGGCCGCGCTGGGCGACCTCGCCCGCGCCGTCCTGGCGCGCGTGCGCGCCGGGGGCGACCTGCGGGTCGTCGCGGTCACCGGCTCCGTGGGCAAGACGACCACCAAGGACCTGCTGGGCCAGCTCCTGGCCGACCTGCTGCCCGAGGGCGTCGCGCCCGCCGAGGCGCTCGTGGTGCCGACGGGCTCGTTCAACAACGAGGTGGGACTGCCGCTGACCGTCCTGCGGGTCACCGCGGCCACCCGGTACCTCGTCCTGGAGATGGGCGCCGACGGCCCCGGCAACATCGCGTACCTCACCCGTGTCGCGCCGCCCGACGTGGGCGTCGTGCTCGCCGTCGGCGTCGCCCACGTGGGCAAGTTCGGCTCGGTCGAGGCGATCGCGGCGACCAAGGCCGAGATGGTCTCGGGCGTCGTGCCCGCGGGCACCGTCGTGCTCAACGCCGACGACCAGCGGGTCGCGGCGATGGCGTCGCTCGCGACGCCGGAGCACACCGTCACCACCTTCGGCACCATCTCGTCGGCCGACGTGCGCGCCGCGGACGTGGAGGTCGACACCTCCGGCCGGGCCCGGTTCGGCCTCGTCGTCGGCGGAGCGGACGCGACCCCGGTGGAGCTGCGGCTCGTCGGCGCGCACCACGTGAGCAACGCGCTCGCGGCGGCCACCGTCGTCCTCGCCCTCGGGGGCACGGTGGAGGCGGTCGCGGCCGGGCTGTCGCGTGCGACGCCCGTCAGCCCGCACCGGATGGCCGTCACCGAGCGTCCTGACGGCGTGACCGTCGTGGACGACGCGTACAACGCGAACCCGGACTCGATGCGCGCCGCGCTGCGCGCGCTGGCCGTCATGGCCGGTCGGTCGCGCCGGTCGGTCGCCGTGCTCGGCGAGATGCTCGAGCTGGGGGACGGTGCGCGCGCCGCGCACGACGCGATCGGCCGCCTCGTGGTGCGATTGAACGTCAAGCTGCTCGTCGTCGTCGGCGACGGGGCGTACCACATCCACGAGGGAGCCATGCAGGAGGGTTCCTGGGGAGAGGAGTCGGTCTTCGTGCCTGACCTCGACGCCGCGCGCGCGGTGCTCGCCGAGGCGCTCGAGCCCGGCGACGTCGTCCTCGTGAAGTCGTCCCTCGGGTCCGGGCTGTGGGAGCTCGGCGACGAGCTCGCCGCGGGTGGTCCGGCGTCCGCCGAACCCGCCGTGGAGGTCGCCCCGTGATCGCGATCCTGGTCTCGGCCGGCGTCTCCGGGCTCGTCGCGCTCTTCGGGACGCCCCTGTTCATCCGGTTCCTCATCCACCGCAACTACGGCCAGTTCGTCCGCCAGGACGGTCCGACGGCACACTTCACCAAGCGCGGCACCCCGACGATGGGTGGCGTCGTCATCATCGCCGCGGCGCTCGTCGGCGTGGCGGTGTCGATGCTGGTCGCCGGCCGGCCGCCGAGCGCGTCCGCGCTGCTGTGCCTCTACCTGATGACCGGTCTCGGCGTGGTCGGCTTCCTCGACGACTTCACGAAGATCCGCAAGCAGCGGTCGCTGGGCCTGACGCCGAAGGCGAAGATCATCGGCCAGGGCTTCGTCGGGATCAGCTTCGCGGTGCTGGCCCTGCAGTTCCCGAACGCGAACGCCCGGACGCCCGCGTCCACGCGCATCTCGTTCCTGCGGGACACCAACCTCGACCTGGCCTTCGCCGGCGTGACGGTCGGGCTGATCCTCTTCGTGGTCTGGGCGAACTTCCTCATCACGGCCTGGTCCAACGCGGTGAACCTCACCGACGGCCTGGACGGCCTGGCCACCGGCGTGTCGATCATCGTCTTCGGCGCGTACGTCCTCGTGTGCATCTGGCAGCTCAACCAGTCGTGCCAGCGGCTCGCGGCGGCCGGGCCGCGCTGCTACGAGGTGCGCGACCCGCAGGACCTGGCGATCGTCGCCGCGGCGGTGGCGGGCGCCTGCATCGGCTTCCTGTGGTGGAACGCCAGCCCCGCGAAGATCTTCATGGGCGACACCGGGGCGCTCGCCCTCGGCGGCGCCCTGGCCGGCATCTCGATCCTGTCGCGCACGGAGATCCTCGCCGCCATCATCGGCGGGATGTTCGTCATCATCGTGATGTCGGACGTCATCCAGATCGGCTTCTTCAAGATGACCGGCAGGCGCGTGTTCAAGATGGCGCCGCTGCACCACCACTTCGAGCTGTCCGGGTGGGGCGAGGTCACGATCGTCATCCGGTTCTGGCTCATCGCGGGCCTGTTCGCCGCGCTCGGCATGGGCATCTTCTATGCCGAGTGGGTGGCCACGTGACGCAGCCGGTCCCCGCGACCCTGCCGGACGGCGCGCGCGTCGTCGTGGCGGGTCTCGGCGTCACCGGCCGGGCGGTCGTCGAGGCCCTCGCCGGCCGGGCGGGCTCGGTCGTGACGGTCGACGGCCGGGCCGCCGACGCCGACGTGCGCGACGCCGACGACCCGGCGACCGCGGCGCGGCTGGTCGCGGAGGCGGACCTCGTGGTCGCGTCGCCGGGGTGGGCGCCGCGCGCGCCCCTGCTCGCGGCGGCGCGCGCCGCGGGCGTCCCCGTCTGGAGCGAGGTGGAGCTCGCCTGGCGGCTGCGGGTCGACCGCACGCCCGGTCCGGACGGCGCCGGCCCCGAGGAGCGCCGCGGGCCCGCGCCCTGGCTCGCCGTCACGGGCACCAACGGCAAGACGACCACCGTCGAGATGCTCGCGTCGATCCTCGCCGCGGCGGGCCTGCGCGCGGCGGCCGTCGGGAACGTCGGCACCCCTGTCGTCCAGGCCGCCCAGGACCCCTCGCTCGACGTCCTCGCCGTCGAGCTGTCCAGCTTCCAGCTGCACCACACGCTCAGCACGTCGTTCGAGGCGGCCGCGGTGCTCAACGTCGAGGCCGACCACCTCGACTGGCACGGCACGCTCGAGGCGTACGCCGCCGACAAGGGCCGGATCTACACCCGCGCCCAGCGGGCGTGCGTGTACAACCTGGCGGACCCGCGCACCGAGGAGCTCGTGCGCGACGCCGACGTCACCGAGGGCGCGCTCGCCGTCGGGTTCACGCTCGGTGCCCCCGGCCCCGGCCAGCTCGGCGTCGTGGAGGACGTGCTCGTCGACCGCGCCTTCCACGCGGCGCCGGGCGCCCGCGACCGGCAGCGCACCGCTGCCGAGCTGGGCACCCTCGCCGACCTGGCACACCTCGCCCCGGGCCCCGAGGGGAGCGCCGTGCCCGCGCACGTCGTCGCGAACGCGCTGGCCGCGGCCGCGCTCGCCCGCGCCCACGGCGTGTCGCCCGCCGCCGTGCGGGACGGCCTGCGGGCCTTCCGGCCGGGGGCGCACCGCATCGCCCGGGTGCGCGAGCTCGACGGCGTGGCCTGGGTGGACGACTCCAAGGCGACGAACGCGCACGCCGCGGCGGCCTCGCTCGCCGGCTTCCCCGCGGGGACGGTGGTGTGGGTGGCCGGAGGCCTGGCCAAGGGGGCGTCGTTCGACGCGCTGGTCGCGGACCGTGCCGACCGCCTGCGCGCCGCCGTGGTGATCGGCGTCGACCCGGAGCCGATCCGGGGCGCGCTGGGCCGACACGCCCCCGAGGTCCCCGTCGTCGTGGTCGATCCCGGCGACACTGGGTCCGTGATGCGGCGCGCGGTCGCGGCGGCACGGGACCTGGCACGGCCGGGCGACACCGTGCTGCTGGCGCCCGCCGGTGCGTCGCAGGACCAGTTCGCCTCCTACGCCCGGCGCGGGGAGGCGTTCGCCACGGCCGTGGCGGAGCTGTAGGCGGCAGGCAGCCGTCGCAACGCGAGCGAGGGGTGTCGGGATGGCGGTCACGACGGGCACCCGGCGCGGACCCCGCGGGTCCGCGGGCCGGCCGTCGAAGGGCCGGACCCCCGGCCCGTCGAAGGGGGCGTCGAAGAAGTCCGCCGAGCGGCCGTGGCTCGGGCAGTGGAACTCCACCGTCACGAGCTACTACCTGCTGGTCGGCGCCACCGGGCTGCTGCTCGTCATCGGGCTCGTCATGGTGCTCTCCAGCTCGACGGTGACGTCGATCGCGGCGGGGAGCTCGCCGTACGCCGCGTTCCTGGTGCAGGCGCGGTACGCCCTCATGGGGCTGCCGCTCATGCTGATCGCCGCCCGCCTGCCCGTGCGCTGGTACAAGCGGTTCGCCTGGCCCGCCCTGATCGTCGCGCTCGCGCTGCTGGCCGCGGTGGTCCTCTTCGGCGACACGGTGAAGGGCAACCAGAACTGGCTGTCGCTGGGACCGCTGCGGATCCAGCCGTCCGAGCTCGCCAAGCTCGCCCTCGCCGTGTGGCTGGGCGCGGTGCTGGGCCGCAAGCAGCGCCTGCTGGGCAGCTGGACCCAGGCGCTGGTCCCGGGCGCGATCGGCCTCGCCGCGGTGCTCGGGCTCGTCATGATGGGCAACGACCTCGGCACGGCGCTCATCATCGCGCTGCTGGGACTCGGCGCGTACTGGGTCTCGGGCGCCCCGGCGTCGATGCTCGCCGTCGGCGGGGTGGGCGCGGCCCTCGTGGTGGGCTGGGCGTTCATCGTCAACCAGGGGAGCTCCGACCGTCTCACCCGCATCCTCGCGACCTACGGCTCCACCTGCGACGCCGCGAGCGAGTGCTACCAGTCGATCCACGGCCTGTACGGGCTCGCGACGGGAGGGCTGTTCGGCGTCGGGCTCGGCGCCAGCCGCGAGAAGTGGAAGTACCTGCCCGAGGCGCACAATGACTTCATCTTCTCCGTGATCGGGGAGGAGCTCGGCCTGCTCGGGACGCTGCTGGTGCTCGCGCTGTTCGCCGTCCTCGGGGTCGCGATGGCGCGGGTCGTGCGCCGGCACCCGGACCCGTTCGTGAAGATCACCACGGCCGCCGTCGGCTGCTGGGTGGTGGGCCAGGCGTTCGTCAACATCGGCGTGGTCACCGCGGTGCTGCCCGTGATCGGCGTCCCGCTCCCGCTGGTCTCGGCCGGCGGGTCGGCGTTGATCACCACGATGGTGGCCCTCGGCATGGTGATCAGCTTCGCGCGCAGCGAGCCCGGCGCCGCCGAGGCCCTCGCCGCGCGCCGCAGCGTGGTGCGGAGGTCTGTCGCCGTGCTCTCGCGCCGCGGGCGTCGCGGAGGCGGGCAGGGCCGCGGGGACCGCTCCGGCCGATAGGGTCCTGCGTGTGAAGAGCTCTGCAGTCACGTCCGTCGTCCTCGCCGGGGGCGGCACCGCCGGCCACGTCAACCCCCTCCTCGCCGTCGCGGACGAGCTCCGCGCCCGCGAGCCGGAGGCCAGGATCCTCGCCCTCGGCACCACGTCGGGGCTCGAGGCCGACCTCGTCCCGGAGCGCGGCTACCGGCTGTGGCCGATCCCGCGCGTGCCGCTGCCGCGGCGCCCGAGCGTCGACCTGCTGAAGCTGCCCGGCCGGCTCAGCGCCGCCGTGAAGGCGGCGGAGGCCGCGATCGACGAGATCGGTGCCCAGGCGGTCGTCGGGTTCGGCGGGTACGTCTCGACGCCGGCCTACCTCGCCGCCCGGCGCAAGGGCGTCCCGGTGGTCATCCACGAGCAGAACGCGCGCGCCGGCCTGGCCAACAAGCTCGGCGCCCGGTGGGCGGCCCGCATCGGCGCGACGTTCCCCGGCACCCCGCTGCCCGGCGCGCAGGTCGTGGGCCTGCCGCTGCGTGCGGAGATCGCGGACCTCGTCGCCCGCCGCGAGGCGGACCCGGTCGGCGCGCGGGTCGAGGCGGCCGACGCGCTCGGACTCGACCCTGCGCTGCCCACCCTCGTCGTCACGGGCGGCTCCTCGGGCGCCGCCTCGGTCAACGCGGCGCTCGCCGGCGCGGTGGACGCGCTGCTGCGCGCAGGCGTCCAGGTGCTGCACCTCACGGGCAAGGGCAAGGACGGCCCGGTCCGTACCGCCGTCGAGGCCGCCACGGCCGCAGGCGGGCACGAGGCCGCGCGCTACCAGGTGCGCGAGTACCTCTCGGAGATGCAGCTCGCGCTGGCCGTCGCGGACCTCGTCGTCGCGCGCTCGGGGGCGGGCACCGTGTGCGAGCTGGCGGCGCTCGGCGTGCCGGCGGTCTACGTGCCGCTGCCCATCGGCAACGGCGAGCAGCGGCTCAACGCCGCGCCCCTCGTCGAGGCGGGCGGCGGTCTCCTGGTCGACGACGCGGACCTCACCCCCGCGTGGGTCGCCGAGCACGTGCCGGCGCTCCTCGCCGACCGGGCCCGCCTCGAGTCGATGGCGGACGCGGCGCGGGCGACCGGCGTGCGCGACGGCGCCGCCCGCGTGGCGGACCTCGTCGCGGAGGCCGTCGCGGCGGGCGCCGGGTCCCGTGCGGGGGACCCGGCGTGAGCGCCGCGGACGTGCTGCCGGTCGAGGCCCTCGGGCGGGTGCACCTCGTGGGCGTGGGCGGGGCGGGCGTCTCCGTCGTCGCCCGGCTGCTGGCCGCCCGCGGGGCGGACGTGCAGGGCTCGGACGCCGTCGCCGGGCCGGCGCTCGAGGCGCTGCGCGCCGACGGCGTGCGGGTGTGGGTCGGCCACGACGCGGCGCACGTCGTGGGCCCGGACGGCGCGCCGCTGGTCGACACGGTGGTGGTGTCCTCGGCCGTGCGGGAGACCAACCCCGAGCTGGCGGCCGCGCGCGCGGCCGGCGTCCGGGTGCTGCACCGCTCGCAGGCCCTCGCGTCGCTGATGCTGGACCGTCGTGCGGTGGCCGTCGCCGGGGCGCACGGCAAGACCACGACCTCGGCCATGGTGGCGACCGTGCTGCGCGCCTGCGGCGTGGACGCCTCGTTCGCGATCGGCGGGACCGTGCGGGTCCTCGACGCCGACGGCCACGAGAGCGCGGTGCCCGGCGGGCACCTGGGCGCCTCCGACGTGCTGGTCGCGGAGGCGGACGAGTCCGACGGCTCGTTCCTCAACTACGCGCCCTTCGTGGCGGTGGTGACCAACGTGGAGCCCGACCACCTCGACCACTACGGGTCCCAGGAGGCGTTCGAGCGGGCCTTCGAGGAGTTCGCGGGCCGGATCGTCCCGGGCGGCACGCTCGTGGCGTGCGCGGACGACGCCGGGTCGGCGGCGCTCGCGGCCGCGCACCGGGAGGCCGGGCGCGCCGTCGTCACCTACGGCGAGGCGGCGGGCGCGGACGTCCGCGTCAGCGACGTCGTGGTCGGCGCGGGCACGGTGTCCGCGGTCGTGTCGGGAGGCCCGCTCGGGGCGGCCGCGCGCGAGCTGCGGCTCGCCGTCCCCGGCGCGCACAACGCCCTCAACGCGACGGCGGCCGTCGTGACCGCCGTGCTGCTCGGGGCCGACCCCGCCGCGGCGGCCCGCGGCGCGGCGACGTTCGTCGGTACCGGCCGGCGCTTCGAGCCCAAGGGCGAGGCCGACGGCGTCCGGGTCTTCGACAGCTACGACCACCACCCGACCGAGGTGGCCGCGCTGCTGCGGGCCGCGCGCCCGCTGGCGGGGGACGGCCGCATCGTCGTCCTCTTCCAGCCGCACCTGTACTCGCGCACGCGGATCTTCGCCGACCGGTTCGCCGCCGCCCTGGCGCTCGCCGACGAGGTGGTCGTCACGGGGGTGTACCGGGCCCGCGAGGACGTCGACCCGGCGGTCGGCCCGCGGACGATCACCGACCTGCTGGAGCGCACGGCCTCCGGCGGGGGAGTGCGTGCCGTGGAGGACCGGTTCGAGGCGGCGCACGTCGCCTCCGCGCTCGCCCGGCCGGGCGACCTGCTGCTCACGGTGGGCGCGGGCGACGTGACCGAGCTCGGACCCGTGATCCTCGCGGACCTCGCCGCGCGTGGCTCCGGCGTGGCGTCGCCCGCCGGCTCGCCCCGCGACGAGAGCATGGGGTGATGCGACCGCCAGCCCCACCTCGCCCCGGCCCGGGCAAGCGTCCGGCGACGGGCGCGACCCGCTCGGCGTCGTCGCGCCCGGCCCCGGCGACCGCCCCCACGGGTGCGCCGTCGGCCCGCGCGAGCCGCGCACCGCGGACCGCCGCGCGCGGCACGGAGCGGGCCGAGCCGGCGCGGACCCAGGCGACCGCGGTCGTCCCGGCCGGGCTGGAGGTGTCCCCGCGCGTGTCGACCGCGATGGCGGACCGGCTCGCCGAGCGCACGGCGATGCGGCGGCACCGCGCCTGGCGCCGCGTGCTCGCGTGGGTGCTCGCGGTGGTGCTGGTGGTGGGACTGGGCGTGGCCGCCCTGTGGTCCCCGGTCCTGGCGCTCGAGAAGGCGCAGGTCTCGGTCTCGGGCGTGGACCAGTACGTCGACGAGGGGGCGGTCCGCGAGATCGTCGAGGCTCCGGACGGCACGCCCCTGCCGCGGCTCGACACGGTGTCGCTGCGGGAGCAGGTGCTGCGGCTGCGCGGCGTCAAGGACGTGCGCATCGCGCGCTCCTGGCCCCACGGGCTCGCCGTGGAGGTGACGCCGCGGGTCCCGGTGGCGGCGGTGCCCGACGGCGACGGTCTCGCCCTGCTCGACTCCTCGGGCGTCCGCGTGGCGACCCGCGGCTCGGCGCCCCAGGGGCTCCCGCAGGTGGACGTGCCGCTGGACGACGCGCTGGCGCTCCAGGCGGCGCTGCACGTGCTCGCGGCGCTGCCGCCGGGGCTGGCGAAGCAGGTGGAGCAGGTCAGTGCGGACACCCAGGACGCCGTCACGACGGTGCTCGACGACGGCACCACGGTCGTGTGGGGCGGGAGCTCGAGGCTGGCCCTCAAGGTCGAGGCGGTGCGCACCGTGCGCAAGCTGGACGACGGCGCGCGCACCATCGACGTGTCGTCGCCCGAGCTGCCGGTGACCCGGTGAGCCGGGCCGTCCCGGGCGCAAGCACCGGGCGCGCGCGACACGCCGGGAGACGTCCGGCGCCGCGCCCGACGCGGCGCCTACCGTCGATCGCAGCAGCAACCTGACATAACTCTAACCCTCAACTCGAACCTTAAGGTTAGACCCTGGCGGGGTCGACGAGGGGGAGCGAGGACCGGACGTCGGGACAAGGAACGACCCGAGAGGCAACGACGTGGCAACTCCGCAGAACTACCTGGCAGTGATCAAGGTGGTCGGTATCGGCGGTGGCGGCGTGAACGCCGTGAACCGCATGATCGAGGTCGGGCTCAAGGGTGTCGAGTTCATCGCCATCAACACCGACGCACAGGCGCTGCTGATGTCGGACGCCGACGTCAAGCTCGACGTCGGTCGCGAGCTCACGCGCGGCCTGGGCGCCGGCGCCGACCCCGAGGTCGGCAAGAAGGCGGCCGAGGACCACGCCGAGGAGATCGAGGACGTCCTGCGCGGCGCCGACATGGTCTTCGTGACGGCGGGCGAGGGCGGCGGTACCGGCACGGGCGGCGCCCCCGTGGTGGCGCGCATCGCCCGCGCGCTCGGCGCGCTGACGGTGGGTGTCGTCACGCGGCCGTTCACGTTCGAGGGCCGTCGCCGGTCCGTGCAGGCCGAGCAGGGGATCGAGGCGCTCCGCGAGGAGGTCGACACCCTGATCGTCATCCCGAACGACCGGCTCCTGTCGATGTCGGACCGGAACGTCTCCGCGATCGCGGCGTTCCACTCCGCCGACCAGGTGCTGCACTCCGGCGTCCAGGGCATCACGGACCTCATCACGACCCCGGGCCTCATCAACCTCGACTTCGCGGACGTGAAGTCCGTGATGCAGGGGGCGGGGTCCGCGCTGATGGGCATCGGTTCGGCGAGGGGCGAGGACCGCGCGGTGCAGGCCGCCGAGCTCGCGATCTCGTCGCCGCTGCTCGAGGCCTCCATCGACGGCGCCCACGGCGTCCTGCTGTCGATCCAGGGCGGCAGCGACATCGGCCTCTTCGAGGTGCACGAGGCCGCGCGCCTGGTCCAGGAGGCCGCGCACTCCGAGGCCAACATCATCTTCGGCACCGTCATCGACGACGCGCTGGGCGACGAGGTGCGGGTGACCGTCATCGCCGCCGGGTTCGACGGCGGCGTGCCCCAGGCGCGCAAGGACGGTCGCGGCCTCGGCCAGATCGCCGGCGCGTCCGCCAAGCCGGCCACGTCGGCCGACGGGACGCCGGCCACCGCGCCCGTGCCGCCGCCCGGCGTGCAGACGGCGCCGCCGCGCCCGCCGCAGCCCGCCACCCAGTCGGTGCCGGCGGCGAGCGTCCAGCCCCGGCCGATCCCGGCCGAGCCCGACGACGTCCCCGTGAGCCTCGACGCGCCGCCGGCCCCGCCGGTGAGCGCGCGGCCGGCGGACGGGCGTCGTCCCTTCACGGTGGTGGAGGACGCCGAGGGCGAGGGCGTCACGGTGGAGCGCCCCGTCGAGGTGCCGCGGCTGTTCGAGGAGCCGCGCCGCCCTGCCGAGGAGCTCGACGTGCCCGACTTCCTCAAGTGAGCGCGGAGTGAGCGGGACGGTCGGCTGGGCCCAGGAGGCGTTGTTGCCGGCGCAGTTCGGCGCAGGGTTGCTGCGGGTGGACCTCGGGGAGGGCGTCGTGGCGGGCTTCACCACGCGCCACGGCGGGGTGTCGCCCGCCCCGTGGTCCTCGCTCGACCTGGGTACGTCGACCGGCGACGACCCGGTCCGGGTGCGGGAGAACCGTGCCCGGCTCGGGGAGTGGGTCGGCGCGCCGGTGGCCTTCGTCGCGCAGGTGCACGGCGACCGCGTGCTCGACCTCGGCGCCGCGGAGCTCGCGGAGTGGTCCTCGGCCGAGCCCCCGGGGGCGGCGGGCGAGGCCGACGCGATGGTCACCGCGGAGCAGGGGCTCGCGCTCGGGGTGCTCGTGGCGGACTGCGTCCCGGTCGTGCTCGCCGACCCGGTGGCCCGCGTGGCCGCCGTCGCGCACGCGGGGCGCAAGGGCGTCGCCGTCGGCGTGGTCCACCGGGTCCTCGACGGGATGCTCGCGCGCGGCGCCCGCGTCGAGGACGTGCGCGCCGCCGTCGGTCCGGCGGTCTGCGGCACCTGCTACGAGGTGCCGGCCGAGATGCGTGCCGAGGTGGCCGACGTCGTCCCCGAGACGTGGTCGACCACCGGGGCGGGCACGCCCGCGCTCGACCTCCCCGCCGGTGTGCTGGCCCAGCTGTCCGCGCGAGGGGTCGACGCGACCCGGGTGGACCGGTGCACGCTCACCGACACCGACCTCTACTCCCACCGTCGCGCGACCGCCCAGGGCACGACGACGGGCCGGCAGGCCGGGGTCGTCGTCCTGATCTGACGTGGCGCGAGGAAGACACGCCCTGCGAGCGCGACACACCGGCGTGTCGTGCGCCGATGCCGCTGTGGGCGTGGTTAACGTCGTGACACCGTCCGGGACGGAGGGCGGGACGTGGCGACGAACGGAGCAAGGCGATGGGCGGAGCGCTTCGCAAGACGATGCTGTACCTGGGGCTCGCCGACGACCAGGGGGAGTCGGAGGAGTACCTCGACGAGTACGAGGAGCTGGAGGCACCGGTGCGTGACCGTGACGACTACCAGGCGCAGGTCACCCCGCTGCACCGCGGCGGGGCGAACGAGTCGGTGATCGCCTCCGACCTGCGGCGCATCACGACGATCCACCCGCGCTCGTACAACGACGCCCGCACCATCGGTGAGGCGTTCCGCGGCGGCACCCCGGTGATCATGAACCTGTCGGACATGGACGACGCGGACGCCAAGCGTCTCGTCGACTTCTCCGCGGGCCTCATCTTCGGTCTCCGCGGCTCGATCGAGCGCGTGACCAACAAGGTCTTCCTGCTCTCGCCGGAGCACGTCGAGATCTCCGGCGAGGAGCCGCCGCCGCCGGAGAAGCCGACCGGCCGCGGGGCCTTCTACAACCAGAGCTGATCGCTCGAGCCGGTCGACAGGCCGGCCGCCCACCGATCGCGCCGACGGATCCGTCCGCCGCAGGGCCGGGGCTTTCTGCCCCGGCCCTGCCGCGTGCTCGGGTAGGTTCGTCCCGTGAACGCAGTGTTTACCCTCATCGGCTTCCTCCTCGGCCTGTTCCTGCTCTGCCTCGTCGTGCGCCTGGTGTTCGACTGGGTGCAGTTCTTCGCCCGCGACTGGCGGCCCCGCGGGGTCATGCTGGTCATCGCGGAGGCCGTGTACACGGTCACCGACCCGCCGCTGCGGGCGCTGCGGCGCGTGATCCCGCCCCTGACGCTCGGTCAGGTGCGCCTGGACCTCGCGTTCCTCATCCTGTTCATCGGGACGTCGATCCTCCAGCAGCTGTTCCTCAACCTGGGTCGGTGACGCTCACCACGGCGCTGACGTGTGAAGACGTCGTGTGGGCGGGACGACCCGACCTCCCCGGACGAGTCGCCCGGCAACGTGTCCGCTACCGTGGTCACCCAGACGGCCCGCGACCCGGGTCTCCGACGATCCTGCAAGACGATGAGGTGAGACGATGGCGCTGCTGACGGCAGAGGACATCCTGAACAAGAAGTTCGCCGCGACCAAGTTCCGCGAGGGCTACGACGTCGAAGAGGTGGACGACTTCCTCGACGAGGTCGTGCGGACCCTGACGGCAGTGCAGGAGGAGAACGACGACCTTCGCTCCAAGCTCACCGCGGCGGAGCACCGGGTCGCCGAGCTGAGCCGCTCGGACGCGGCCCAGCAGTCGCAGCCCACGCCGACGCCGGCCCCCACGCCGGCGCCCGCGCCGGCCCCCGCTGCGGCGAAGCAGCAGCCGGCGGAGCCGGAGTCCGCGACCGGCATGCTCCAGCTGGCCCAGAAGCTGCACGACGACTACGTGCGTTCGGGCCAGGAGGAGGGCGACCGCCTCATCTCGGAGGCCAAGTCCGAGGGCACGCGCATCGTCCGCGAGGCGGAGGAGACGAGCCACCGCACGCTGTCCCAGCTCGAGCAGGAGCGGTCGCTCCTCGAGCGCAAGATCGACGAGCTGCGCCTCTTCGAGCGCGACTACCGCACGCGCCTCAAGAGCTTCCTGCAGAACCTGCTGGGCGACCTCGACGCCCGGGGCTCGGCCCTGCCGCCGCAGCGGCAGAACGCCGCGGCCGGCCGCGGCTCGGAGCTCTGAGCGGGGGGCCGTCACCCCGCGCACCCCGCTCCCTCGTCCTAGCCTCTCGCCGAGCGGTCCGCACGACTCACGCGCCACCCCGCGCGTGCTGTTGTGCGGGCCGCTCGGCGCACTTACGCTGCGGTGACTCGTCGTCGACGCACCACGGAAAGGGCACCGATGGCCAAGCTCTCGACCACCACTCGCGCGGCACTGCGCGAGAACTTCCCGCACCTCTCGCGGGACGTGAAGTCGTTCCCGGTCCGCGAGGGCGAGGAGCCCTGGACCCTGCACGAGGTGGAGGAGCTCGCGGCCTTCCTGCTCGAGGACAAGGAGCGCCTCGAGCGCGAGCTCGCCGTCGCCGACCAGGAGCTGTCCGACCTGCTGCGCAACTCCGGCGACGGGGCGGGCGACGACCAGGCCGACTACGGCTCGAGCGCCCTCGAGCGTGAGCAGGAGCTCACTCTGGTCAACAACATGCGGGACCTCCTGGCGCAGACGGCGCACGCCGTCGACCGCATCCGCAAGGGCACCTACGCCACCTGCGAGATCACGGGGCTGCCCATCGGCAAGGCCCGCCTCCAGGCCTTCCCGCGCGCGACGCTGTCCGTCGAGGCGAAGGCGCGCGAGGAGCGGCGCTGACCCTGCTCGCGTCCGGCGGCGCCGGTTCGGCGCCGCCGGTCCTGCGGCGGGCGCCGTCCGCCTAGACTGGCCGACGATGTCGACCACGCCCGCCGGCTCCGCCCCGGCCCCCGAGCCCGCGCCCCGCGACGGCGCCCCCGAGCAGCCCGTGACGGGCGCGCCCGCCGACGCCGCCCCCGAGAGCGCGTCGACCGAGCCGGAGGCGGACGTCGCGCCCGTGCCGGCCGAGCGCCGTCGCCGCCTCATCACCTGGACTTTCGTCCTGGCCGCGCTCGTGCTGCTGGTGGACCAGCTCACCAAGTGGTGGGCGGAGTCCGCGCTGGTGCTCGGCGGCGAGCCGAAGCCGCTGGTCGGAGAGCTGCTGCAGCTGCGGCTGATCTACAACCCGGGCGCGGCCCTGTCGATCGCGACGGGGATGACGTGGGTGCTCACGATCGTCGTGGTCGTGGTCGTCGTGGTGATCCTGCGAGCGATCCGGCGGATCGGCTCGGTGGGCTGGGCCGTCGCGCTGGGCCTGCTGCTCGGCGGCGCGGTGGGCAACCTCGGCGACCGCTTCTTCCGCGAGCCGGGCTTCGCGCGCGGGTACGTGGTCGACTTCATCGACTACGGCGTCTTCGTCGGCAACGTGGCAGACATCGCCATCGTCGCGGCGGCGGCGCTCATCGTCATCCTGTCGTTCCGCGGGATCGGCCTCGACGGCCGCCGGCACGTCGACGAGGGGCGCTGAGGAGTGTCCACGCGCACGCTGCCCGTCCCGGACGGGCTCGCCGGCGAGCGGGTCGACGCGGCCCTCGCGCGGATGCTCGGCTTCTCGCGCACCCAGGCGGCCGACCTCGCGGCGTCGGGCGCCGTGCTGCTCGACGGGCGGGAGGTCGGCAAGTCCGACCGCGTGGTCGCCGGCGGCTGGCTCGAGGTGACGGTCCCGGAGGCCCGCGCGGCGACGCCGGCCGTGGTCGCGGAGCCCGTGCCCGGCATGTCCATCGCGTACGAGGACGACGACGTGGTCGTCGTCGACAAGCCGGTCGGCGTCGCGGCGCACCCGTCGCCCGGCTGGACCGGGCCCACCGTCGTGGGCGCGCTCGCCGCGGCCGGCTACCGGATCGCGACGTCCGGCGCCGCCGAGCGCCAGGGCATCGTGCACCGGCTCGACGTCGGCACGTCGGGGCTCATGGCCGTCGCCAAGAGTGAGGCCGCGTACACCGGGCTCAAGCGGGCGTTCAAGGAGCGCACGGTCGAGAAGGTCTATCACGCGCTCGCGCAGGGCCACCCCGAGCCGACCACCGGGACGATCGACGCACCCATCGGCCGCCACCCCAGCGCCGACTACAAGTTCGCCGTCGTGGCGGACGGCAAGCACTCGGTGACGCACTACGAGGTGCTCGAGATGCTGCCCTCCGCGTCGCTCGTCGAGGTGCACCTCGAGACCGGGCGCACGCACCAGATCCGGGTGCACTTCCAGGCCGTGCGGCACCCGCTCGTGGGCGACCTCACCTACGGGGCGGACCCGGTGCTCGCCTCGAAGGTCGGGCTGGAGCGCCAGTGGCTGCACGCCGTGCGGCTCGGTTTCGAGCACCCGCTCACCGGCCGCTGGGTGGAGGTCACCAGCGAGTACCCCGACGACCTGGCGCACGCGCTCGAGGTCGTCCGCGGGGCGTACCGGTAGGTACCCCGGTGCGCGACCTGCCGGTCTGGGCCGACCTGCTCCTGGGGCTCGTCGTCGCCGTGCTCGCCCTGTGGGGCGTGCTGTTCGTCGGACTGCTCGTCGTGCGCCGGCGCACCGGCCGCGGCTCGCTGCGCGGCGCGGTACGGCTGCTGCCGGACGTCCTGCGCCTGGTCCGGCGGCTCGCGGTGGACCGGACCCTCACCCGCCGCGTGCGGGCGCTGGTCGCGGTGCTGCTCGCCTACCTCGCGATGCCGTTCGACATCGTGCCCGACGTGATCCCCGTGCTGGGCTGGGCCGACGACGTCGTCGTGGTCGTGCTCGTCCTCCGGGCGGTGGTGCGCAGCGCCGGGCCCGACGTCGTGCGCCGCCACTGGCCGGGCACGGAGGACGGGCTGCGCGTGCTGCGCCTCCTCGTGCGCTGGTGACACCGGTGTGAGGCGGCTCTCGGCGCGTGCGTCCGGGGGCGTCGGTGGCGCCTCCTAGACTCGTCGACATGCCGGCCGAGACTGACGACTTCGTCCATCTGCACGTCCACACCGAGTACTCGATGCTCGACGGCGCGGCGCGGATGAACGAGCTGTTCAGCGAGGTGCAGCGCCTGGGCCAGAAGGCCATCGCGATCACCGACCACGGCTACCTGTTCGGCGCCTTCGACTTCTGGAGCACCGCGCAGAAGTACGGCGTGAAGCCGATCATCGGCGTCGAGGCCTACGTCACGCCCGGCACCAGCCGCAAGGACCGCACCAAGGTGCTGTGGGGCGAGCAGCACCAGCGGCGCGACGACGTCTCCGCGGGCGGCGCGTACACGCACATGACCCTGTGGGCGCGGGACAACGAGGGGATGCACAACCTCTTCCGCGCGTCGTCGCTCGCGTCCCTGGACGGCCAGATGGGCAAGTGGCCGCGCATGGACCGGGAGCTGCTCGAGACCTACGGCAAGGGCCTCATGGGCACCTCCGGCTGCCCGTCGGGCGAGGTGCAGACGCGCCTGCGGCTGGGCCAGTGGGACGAGGCCGTGCGGGCTGCGGGCGAGCTGCAGGACATCCTGGGCAAGGAGAACTTCTTCGTCGAGCTGATGGACCACGGGATCGACATCGAGTCCCGGGTGACGAAGGACCTGCTGCGGCTGGCGGAGACGATCGACGCGCCGCTGGTGGCCACGAACGACCTGCACTACACGAAGCAGGAGGACGCGCACTCCCACGAGGTCCTGCTCGCGGTGAACTCGGGGTCGACGCTCGACGAGCCGACCTACGACCAGGGCGGCAGCCGGTTCGCGTTCAGCGGCGACACGTTCTACGTGCGCTCGGGCGCGGAGATGCGCCGGCTGTTCTCCGAGCACCCGGAGGCGGTCGACAACACGCTGCTCATCGCGGAGCGCTGCGACGTCTCGTTCGACACCAAGGCGAACTACATGCCGCGGTTCCCCGTGCCCGAGGGGGAGGACGAGGTCAGCTGGTTCGTCAAGGAGGTCGAGGCGGGCCTGCGCCGCCGCTACCCGGACGGCATCGGCGACGACGTCCGCAAGCAGGCGAACTACGAGGTCGAGGTCATCATCCAGATGGGCTTCCCGGGGTACTTCCTCGTGGTGGCCGACTTCATCAACTGGGCCAAGGACCAGGGCATCCGCGTGGGGCCGGGCCGTGGCTCGGCGGCGGGCTCGATGGTGTCCTACGTCATGGGCATCACGGAGCTCGACCCGCTCAAGCACGGCCTGATCTTCGAGCGCTTCCTCAACCCGGAGCGCATCTCGATGCCCGACGTCGACGTGGACTTCGACGAGCGCCGGCGCGCCGAGGTCATCCGGTACGTCACCGAGAAGTACGGCGACGACCGCGTGGCCATGATCGTCACCTACGGCTCGATCAAGGCGAAGCAGGCGCTCAAGGACGGGTCCCGCGTGCTGGGCTTCCCCTTCGCGATGGGGGAGAAGCTCACCAAGGCGATGCCGCCGGCCGTGATGGGCAAGGACATCCCGCTGTCCGGGATCTTCGACCCGAAGCACGAGCGGTACGCCGAGGCCGCCGAGTTCCGCGCCGTGCACGACGCCGACCCCGAGGCGCAGCGCGTCGTCGAGACGGCGCGCGGCATCGAGGGCCTGAAGCGTCAGTGGGGCGTGCACGCCGCGGGCGTCATCATGTCCAGCCACCCGCTGATCGACATCATCCCGATCATGCGGCGCCCGCAGGACGGCGCGGTCATCACGCAGTTCGACTACCCGACGTCCGAGGGCCTCGGCCTCATCAAGATGGACTTCCTGGGCCTGCGCAACCTCACGATCCTCGACGACGCGCTCGAGAACATCGTGATGAACGGCAAGGACCCGGTGGCGATCGAGACGGTCGAGCTCGACGACAAGCCCACCTACGACCTGCTGGCCCGCGGCGACACGCTCGGCGTGTTCCAGCTCGACGGCGGCGCGATGCGCTCGCTGCTGCGCCAGATGCGGCCCGACAACTTCGAGGACGTCTCCGCCGTCATCGCCCTGTACCGGCCGGGGCCGATGGGCATGAACTCGCACATCAACTACGCGCTGCGCAAGAACGGCATGCAGAAGATCGAGCCGATCCACCCCGAGCTGGAGGAGCCGCTCGCGGAGGTGCTCGGCGAGACCTACGGCCTCATCGTCTACCAGGAGCAGGTGCAGCGCGCCGCGCAGATCCTCGCCGGCTACTCGCTCGGCCAGGCCGACCTGCTGCGCCGCGCGATGGGCAAGAAGAAGAAGGAGATCCTCGACAAGGAGTTCGTCCCGTTCCAGGCGGGCTGCCGGGAGCGCGGCTACTCCGACGCGGCGATCCAGGCGGTGTGGGACGTGCTCGTCCCGTTCGCCGGGTACGCGTTCAACAAGGCGCACTCCGCCGGCTACGGCGTGGTCTCCTACTGGACGGCCTACCTCAAGGCGAACTACCCGACCGAGTACATGGCCGGCCTGCTCCAGAGCGTGCGGGACGACAAGGACAAGATGGCGCTCTACCTGGGCGAGTGCCGTCGCATGCACATCACGGTGCTGCCGCCCGACGTCAACGACTCCGCGGCCAAGTTCACCGCCGTGGGGAAGGACATCCGGTTCGGCCTCACGGCGATCCGCAACGTCGGCGCCAACGTGGTGGACGCGATCATCGCCGCCCGCGAGGAGAAGGGCGCCTTCACCTCGTTCACGGACTTCCTCGACAAGGTGCCCGCCGTCGTCTGCAACAAGCGGACCATCGAGTCGCTCATCAAGGCGGGCGCGTTCGACTCGCTCGGGCACCCGCGACGTGCGCTGCTCGTGGTGCACGAGCAGGCGGTGGACTCGGTCATCTCGGTCAAGCGCAAGGAGGCGGAGGGCCAGTTCGACCTCTTCGCCGGCTTCGGCGGCGCGGACGACGACGCGGCGATGACGTTCGCCGTCGACGTCCCGGACCTGCCGGACTGGGACAAGAAGCAGCGGCTCGCGTTCGAGCGGGAGATGCTCGGCCTGTACGTGTCCGACCACCCGCTGTCCGGGCTGGAGCACGTGCTCGCGCGCGCGGCGGACACCTCGATCGCCGCCCTGATGGCCGACGAGGGTCGCCCGGACGGGTCCACCGTCACGGTGGCCGGCCTGCTCACCAGCGTGCAGCGCAAGATGAGCAAGAACGGCAACCCGTGGGCCGCGGTCACGGTCGAGGACCTCGAGGGCGGCGTCGAGGTGATGTTCTTCGGCGAGACGTACCTGGCCTACTCGACGATCCTCGCGGAGGACCAGGTGGTCACGCTGCGCGGTCGCGTGCGGCGCCGCGACGACCAGATGCAGCTGCAGGCCATGGAGGTGTCGCTGCCCGACACGTCCGCCGTGGCCGACGCGCCCGTCCTGGTGACCGTGCCGCACACGCGGTGCGTCGAGCCGGTCATGGCGCGGCTGCGCGAGGTGCTCGCCTCGCACCCGGGCTCGGCGGAGGTGCACGTGAGCGTCGCGGAGCCGGGCAAGCGCACGATCGTCCGGGCCGCCGACACGCTGCGGGTGGAGAAGTCGCCCGCGCTGTTCGGCGACCTGAAGGCTCTCCTCGGCCCGGCGTGCCTCTCGTGACCGGGTCCGCTCCCGCGACGGCGGGCTGGGACGACGGCTCCGCCGACCACCGCTTCCGGGTGGTGCCCGCGGCCTACCTGTACCTGCGCCGGGAGGGGCAGGTCCTGCTGCAGCTGCGCCAGGGCACGGGCTTCATGGACGGGCACTGGGCCGCCGCGGCGGCCGGGCACGTCGAGGCGGGGGAGTCCGTGCAGGAGGCGGCCGTGCGGGAGGCCCGGGAGGAGCTCGGCGTCGTCGTCGACGCCGCGGACCTGGTCCCCGTCACGACGATGCATCGCGGGCAGCCCGGCGGGCCGGCCCTGGAGCAGCGGGTCGACTTCTTCTTCACCGCCACCCGGTGGTCGGGCAGCCCGGAGATCCGGGAGCCGGGCAAGGTCGCGGACCTGCGGTGGTTCCCGTTCGTGACGCTGCCCGACCCGGTGGTGCCGCACGAGCTGACCGTGCTGCGCGCCCTGCACGACGAGGGCAGGCACGGCACCCGGGTGCCGCCGATCCTCTCCGACGGGTTCTGACGGGCGGCGACGGGCGCTGACGCCGCCGCCTGCGGGAGCGCCCCTCAGTGGTGGTGCCCGTGCGCCGCGTGCGGGTCGTACGGCGCGGCGCCGGGCCGGGCCCACTGCGGGACGGGGCGGCCGCGGTCCTTCCACCAGGTCGCGGTGGGGTGCTGCGGCCAGCCGGCGGGGGAGTCCTCCCACCGCTCCTGGCGCCCGTAGACGGTCATGTCGAGCAGCTGCGCCTGCGCCATGATCGCCTCGACCCCGCGGTGCGTCGTCTCGTTCGTGAGGAAGACCCGGTCGCCGACGCGCAGGTAGCAGGAGATGAGGCCGCGGTCGTCGCTGAGCCCGCCGCCGACCGCCTCGTCCGTCACCCCCTGCATCGAGTACCACGGGACCTCGTAGCCCATGAACGCGACGTACGGTGCCACCTCCTCCCACGGGCCCTCGCAGAAGACGGCGAACGTGGCCCCGCGATGGTGGAGGTAGGCGGCGTCCTGGACGCTCCAGATGCTCGCGGTGCACCCCTCGCACTGGCCCTCGACCGGCTGCCCGGCGTGCCACATGTGCTTGTACGCGACGAGCTGGTCGCGGCCCTCGAAGACCTCGAGGAGCGGCGTCGGCCCGTGGGGCCCGACGAGGACGGCGCCGGCGTCGACCTCCGTCATCGGCAGACGGCGGCGCGCGGCGGCGATCGCGTCGCCCTCGCGGGTGTGGGCCTTCTCGCGGTCGCGGAGCGTCGAGCGCTCGCGCAGCCACCTGGCGCGGTCGACGGCGGCGGGCACCGGCGCGCCGCCCGGGGCGGGGGACGGCGCGGGGCGGCTGGCGGGGGTGGGCTCGGAGGGCATGGCGTGGCTCCTCGGCAGGGCAGACCGGTCGCGGATGAGACCGGCGGCCCGTCCCGGACTCATCGGCGTCCGCCGTAGGCTCGTGGCGTGTTCCGCCTCAACCCCGAGCAGCTCGTGTTCGTCACCGAGCGCCATCTCGCCACCCTGACCACGCTCCGCGCCGACGGCAGCCCGCACGTCGTGCCCGTCGCCTTCACCTGGGACGCCGACGCCGGGGTGGCCCGCACCACCGCGCGTCGCACGTCCGTCAAGGTCGCGAACGCCCGCCGGTCGGCCGCGGACGGCTCGCGCCCGCGGGCCGCGCTGTGCCAGGTGGACGGGGGCCGGTGGCTCACGCTCGAGGGCACGCTCGAGGTGAGCGAGGATCCCGCGGAGGTGGCCGACGCGGTGGCGCGGTACACGAAGCGGTACCGGCCGCTCGAGCACGACCCGGACCGCGTGGTGCTGCGCCTCACCCCGGACCGCGCGATGGCGTCGACCTACATGGCCTGAGCGTCGTCGCGGGCCGCGGGAGCGCCTCGTCAGGCGACGACGACGGACTCGTCGCCCTCGGGGAGGGAGACGGTGACACGGTCGCCGCGCACGAGCTGGCGGCCCCGTCGCGTCTCGACGTCGCCGTTGACCTGCACCTCGCCGTCCGCCACGAGGTCGCGGGCGTGGGTGCCGGACTCGGCGAGGCCGGCGAGCTTGAGGAACTGCCCGAGGCGGATCATGTCGTCGCGGATGGGGACGTCGGTGGCGGCGCTCATGCGTCCATTCTCCGGCAACCGGCCCCGGATCCCGACCTGCGCTGCATAGACTGGCCCGGTGATCCGACGCATCGACCTCCGCGGGCAGGAGCTGTCCCGCACCGAGCTGCTCGGGGTGCTGCCGCGCCCCGAGATCGGGGTGGACCAGGCGACCGCCGCCGTCGCCCCGATCCTCGCCGACGTCCGGACCCGGGGCGCCGCCGCGCTGCGCGACCTGGCCGAGCAGTTCGACGGGGTGCGGCCGGAGCATCTGCGGGTGCCGACGGCCGCGCTGGCGGAGGCCCTGGAGCAGCTCGACCCGCAGGTGCGGGCGGGGCTCGAGGAGGCGATCCGCCGCGTCCGCGCCGTGCACGCGGCCCAGGTGCCCACGGAGCACACGACGCAGCTCGGTCCGGGCGCCGTGGTCCGCCAGCGCTGGATCCCGGTCCAGCGGGTGGGGCTCTACGCGCCCGGCGGCCTCGCCGTCTACCCGTCGTCCGTGATCATGAACGTGGTCGCGGCGCAGGAGGCCGGCGTGCCCGGTCTCGCCGTCGCGTCGCCGCCGCAGAAGGAGTCCGGCGGGCTGCCGCACCCGACGATCCTCGCCGCATGCGCGCTGCTCGGCGTCGACGAGGTGTACGGCGTGGGCGGGGCCCAGGCCGTGGGGATGTTCGCCTACGGGGCCGCGGGCACCGAGCCGCAGGACGGCACCGTGCTGTGCGAGCCGGTGGACGTCGTGACCGGGCCGGGCAACGTCTACGTCGCGGCCGCCAAGCGGCTCGTGCGGGGTGTGGTCGGCATCGACGCGGAGGCCGGGCCCACCGAGATCGCCGTGCTGGCCGACGAGACGGCCGACCCGGGGCACGTCGCGCTCGACCTCATCAGCCAGGCCGAGCACGACCCGATGGCGGCGTCCGTCCTCGTGACGCCGTCCGTGGAGCTGGCCGGCGCGGTCGAGGCGCGGCTGAGCGACCTGGTCGGCGCCACGAAGCACTCCGCGCGGGTGCTGCAGGCGCTGAGCGGCCCGCAGTCGGCGGTCGTGCTGGTGGACGACCTGGAGCGTGGTCTCGCGGTCGTCGACGCCTACGGCGCCGAGCACCTCGAGATCCAGACGGAGGACGCCGCCGCGCTCGCGGAGCGGGTGCGGTCGGCCGGCGCGATCTTCGTCGGGCCCTGGTCCCCGGTGTCCCTCGGCGACTACATGGCCGGCAGCAACCACGTCCTGCCCACCGGGGGTTCCGCGCACTTCTCGAGCGGCCTCGGGGTGCACGCGTACCTGCGCTCGGTCCAGGTCATCGAGTACACCCGGGACGCGCTCGAGGAGCTCGCGGACCGGATCGTCGCCGTCGCGGACGACGAGGACCTGCCCGCGCACGGCGAGGCCGTGCGCGGCCGCTTCCTCTGACGCCGGTGTCGCCCTCCCGCCGCCCGCGGCCGTGATCGCCGGCGACGAATAGTGTGCCAAGCGGCGGGCGTAGACCCGCCCGCCGCGTCGGAGGCGCGTGCGAGCATGGACGCATGCCCGCCCCGCCGCCCCGCCTCGACCCCGTCGTCGTGGGAGGCATCGTCGGCACCGCCACGTTCCGGCGCGCCCAGGGGTACGAGCGCTCGGGGATGGTCTCGACGTGGCGGTGGGACCCCGACGGGCTGGTCCTGACCTCGCGGGTCGCGGGGAGCGGGTCGCAGCCGTACACGTGCCGGGTGACGTTCGAGGTCGACGCCGAGGGCCGGTACGCCTACGTCGGCTCGTCGTGCACCTGCCCCGTCCGCGAGGAGTGCAAGCACGTCGCGGCCACGCTCCTGCACGTGGGACGCCGTGCCGAGGCGGCCGAGCTCGACGGCTCCGCGGGCGACGGGCCCGTGGCGGCGACCGGCTGGCGGGGCCGGCTCGCGGCGGTGACCGGAGGGACCCGGGGGCACGGGGCGGGGGAGCCGCCGGTCGCGTCCGGCGGCGGGATCCTGCCCGTCGCGCTGCGCTTCCGCCTGGACGAGGCGTTCGGCGACCTGCCGGCCCAGCTGTCCGTGCGCCCGGTGGTGCGCGGCCGCACGGGCTGGAAGGTGGCGCCCGAGGCGAGCTGGGAGGCCCTGGCCACGGGGCTCTACGCCTTCGCCGACGTCCGCGCCACGCCCGCACCCGCCGTGCGCCGCTGGTTCGCCGACCTGGGCTCCGCCCTCGCCGACGGCGGCTTCGGCCGCGGGCGGCAGGCGTGGCGACCGCTCGCCGCCGGGGGGCGCGGCCTCTGGGCGCTCCTCGCCGAGGCCGCGGACCTGGACATCCCCCTGGTCGCGCACGGCTCGCGTGACGAGGTCCACCTGGCGCGGGGAGCCGAGGCGCGGCTCCTGGTCGGCGCCGCCGACGACGGCGTGCGGCTCGACCCCGTGGTGGCGTTCGACGGCACGGACGCCCCCGAGGGCGCGGCGCTGGGCGCCGTCGGCGACACGGGGCTGTACGCCGTCGAGACGGAGGGGAAGCGCACGGTGCTGCGGCTCGGGCCCACGGCGCGGCGGTTGTCCGACGCGGCGCGGGAGCTCGTGGCCGTCGGCCGGGTGGAGGTGCCGGCCGACGACGTCGGCGAGCTGTTCGCGGAGCACGTCCCGGTGCTGCGCCGCGCGGTGCGCGTGCTCTCGGACGGGTCTGTGACTCTCCCCGACCCGCCACGCCCCGTGCTCGTCGCGGAGGCGGGGTTCGCGTCCCCCGAGCACGCACGGCTCGCGTGGGCCTACGAGTACCCCGCGCCCCCGCACCTCGCCCCGTCCGCGCCGCCGCGCCGTGTCCCGCTCGAGGGCGCGGCGTCGGACCCCCTGCGCGAGCCGGACGTCGAGGAGGAGATCCGCGCCAAGGCACAGGCCGCCGTGCGCGGCGTGCCCGGCTTCGAGCGGTTCGACCTCGCCGCCCGGACGGAGCTGCGGGGGCTGGACGCCCTCGACCTCGCGCACGGCGTGCTCCCCGTGCTCGCGGCGGAGGCCGACGTCCGCGTCGAGTCCTCCGACGTCCCGCACTACCTGCACCTCGACGCGGCCCCGCGGGTGGTGGTGTCCGGCGCCCCCTCGGGCGACTCCGACTGGCTCGACCTCGGCATCGCGGTGACCGTGGCCGGCAAGGAGCTGCCCTTCGCCCGCCTGTTCACCGCCCTCGCGCGCGGTGACAAGCGCCTCCTGCTCGTCGACGGCTCGTGGCTGCGCCTCGACCAGCCCGTGCTGGGTCGGCTGCGGGACCTCATCGCGGAGGCCAACGCGCTGAGCGACCGGCCCGGCCGCGCCCGGGTGAGCCGGTACGACGCGCACCTGTGGGGCGAGCTCGAGGACGTCGCCGACGTCGTGGAGGCGGCCGAGGCGTGGCGCCGCTCGCTGGCCGGGCTGCGGTCGTTCGCCGCCGGGCAGAGCGTGCCGGAGCCGACCGCGGTGCCGGCGGGGGTGCGCGCGGAGCTGCGCCCCTACCAGCGGGAGGCGTTCGAGTGGCTGGCCTTCCTGTGGAGCCACGGGCTCGGCGGGATCCTGGCCGACGACATGGGGCTGGGCAAGACGGTCGAGGCGCTCACGTTCCTCGCGCACGCCCGCGCCGCCGCGCCGGACGCACCGCCGTTCGTCGTCGTGGCGCCGGCGTCCGTCGTGGGGAACTGGGTGGACGAGGCCGCACGCTTCACCCCCGGGCTGCGCGTGGCGTCGATGCCGGCGACGGCGCGTACCCTGGGCTCGGGCGTGGCGGAGCTCGCGGCGGACGCGGACGTCGTCGTCACGTCCTACGCCGTCTTCCGGCTCGAGTTCGACGCCTTCGACGCCCACGCCTGGAGCGGGCTGATCCTCGACGAGGCGCAGGTGGCGAAGAACCCGCGCACGAGGGCGCACGAGACGGCACGCCTGCTCGACGCCCCGTTCAAGCTCGCGATCACGGGCACGCCGCTCGAGAACAACCTGCTGGAGCTGTGGGCGCTGCTCGCCGTCGTCGCGCCCGGCCTCTACCCGTCGATGCACCGCTTCCGCGCGGAGACGGCCCGCCTCGTCGACGCCGCCGCCACCGACGACGACCCGCAGGTGGTGGCGGCCGGCAACCGGGCGCTCGCGCGGCTCAAGCGCCGGATCCGCCCGCTCGTGCTGCGCCGGACCAAGGATCAGGTGGCCCCCGAGCTGCCCGAGCGCCAGGAGCGCGTGCTGCGGGTGCCGCTCACCGCGGACCACCGCAAGGTGTACGACACCCATCTCCAGCGCGAGCGGCAGCGGCTGCTCGGGCTGCTGGAGGACTTCGAGGCGAACCGCGTGGCCATCTTCCGCTCGCTGACCACGCTCCGGCGCCTGGCGCTCGACGCCTCCCTCGTCGACGACGCGTACGCCGGGGTCGGATCGGCCAAGCTGGACGTGGTGACCGACGAGCTGGTCGAGATCGCCGCCGAGGGACATCGTGCCCTGGTGTTCTCCCAGTTCACGTCGTTCCTGCGCCGCGTGGAGACGCGCTGCGCCGAGGCCGGGCTGCCCGTCGCCTACCTCGACGGCGCCACCCGCCGCCGCGCGGACGTGATCCGCGGCTGGAAGGAGGGCGACCAACCCGTGTTCCTCGTCAGCCTCAAGGCGGGCGGGGTGGGCCTCAACCTCACCGAGGCGGACTACGTCTACCTGCTGGACCCCTGGTGGAACCCCGCCGCCGAGGCCCAGGCCGTCGACCGCACGCACCGCATCGGGCAGACCCGGCACGTCGTGGTCACGCGCCTCGTGGCCCAGGACACCATCGAGGAGAAGGTGATGGCGCTGGCCCGGCGCAAGGCGGCCCTGTTCGACGCCGTCCTCGACGACGCGTCCGGCGCCTTCGCGGGAGCGCTCGCGGCCGACGACGTCCGGGGGCTGCTCGAGCCGTAGGGCATGTGCGGGCACAGGAGAGCCCCCGGTCCCGGTGGTCGTGACCACCGGGACCGGGGGCTCTCCGTGCGAGAGGCGTCGGCTCAGCCGACGGGCCTCACTTCGCGGGGTTGGTGCCCTTCTCCCAACCCACGTTCTCCACCGGCTGCAGGCCGAAGAGGTCGAGACCGGTGTAGGTCTCGGGCGTGAGGTTGGCGAGGCCCTTCGTGGCCATGGAGATCCACGGGCCGTTGTACAGCGGCAGGATGCCCCAGGTCTCGGAGATGATCTCCGACTCGAGCTTCATGCCGGCCGCGGTCTGCTCCTCGGCCGTGGGCAGCGCGGACACCTGGTCGGCGATCTTCTTGTCGATCTCCTTGGTGCCGGTCGCCGACAGGTTCAGGCCGGAGTCCGAGCAGTACAGCTGGCACATGTACGCCACGCCGTACGGGTCGCTCGACGAGAAGCCGAGGATGACCAGGTCCCAGTCCTTGGTGGACAGGACGGTCGAGAAGTCGCTCGCCGGGCGCTTGTCGATGTCGAGCTTGAAGCCGATCGCGGCGAGCTGCTGCTGGACGACCTTGGCGCGGGCCTCGGTGATCGGCTCGTCGCCGAAGATGGGCAGACGGCCCTCGAACTTCTCGCCGTCCTTCTCGCGGACGTCGCCGTTCTTGGTCCAGCCGGCCTCGTCGAGCAGCTTGTTGGCGCCCTCGACGTCGAACTTGTAGCCCGCGTTGGCGAGAGCGTCGACGTAGCCCTCCTGGAACGGGAACAGGTTCAGCGAGCCGGCGTCGGGCTCGGTGTAGTTGAGGCCGTTCCAGACGACCTCCTTGATCTGGTCGCGGTTCACGGCCTTGAAGAGCGCCTCGCGGACCTTGAGGTCCTTGAACTGCGGCCGCTCGGCGTTGAGCTCGAGGAGGTTGGTCGACGTGCGCTGCGCGCGGTACGTCTCGGCGTTGTCGACGTCCTTGAGCTGCTCGAGGTTGTCCGCCGACAGGTTGTCGACGTAGTTGACCTCACCGTTCTGGAAGCCGTTGACCGCCGCGGTGGGCTCGAGCACGCGGAACGTGACCTTGTCGAGCATGGGCTTGTCGCCCCACCACTTGTCGTTCGGCACGAACGAGATGACGCCGCCGTTGAGGTCGAAGTCCTCGATCTTGTACGGGCCGGCACCCCAGTCGGCGTGCGCGTCCTCGATGTAGCCCTCGTTGAAGGCCTTCGGGGAGTTCACGGCCGGGTTCATGATGTGCCAGAACAGGCCGTCGGTCCACGGGAACTCGGTCTTGAAGGTGACGACGGCCTGGCGCTCGTCCGCGCCCTGCTCGACCGACTCGATCTGCGAGTAGCCGTCGGTGGAGCTGGGGACGTAGCCCTCCTCCGTCGAACGGTTGGCCTTCCAGAGCTCCTCGTACGACTTCCAGGTGATCGGGCTGCCGTCGTTCCAGACCGCCTTGGGGTTGATCGTGTAGGTCACGACCGTCTTGCCGTCCTTGACCTCGGTGGTCCAGTCGGACAGGTAGTTCGGGTTCGCCGACGCCTCGCCCTCCGGGGACATGAGGATCATCTGCGGGTTGTACCACTCCCAGATCCGCGCGGTGTCGACCGAGCCGTCGGAGTGGTTCGGGTTCATCTGCGGGGTGATCTCCGTCAGCGGGAAGGTCACCTCGCCACCCTGCTCGAGGTTCTCGCGGGGCTGCGGGTTGTAGTCCGCGCCCTGGATCGTCTGGGCCTCGGCCGTCGGCTTGTCGCCGCCGCCGTCGTTGCCGCCACCGCCGCAGGCGGTGAGGGCCAGGGCAAGCACGCCGGCGACGGCGACGCTGCCGGCCAGTCTCTTCTGCAGCCTCATGGGTGCTCCTTTCGCGCCTCGTGGGCGCTGACTTGATGGTTGGGAGTGCGGGATGGATGGAGAAGCGTGGTCAGCGGTGGTGGCAGGCGTTCACGTGGACGCCCGTCCGTCCGCTGAGTGCGGGCACCTTCGTGTCGCAGGCGACCCGCTCGGGGTCGTCGAGCGTCTGGTAGAGCGGGCACCGCGAGACGAAGGCGCAGCCCTGGATGGTGTCCGTCGGGCTAGGGAGGTCGCCCTTGAGCACGATGTGCTCGCGGCCTCGCTCCACCACCGGGTCCGGCACCGGGATCGCCGACAGGAGCGCCTGCGTGTACGGGTGCTGGGGGTCGTCGAACACCGCGTCGACCTCGCCGTGCTCGACGAAGCTGCCGAGGTACATCACGGCGACGCGGTCCGCGATGTGCCGCACGACGGACAGGTCGTGCGCGACGAAGAGGTACGACAGCCCGAGGCGGACCTTGAGCTCGTCGAGCAGGTTGATCACGCCGGCCTGGACGGAGACGTCGAGCGCGGACACCGGCTCGTCGAGCACGACCAGCTTCGGGTTGGTCGCCAGGGCGCGCGCGATGCCGATGCGCTGCCGCTGGCCGCCGGAGAACGCCGCGGGGAAGCGGTCGCTGTGGGCGGGGTCGAGCCCGACCAGGCCCATGAGCTCGTCCACCCGGGGGCCGACCTCGGCGTGCGGGGTGCCGACGGTGCGCAGCGGCTCGGCGATGACGTCGAAGACGGTCATGCGCGGGTCGAGCGAGCCGACCGGGTCCTGGAAGACGATCTGGACGTCGCGACGCAGCTGCCGCTCCTCGCGCCCGCCCTTGATGTCGGAGACGCTGGTGCCGACGATCCGGATGTCGCCGTCGTCCTGCGCGGCGAAGTCCATGATCTGGAGCAGCGTGGTGGTCTTGCCCGACCCGGACTCGCCGACGATCGCCATCGTCTCGCCCTCGCGGATGTCGAAGCTGACGCCCTTGACGGCGTGCACCTCGCCGACCTTCTTCTTGCGGAAGGAGCCCTTGAGGAGCGGGAACGACTTCGTGAGGTTCTCGACCTCGAGGGTGGGCTTGCGCAGGTCGCGCGGCACCTCCTCGAGCGTCGACGCGGGGATCTCTGGGACCGGGTACACCGGGCTGTCGTCGATGCGGCCGGCACGGATCTCCTCCGCGCGGATGCAGGCGGCGCGGTGGTCCGGCTGCCCGGCCACGGCGAGGAGCTCCGGCTCGGCGGTGCGGCAGGCGTCGGTGACGATCGGGCAGCGCGCCGCGAAGGGGCAGGCGTCCGGGAGGTCGACCAGCAGCGGCGGGCTGCCCTTGATGGGCACGAGCGGCTGCTTCACGGACTTGTCCACGCGGGGGATCGCGCCGAGGAGGCCGATCGAGTACGGCATGCGCGTGTCCGCGAACAGCGTCTCGACGGGGGCCTGCTCGATGGCGCGGCCGGCGTACATCACGACCACGTCGTCCGCGATGTTGGCGACCACGCCCATGTCGTGCGTGATCATCATGACCGCGGCGCCGGTCTCGTGCTGGGCCGTCTTGATGAGGTCCAGGATCTGCGCCTGGATCGTCACGTCGAGGGCGGTGGTCGGCTCGTCCGCGATGATCAGCTTCGGGTTGTTCGCCATCGCGATGGCGATGACCACGCGCTGGCGCATGCCGCCCGAGAACTCGTGCGGGAACGACTTCACGCGCTCCTGCGGCCGGGGGATCCCGACGAGGCGCAGCAGCTCCACGGCCCGGTCCCAGGCCGCGCGGCGCGACATGCGGGCGTTGTGGATCGTCAGGGCCTCGACCAGCTGGTCGCCGACGGTGAACACCGGCGTCAGCGACGTCAGGGGGTCCTGGAAGATCATCGCGATGCCGTTGCCGCGGATCTTGGACATCTGGGAGTCGCTCTTGCCGAGCAGCTCCTGGCCCTCGAACATCACCGAGCCGCCGATGCGGGCGTTGTCGTCCAGCAGGCCCATGACGGCGAGCGACGTGACGGACTTGCCGGAGCCGGACTCGCCGACGATCCCGAGGGTGCGCCCCTCGGCGACGTCGAAGGAGACGCCGCGGACGGCGTCGACGCGCCCCGCCTCGGACGGGAAGGAGACGGTGAGGTCGCGGACGGAGAGAACAGGGGTGGTCATGCGCGGCCTCCCGCAGCGGAGGTGGGATCGAGGGCGTCGCGCAGGCCGTCGGCGACGAGCGCCATCGAGACGGTCAGCAGGGTCAGGGCGGCGGCCGGGAAGTAGAACATCCACGGGGCGCTCGAGATGCTCGAGGCGCCGATGCCGATGAGGGACCCGAGCGACACGTCGGGCAGCTTGACGCCGAAGCCGAGGAAGGACAGGCCGGTCTCGGCCATGACCGCGCCGACGACGCCGAGCGTGAAGTTGATGACGAGCAGCGACCCGATGTTCGGGATCAGGTGGCGCATCACGATCCGCAGACCGGGGACGCCCATGTACCGGGCGGCGTGGACGTACTCCCGCTCGCGCAGCGACAGGGACAGCGTCCAGATCGTGCGGGCCTGGAAGAACCAGCTGACCAGGATCAGGACGAGCGCGATGACCTTCCAGTCGCCGCCGGAGTCGTTCGACATCATGGCGAGCAGCAGGAACGTGGGCGCCACCATCAGGAAGTGGATGATGAACAGCGCGACCCGCTCGATGCGGCCCCCGAAGTAGGCGGCCGCGGTGCCGATGACGGCGGACAGGACCGTCGTGCCCGTGGCGACCACGACGGCGATGAGCAGCGAGCGCTGCAGGCCCACGACGACCATCGCGTAGAGGTCGTTGCCCGCGTTGTTGGTGCCGAACCAGTGCTCGGGGCTGGGCGGGTCGGACAGCGCGAGGAAGTCGAGCTCGACGTGGTCGTACTTCTGGAACAGCGAGCCGAACAGGGCGAACAGCACCAGCAGCACGAAGATGACCACGCCCACGAGGGCGGGACGGTTGCGCGCGAACCGGCGGCTGTACAGCCGCCACTTCGACAGGCGCTTGCGCTCGCCGGTCTCGGCGACGGGGGGCACGGTCTCGGCCTCGGCCAGAGGGTCGACCATGGAGGGATCGGTTGCCATGTCAGCTCACCCGCACTCGGGGGTCGAGGGCGACGACGGCGATGTCCGCCAGGATCGCGCCGATCGCGGTCATGACCGCGCCGAACGCCGCGACCGCGACCACACCGTTGATGTCGTTCTTGGAGATCGTGTCGATGAAGTACTGCCCCATGCCCTTCCAGGCGAAGATCGACTCGGTCAGCACGGCGCCGGTGAAGATGCCGGGGATCGAGAACGCGACCTGGGTGGTGACGGGGATCAGCGACGTGCGCAGCGCGTGCTTGCGGATCGCCTGCTGCTTGGTCAGGCCCTTGGCCCGCGCCATGCGCACGTAGTCGGACTTGATGTTGTCGAGCAGCAGGGAGCGCTGCAGGAAGTGGTACTGCGCGTAGCCGACGATGATCAGGGCCAGCGTGGGCAACGTCAGGTGCTGGATCGTGTCGACCAGGGTGGGGAAGAACCCGCTCACCCCGGGACTCGATGATCCGGTGACGTAGAAGACCGTGGTGCCGACGGCGCCGTTGAAGGCGATCGCGAGCAGCACCAGGCCGAGCGCCGCCACGACGATCGGGATGTTCATCGTGATGATCGACGTGCCCTGGGCGATCCGGTCACCGACGCGGTACTGGCGCGAGGCGCTGTAGACGCCCAGCGCGATCCCGATGAGGGTGAGGAGGATCGTGGCGCCGAGCATCAGCTCAGCCGACACCCACATGCGGTACGAGACCTGCTCGTTGACCGACTGACCCGTGGGGCTGACGCCCCAGTCCCAGTGGAAGAGGATTCCGCTGAACCAGTTCCACCACCGCACGAGGAGCGGCGTCTGGTCGTCCAGGTTGCGCGGCTCGAGCAGGTTGTGGATCTGCTCCTCGCTGAGCGGGGGCCGCCTCCCCACGTAGTTGCTCCGGGGGTCGAGGTAGGCCCAGGCGAGGAAGTACGTCAGGTTCGTGACGGCCACGACCATGAGCAACCAGCCTGTGGTGCGGCGCAGCAGATATCGGGTCAATGTCGGAGGGGCTTTCTTCAGGGACGATGGCGGTGCCGTGAGATTACAGGCGTCCGGAGTGGCCTCCGACACATCTGGACGGCGCGGACTCGGATCGTTACGGTTTTGTGCCCGAGGCTCACATTCCCGAAACATGCGGGACCGCCGCCGGAGCGAGGGCTCCGGGGCAGTCCCGTACGGCCGGTGGGGTCAGCGCACGCCCAGCACGAACGGGTGCACGGCCGTCGCCCCCGCCTGGCGCAGCAGCCGGGCGGCGACGGTGAGCGTCCAGCCCGACTCGGTCCAGTCGTCGACCAGGAGCACCGAGCGCCCGGGCAGCCCGCGCAGGGCCGCGTCGTTCAGCTCGAGCCGGAGCCGCCGAGCCACCCCGGCGAGGCGCATCGCCGAGTTCACGTCGTGCCGGGCCGGCTCCTCGGCGCCCTGGGCGGGGCCCACCGCCCCGATGAGGGGCACGCCGAGGTAGGCGGCCAGGCCCGACGCCAGGTGGTAGGACAGCTGCGGCCGGGTGGTGGAGCGGACGGCGACGACGCCGTCGACGAGGGTGCGGCGCGCACCCTCGGCACCGTCGTCGGACGACGTTCCCTCGGCGGGACCGCGGACGGCCTCCCAGTCGTCCAGCACCCGTGCCGCGGCGCGGCGCAGGGGCACCGGCACCTCGCCGTCGGGGGCGCCGGGCGCGAAGAGGTCGCGCAGCGGCCCGGACCAGCCCAGCCCGTCGAGCCGGGCGACGGCGCGGCCCGGGGCGGCGCGCTCCTCGGGCGCGATCTTGCCCTTGAGGTCGAGCCCGAGCGCGGCCAGGCCCGACGGCCACATCGCGCGGGAGCCGACCTCGACCCCCGGCCGGTCCATCTCGGCGCGCGCCGAGGCGACGGCCTCGGCGTCGGGGACGGCGGGCAGCGTGACGCCGCCGCACCGGTCGCAGCGGCCGCAGGTCCAGCCCTGCGGGAGCTCCGGGTCGTCCAGCTGCGCCCGCAGGTACGCCATCCGGCACCCGTCGGTGGCGACGTAGTCGACCATCGCCTGCTGCTCGGCGTGGCGGGTGGCCTCCACGCGGGCGTACCGCTCTGCGTCGTAGGCCCACGGCGTGCCGGTGGCGACCCAGCCGCCCTGCACGCGCCGCACCGCCCCGTCGACGTCCAGCACCTTGAGCATCGTCTCCAGGCGGGAGCGCTTGAGGTCCACCTGGGTCTCGAGCGCCGCGGTGCTCTGCGCGCCCTCGGACGCGGACAGGGCGCCGAGCGTCGCGCGCACCTGGGGCTCGGCCGGGAACGCCTGCGACCCGAACCAGTCCCAGATGGCGCGGTCCTCCTGCCCGGGCAGCAGGACGACGACGGCGTCGTCGACGCCGCGGCCCGCGCGGCCCACCTGCTGGTAGTAGGCGATGGGCGACGACGGTGCGCCCAGGTGCACGACGAACGCCAGGTCCGGCTTGTCGAAGCCCATGCCGAGCGCCGACGTGGCGACGAGGGCCTTGACCCGGTTCTCCTTGAGGTCCTCCTCGAGCTGCTCCCGCTGCGTGGGGTCCGTGCGCCCGGTGTACGCGGCGACGGCGAGCCCCGCCCCGCGCAGCTGCTCGGCCACCTGCTCGGCCGCGGAGACAGTGAGGCAGTACACGATCCCGGAGCCGTCCACGTCCTGCAGCGCCTCGACGAGCCACGCGACGCGCGTCGGCTGGTCCGGCAGCTCGAGGACGGCCAGGTGCAGCGACTCGCGGTCGAGCCCGCCGCGCAGCACGAGGACCTCGTCCCCGCCGGCGGCGCCCTCGGCGGCCGGCAGCGACCCGTGCACGGCGAGCTGCTCGGCGACGTCGGCCGTGACGCGGGCGTTCGCGGTCGCGGTGGTCGCGAGCACGGGGATGCCCGGCGGCAGGTCGGCGAGCAGGGTGCGGATGCGGCGGTAGTCCGGGCGGAAGTCGTGGCCCCAGTCGGAGATGCAGTGGGCCTCGTCGATCACGACCAGGCCGGCGTCGGCGGCGAGCCGGGGGAGCACCTCGTCGCGGAAGGCCGGGTTGTTGAGCCGCTCCGGCGAGCAGAGCAGCACGTCCACCTCGCCGGCGGCGATCGAGGCGTGCACCTGGTCCCACTCGGTGACGTTCGAGGAGTTGATCGTCACGGCCCGGATCCCGGCCCGGGCGGCCGCCGCGATCTGGTCGCGCATCAGCGCGAGGAGCGGGGACACGATGACGGTCGGCCCGGCACCCCGGGAACGCAGCAGGGAGGTGGCCACGAAGTAGACCGCGGACTTGCCCCACCCGGTGCGCTGCACGACGAGGGCGCGCCTCCGGAAGGCGACCAGCGCCTCGATCGCGCGCCACTGGTCGTCGCGCAGGGCGGCGTCCTCGCGGCCGACGAGCGCCCGGAGCGACTCCTCCGCCTGCTCGCGCAGCGTGCCGCCGCCCTCGCCCGCGCTGTCGAGGAGGCCGCGCAGCATGGCGAGCTTCGCGCGCTTCGTGGGGTCGGCGTCCCCGGCCGCCGGCCCCGGGGCGGCAGGCGGCTCCGGAGCCTCGGAGGCCGGGGCGACCGGCGCCGGGGCGGGAGGCGCGTCCGCGGGCGGCGCCGGACGCACCGCCCGGCGGGCCTCGGGCTCGGGAGCCTGGTCGTCCGGCGGCGGGGCGTCGTCGTCGGTCGGGTCGAAGACGAGGTCGGCGTACGGGTCGTCGGGATGGCTCACGCTCCCGATCGTAGGGGGCGCCGCCCACGGCGGGCGGCCGTCCTCCACAGCGTGCCGCGACCTGCCGGGGTGTCGGTCAGCGCACGTACTCGCGCAGCAGCGCGACCGCCGACGCGACCACCGCCACGACCTCGGACACCGCCGCGAGGAGCTCGTTCGTCCCCGCGAACGTCTCGTTCACGCCGTAGAAGCCGACCGTCGTCGACAGCACGAACGCCAGCAGGGTCAGGCCGCCGAACCCGATGCCGCCGACGAGGGGCAGCCAGTGCCGCCAGACCACCAGGAGCACGGCGAGCACGAGCCCCGCCACGGCGTTGAGCAGGAACAGCGGCCCGACGACCGCGATGGCGTCGTAGCCGTCGACGTACAGCAGCACGTGCACGATCGCCGACACGAGCGCCGCGGCGGCCGCGGCCAGCCGCCATCCACGGGCGAAGGGCGGCCGTGCACCACCCGTGGCCCGGGGGCTGGGTGGCACCGCGCCGTGGGACGAGTCCATGATGATGATGCTCCCACTCCTCGGGCCCGCCGTCTCCGGAGCGGGACGCGCACGCGGCGTCGTCCGGGGACCGACCAGCCCGGAGGCCCCATGCCCACCACGCCCTTGCCCAGCTCGACGATGCCCCGCACGCCGTCGCCCACGCCGACCGCCGAGGCGGTGCGCGCCTGCGCCTGCGGGCCGACCCGCCGGCAGCTGCTGCGCGGCACCGGCGTGCTGGCGGGCGCGGTCGCCGGCGCGGGGGTGCTCGCCGCCTGCGTCGAGCAGAAGCCCACCCCGCAGCAGGCCGCGGCCTCCGCGAGCGCCGCGGGGGCGGGGACCGTCGTCGTGGCGCTCGCGGACGTGCCCGTGGGCGGTGCGGTGTCCGCGAAGGTGGCGGGCCAGGACGTGCTGGTCACCCGGCCGACCGAGGGGGAGGTGCACGCGTTCAGCGCGATCTGCACGCACGCGGGGTGCACCGTGGCGCCCGGCGACGGCGAGCTCGTGTGCCCGTGCCACCAGTCGCGGTACGCGCTCACGGACGCCGCGGTGCTGGGCGGGCCCGCTCCCGAGCCGCTGCCGGCGATCCAGGTCGAGGTGTCGGGGTCGGACGTCGTCCTCGCCTGAGCGCCCGGGGCGTGCGGCAGGTCCGGTGACGCGACGAGGCCCGGCGGCACGCGCCGCCGGGCCTCGTCGCGTCGCGGGCCAGGGAGCGTCAGCTCCGCATGTCCATGACGACGCGGCCGTCGATCTTGCCGGCGATCATCTCGTCGAAGATCGCGTTGATGTCGCCGAGCGGGCGGACGGTGTAGGTCGGGTCGACCTTGCCGCGGGCGAAGAAGTCCAGGGCTTCCGCCATGTCCTTGCGCGTGCCGACGATCGAGCCGCGGACGGTGAGGCCGAACAGGACGGTGGTGAAGATGTCGAGCGGGAACTTCTCGGGGGGCAGGCCGACGAGCGAGACCGTGCCGCCCCGGCGCAGGGCCCCGACGGCCTGGGGGAAGGCGTGCGCGTTGACCGCCGTGACGAGCGCGCCGTGCACGCCGCCGCCCGTCTTCTCCTGGAGCTCGGCGGCCGCGTCGGCCGACGTCGCCGCGTTGACCGTCACCTCGGCGCCGTGCTTGCGCGCCAGCTCCAGCTTCGCGTCGTCCACGTCGACCGCGGCCACGCGGCGACCCATCGCGACCGCGTACTGGACGGCGATGTGCCCGAGCCCGCCGATGCCGGAGATCAGCACCCACTCGCCGGGCTTGGTGTCGGTGACCTTGAGGCCCTTGTAGACGGTGACGCCGGCGCAGAGGATCGGCCCGACGGCGGACAGGTCGACGCCCTCGGGGACGATCGGCGCGTAGCGGGAGTCGACGAGCATGTACTGGCCGAAGGAGCCGTCGACCGAGTAGCCGCCGTTCTTCTGGTTCGGGCAGAGCGTCTCCCACCCGGTCTCGCAGTACTCGCACTCGCCGCAGGCGCTCCACAGCCAGGCGTTGCCGACGGTGTCGCCGACCTTGACGCGCGTCACCTGGTCGCCCACGGCGACGACGTGGCCCACGCCCTCGTGCCCGGGGACGAACGGCGGGGCCGGCTTGACCGGCCAGTCGCCGTGGGCCGCGTGCAGGTCGGTGTGGCAGACGCCGGTGTAGTCCACCTTGACGAGTGCCTCGTGGGGTCCGGGGGCGGGGATCTCCCGGTCCTCGACGACGAGTGGCTCGGTGAACGAGTGGACGACCGCGGCCTGCATGGTGCTCATCTGCTTCTCCCTTCACGGGCCGCGCGACGGGCGGCCCACACGGCGTGCTGCTGATATCTCGACGGTAGGCGCAGAGCACCGCCGTCGCACCGGGAGCGGATTGTGAATACCGTCACAAGCCGCAGGATCCGGCCGGTCGTGGCATGTGAAATCATTCACAAGCGATCGGGCATGGGATGCGGAGCGGCATCCGGGGGTGCGGGGCGACGTCGGGCGGGGGTGTGCGACAGGGCACGCGGCCGAGGGGCGGACGGCGCTCCCGGCGTCCCGCCGGTTCCGTAGACTGACGAGGTGACCACCCCTCTGTCCGCCCCCGCGCCCGCGGGCGGGGTCGACGGCGCGCGGCTGCCGCTGCGCCCGGAGCTCGCCGACGAGGCGCCCTACGGCGCCCCGCAGCTCGACGTCCCCGTGCTGCTGAACGTGAACGAGAACCCGTACGCGCCGTCCGAGGCCGTCGTCGCGACGATCGCCCGCTACGTGGCCGACGCGGCGCGCGGGCTCAACCGCTACCCGGACCGCGACTTCGCCGCCCTCCGTGGCGACCTGGCCGACTACCTGGAGCTCGAGTCCGGGGTCCGCCTCGCGCCCGAGCAGGTCTGGGCCGCGAACGGGTCCAACGAGGTCATGCTGCACCTCCTGCAGGCGTTCGGCGGCCCCGGACGCACGGCGGTGTCGTTCGCGCCCACCTACTCGATGTACCCCGAGTACGCGCGGGACACCCACACGCGCTGGGTCACCGGCCGGCGGGAGAGCGACTTCACGCTCGACGTCGAGCACGCGGTCGCGACGATCGAGGAGGTCCGCCCGTCGGTGATCCTCCTGGCGAGCCCCAACAACCCGACCGGGACGGCGCTCCCGCTCGCGACGGTGGAGGCGATCCTCGCCGCCGCGGCGCGGGTCGAGGTGCCGGACGCCCCGGCGCACGCCGGCCGCCGCGCGGGCGCCGTCGTCGTCGTGGACGAGGCCTACGCCGAGTTCCGCCGCCCGGGCACGCCGTCGGCGCTCGAGCTGCTCGCCGCGCACCCGCACCTCGCGGTGACGCGCACGATGTCGAAGGCCTTCGCCGCGGCCGGGCTGCGGCTCGGCTACCTCGCGGCGTCGCCCGCGCTCGTCGACGCGCTGCGGGTCGTGCGCCTGCCGTACCACCTGTCCGCCGTGACGCAGGCGGCCGCGCGGGGCGCGCTCGCCCACCACGAGGAGCTGCGTGCCCAGGTGCGCGACGTGCGCGGCGAGCGCGACGCGCTCGTGGGCTGGCTGCGGGAGCAGCGGGTCGCGGGCCGGCCCCTGCAGGTGGCCGACTCCGACGCGAACTTCGTGCTGTTCGGCACGTTCGGCGACCGGCACGCGGTCTGGCAGGGCCTGCTCGACCGCGGCGTCCTCATCCGCGAGACCGGCCCCGACGGCTGGCTCCGGGTCTCCGTGGGCACGCCCTCGGAGAACGCCGCGTTCCGGGCCGCCTTCACCGAGGTCGTCACCGGCGCCGAGGCGCCCGAGAAGGAGGACTGATGCAGCACCGCACGGCCCGCGTGGAGCGCACGACGAGCGAGTCGAGCGTCGTCGTCGAGCTCGACCTCGACGGCACGGGGCGCACGGAGGTCTCGACCACCGTGCCCTTCTACGACCACATGCTCACGGCGCTGGGCAAGCACTCGCTGATCGACCTCACCGTGCGCGCCACGGGCGACACCCACATCGACGCGCACCACACCGTCGAGGACGTCGCCATCGTGCTCGGGGAGGCCCTGCGCGAGGCGCTCGGGGACAAGCGCGGCATCTCCCGCTTCGGCGACGCGACGGTGCCGCTCGACGAGGCGCTCGCGCTCGCCGTGGTCGACGTCTCGGGCCGCCCGTACCTGGTGCACTCGGGGGAGCCGGAGGGGCAGGAGTACCACCTCATCGGCGGGCACTTCACCGGGTCGCTCACGCGGCACGTGCTCGAGTCGATCGCGCACCACGCGGGCATCTGCGTGCACGTGCGCGTCCTCGCCGGCCGCGACCCGCACCACATCGTCGAGGCCCAGTTCAAGGCGCTGGCCCGTGCGCTGCGCGCCGCCGTCGCCCCCGACCCGAGGGTCGAGGGCGTCCCGTCCACGAAGGGTGCGCTGTAGAAGCATGACCACCGATCCCGACCAGCACCCTGACCAGCAGCCGGGCCTGCCGGACGAGCTGCCCGAGGGCTTCGAGGTCCCCGACGACCTGTCGGGCCTCGACGGCACGTCGGCCGACCCGGACCTGGCCGTCCTGATCACGCAGATCGCGGGGGCGGAGCCCCTGGCGGCCGCCTGCGCGCTCGCCGAGCTCGACGTCGACGCCGCGCCCACGCCGGTCGGCGCGCTCGCCGTGCTGCGCTCCACCGGCGACGACGCGCCCGCGCAGGCCGCCGCCGCGATCTCGAAGCTCGTGGCCGGGGTGCCGCTCGTCCTCGTGACCCGCCAGGGGGAGCAGCTCACCTGCGTGCGCTATGTCGACGGCGCCGCCGAGGGCGAGCTGCCGCCGGGGCTGGTGCTCGGCGGCGCGCCGGAGGCGCTCGAGGACCTCGTCACCGGTCAGATCACCGTGGCCGACCTGCCGGGCGTCGTGCCGTCGGCGAGCATCGGCCGGTTCAAGGCGATGCGGATGCTCACGGGCGCCGCGCGCAAGGCCCGCAAGAAGCAGCAGTAGGGGGACGGATGCCCGACACGCCTCGCGAGGGGGCCGACCTGGCCGCCGTGCAGGCCGCCGCGGGGATCTCCCCGCTGCTGCCGCACGGTGGCGCCGCCGCCGACCTGAACCCCGCGCCCACCACGCCGTCGGCCGGGCGCCGCCGCGTGGTGGTGCTCGACTACGGCTTCGGCAACGTCCGCTCGGCCGTGCGCGCGCTCGAGCGCGTCGGCGCGGAGGTGGAGCTCACCGCCGACCTCGCGCGCGCCGCAGAAGCGGACGGGCTCGTCGTCCCCGGCGTGGGTGCCTTCGCGGCCTGCATGGCCGGCCTGCGCGCGGTGCGCGGCGACCAGGTGGTCGACCGTCGCCTCGCCGGCGGGCGACCCGTCCTCGGCATCTGCGTCGGCATGCAGGTCATGTTCGACGCCGGAGTGGAGCACGGCGAGCGCGCCGAAGGGCTGGGCGAGTGGCCCGGCGTCGTCGAGCGCCTCGAGGCCCCGGTCGTGCCGCACATGGGCTGGTCGCCGGTCGAGGTGCCCGACGGGTCGCGCCTGTTCGCCGGCGTCGAGCACGAGCGGTTCTACTTCGTGCACTCCTACGCCGCGCAGGAGTTCACCCAGGGGCACGACGGCGACGCGGACCCGCGGTACACGCCGCCGCTGGTCACGTGGGCCCGGCACGGCGCGCCCGGCTCCGAGGCGCGGTTCGTCGCCGCCGTCGAGAGCGGTCCGCTGGCCGCCACGCAGTTCCACCCCGAGAAGTCCGGCGACGCCGGCGCCACCCTGCTGGAGAACTGGGTGCGCTCGCTCTGACCCCCGCCGCCCGGCCCGCGCAGCGCCGGGGGCACCCCGACCTCACCGACCGATGGAGAGAACCCCGTGACCGACCGCCTCGTGCTCCTGCCCGCCGTCGACGTCGCCGACGGCCAGGCCGTCCGCCTCGTGCAGGGGGAGGCCGGCTCCGAGACGTCCTACGGCGACCCGCTGGCCGCCGCCCGCGACTGGCAGGCCGGCGGCGCCGAGTGGATCCACCTCGTCGACCTCGACGCCGCCTTCGGGCGCGGGTCGAACGCCGAGCTCCTCGCGCAGGTCGTGGCCGAGCTCGACGTGCAGGTCGAGCTGTCCGGCGGCATCCGTGACGACGCGTCCCTCGAGCGCGCCCTCGCGACCGGCGCGCGCCGCGTCAACATCGGCACCGCGGCGCTCGAGGACCCGGAGTGGACCGCCCGCGTCATCGCCGAGCACGGCGACGCCGTCGCGGTGGGCCTCGACGTGCGCGGCACGACGCTCGCCGCCCGAGGCTGGACGCAGGAGGGCGGCGACCTGTGGGAGGTGCTCGCGCGGCTCGACGACGCCGGGTGCGCGCGCTACGTCGTCACCGACGTGACCAAGGACGGCACGCTGCGCGGCCCCAACGTCGACCTGCTGCGCGAGGTCGCGTCGCGCACGCCCGCCAAGGTGGTCGCGTCGGGCGGGATCTCGTCCCTCGCCGACCTGGAGGCGCTGCGCGCCCTGGTGCCGGACGGCGTCGAGGGCGCCGTCGTGGGCAAGGCGCTGTACGCCGGGGCGTTCACGCTCCCCGAGGCGCTCGACGTGGCGGGCCGGCCGTGACGACCCCCGCCGGCGGCACCGGCGATGCCGGCGAGGGGCGGGCCCTGCCGGGCCACCTGAAGTCGATCCAGCCCACCTCGCAGTTCGCGGGCGACGACGGCACCGCCGACCCGGAGCTCGCCCAGCTGCTCCGGGCGCACGCCGACGGCGCCGGGTCGCTCCGGGACGTCGTCCGCCGCCTCGCCGCCACCCGCGTGCTCGTGCCCGTGCTGGCCGAGCTCGCGGTGGCGGACGTCGTCGAGCACGAGGGCCCGTCCGGGACGCAGGAGCTGCACGTCGACAAGGAGGCCGCGGCCGGCGTCGTGGCGATCGAGGCGCCCGACGGACGCCGCGCCCTGCCCGTCTTCACGTCGGTCGACGCGATGCGGGCCTGGCGCGCCGATGCGCGCCCCGTGCCCGTCGAGGCGCCCCGCGCGGCGCTGTCGGCGGTCAGCGAGGACTGGTCGTTGCTCGTGGTCGACCCCGCCGGCCCGGCCACCGCCCTCGTGCCGCGCCCCGCGGTGTGGGCGCTCGCGCAGGGGCACGAGTGGCTGCCCGCCCTCGTGGACGGCCCGGAGGGTGCCCCCGAGGTCGACGCGGAGGTCGCCGCGGCCGTGGCGGACGCCGCGGCCCCCGTGCAGCACGTCGTGCGCGCGCACGCCGAGCGCGGCCGGCGCGCGGAGATCGCCGTCGTCCTGGCGCTCGACCCCGGCCTGGACCGGGCGGGGCTGGACCGCGTGCTCGCCCAGGTGAACGCCCGGCTGGGCGCCTCGGCGGTGATCTCCTCGCGCGTCGACTCCCTCGAGCTGCGCGTCGGCGCCGCTCGCTGACCGCGCGCCCGGCGCGGCTACGGCTCGTCGGTCGCGGTGCCGGCGGGGCGGTCCGTCGCCTCGCCCGAGGGCTGGTCCGTGGGCTGATCGGTCGGCTGATCGGTCGGCTGGTCGGTCGGCTCGGCGCAGGGCGGCAGCGCCCGGAAGCCGTCGGTGTCGTCCAGCACGCGCTCGAGCGTGGACACGGGCACCAGCAGGGACCGGTCGTCGGAGGTCTTCGCGTACACGACGCCGATCACCCTGCCGTCCTCGTCGAGGGCGGCGGACCCGGACGACCCGGGCTCGACGGTCGCGTCGGTGAGCAGCACCTCGCCCAGGTTCTCGTGCAACGGGTCCGTCGTGGGCCCGATGACCTCCCCGGCCGTGATCGTGAGACGGCCGCCCTCCGGGTAGCCGACCACGGTCACGGCGTCGCCCGGTTCCGGGTCGGCGTCGGCGAGGGTCGGGTGGCTGGGCAGCGGGTCGGCGGTACGCACGAGGGCGAGGTCGGCGAGCGACGCGCTTCCCGCGGCCGCGACCGTGAGGTCACGGCCGTCGTACGTGCTGACCTCGAGCGTCTCCGAGTCGGCCACCACGTGCCGGTTGGTGATCAGGGTGTGCTCGTCGACCGCGAAGCCCGAGCCTGTCGACAGCCCGCTGCAGCCGACGTTGCGGATCCGCACGGCCATCCGCTGGACGGCGTCGAAGCCGTCGGGGGAGAGGCCCTCGGCGCCGCTCGGGTCGAGCGACGGGGCGGCGCTGGGGGCCACACCGGTCGGTACGACGTCGCTCGGCACCGGGTCCGGCAACGAGGGCAGCACCCCGCACCCGGCGAGGGCCGCGGCGAGGAGCAGGACGGGCGCCGCCCGCAGCGCCCGTTCGGCCCGGCGGCCGGGCGGCCGGGTCACTGATCGAGCTCCCGCTGGAGCTGGTCGCTCGCCTTGGAGGCCTGCTTGCACAGCGTGCCGACGTCGGACGCGAACCGGTCGAGGTCCTTCGCGTCGTAGGCGTCGCGGTCCTCCAGCGCGGAGATGAGCTGGGACTGCGCGTCGACGCAGTCCCCCAGGGCGGTCGTCACGACGCCCGCCGCCTCGCTCACGCGGCGCTGGTAGTCCACGTACTGCTGCGAGGCCACGTTCTCGTCGCCGAGCTGGGCCTTCTCGTTGGCGAGGTCGGTGATGCGGGCGGTCGCGGTGGCGAGCTGCTCGCGGGCGGCGACGAGCTCGGCGTCGGTGGCGCTCAGCTCCGCGTCGAGGGCCGCGACGCGGTCGGCGTACCCGCGGGCCTCGCCCTCCCAGGTGTCGCTGTGGGCCTGCCAGCGCGCCGTGGTGACCCACAGGTACGCGCCGACGCCGAGCGCGCCCGCGAGGAGCAGGGCGAGCACGACGACCGCCGTCCGCCGGTCGCGGCGTCGCGCCGGCCCGGCGCCGGCCGGCGTCGCCGGGTCCGGTGCCGGGTCCGGCGACGGAGGCGGCGGCCAGGCGGACGGGGCGGACATGTCAGACGACGGAGCCCGTGTACTTCTCGCCGGGGCCCTCGCCCGGGGCGTCCGGCACGACCGACGCCTCGCGGAACGCGAGCTGCAGCGACTTGAGCCCGTCGCGCAGGGAGCGGGCGTGCTGGTTGCCGATGTCGGGGGCGCTGGCCGTGACGAGCGCGGCCAGCGCGGTGATGAGCTTGCGGGCCTCGTCGAGGTCGAGGTGATCCTGCGCCTCGGCGTCCTCTGCCAGGCCGCACTTCACGGCGGCGGCGCTCATGAGGTGCACCGCGGCGGCGGTGATCACCTCGACGGCGGCGACATCGGCGATGTCGCGCGTCGCGGAGTCTTCGGTGGTGGTGGGGGTCGCGTCGGGCGTGGTGCTCATGGGGACCATCTTCGCATCGGGGCGGGCGGGCGACGACGGCCGAGGCCGGGCCCCCGGCGGGGACCCGGCCTCGGCTGCGCGTGGTGCGACGGTCAGATGCCGACGGGCTCCACGTCGGGGCCGGAGCCGACCGCCGTGGGGCGGGGGGCACGGCCGGCCTCGACCTCGGCGCGCAGCTTGGCGCCGAGCTCGGCGTCGACGTTCGTCCAGTAGCCGTAGAAGCGCTCGCGGATCTCGTCGATCGTGATCGCGAGGCCCTGGCCCGTGAGGGTCTCGAGGAAGCGCGCCTTGGCGCCGTCGTCGAAGACCTCGCGGTAGAGGGTGCCCGCCTGGCCGAAGTCGGAGTCCTCGGAGCGCAGGGTCTGGGCGGAGCGCAGCAGGGCGCCGTCCGACTCCCACGCCGCCTCGGCGCCGCGGGCCGGGTCGGCCACGGGGCCGCCCTCGGTGCCGAAGGAGTTCGGCGTGTAGACGCGGTGCTCCGGGCCGTTGAAGTGGTACTGCATCGGGCCCTGGTGCATGTAGTTCGCCACGGGCGCGGCGTGCGCCTGGTTCACCGGCAGCTGGTTGAAGTTGGCGCCGATGCGGTGGCGGTGCGCGTCGTTGTAGGCGAACACGCGGGCCATGAGCATCTTGTCGGGCGAGATGCCGGTGCCCGGCACCTGGTTGCCCGGCGAGAACGCGGCCTGCTCGATCTCCGCGAAGAAGTTGCGCGGGTTGCGGTTCAGCGTGAACGTGCCGACCTTGATGAGCGGGTAGTCCGCGTGCGGCCAGACCTTCGTCATGTCGAAGGGGTTGAAGCGGTAGTCCTTGGCGTCCTCGTACGGCATGACCTGGACCTTGACGTCCCACGAGGGGAAGTCGCCGCGGTCGATGGCCTCGTACAGGTCGCGGCGGTAGTAGTCCGCGTCCTCGCCCGCGATGCGCTCGCCGTCCTCGGCCGACATGTGCTCCACGCCCTGTGCGGAGATGAAGTGGTACTTCACCCAGAAGCGCTCGCCCTCGGCGTTGACCCACTGGTAGGTGTGCGAGCCGTAGCCGTTGAGGTGGCGCCACGACTTCGACAGGCCGCGGTCGCCCATGACGTAGGTGACCTGGTGGGCCGTCTCGGGGGAGAGGGTCCAGAAGTCCCACTGCATGTCGGCGTCCCGCAGGCCCGAGGCGCCGAGGCGCTTCTGGGAGTGGATGAAGTCGGGGAACTTCATCGCGTCGCGGAGGAAGAACACCGGGGTGTTGTTGCCGACGATGTCGAGGTTGCCCTCGGTCGTGTAGAAGCGCAGCGAGAAGCCGCGCACGTCGCGCCAGGTGTCGGGGGAGCCCTGCTCGCCCGCGACGGAGGAGAAGCGCAGGAGCGTCTCGCTCGTCGCGCCCTTCTGGAAGACGGCGGCGCGGGTGTAGCGCGAGACGTCCTCGGTGACGACGAGCTCGCCGAAGGCGCCGCCGCCCTTCGCGTGCGGGTTGCGCTCGGGCACGCGCTCGCGGTTGAAGGAGGCGAGCTTCTCGACCAGGTAGCGGTCGTGCAGGACGGTGGGCCCGTCCGCACCCACGGTCAGGGAGTGCGCGTCGCTCGCGACCGGGGTACCGGTCTGCGTCGTCGTGAACGGCGTCGTCATGTGATGACGTCCTCTCTCAGGGGGGGTTCCGGTTCAGATGGTCGTGCCGGTGGACCCGGCCGCCGGGACGGGGTCGGCAGCGGTGCCGCCGGCACAGGCGGGGCACAGGCCCCAGAAGGTGACCTCGGCGAGGTCGACGGCGAAGCCGTGGGACGCGCTCGGCGTCAGGCAGGGCGCGTGCCCCACCGTGCAGTCGACGTCGGCGACCGTGCCGCAGGAGCGGCACACCACGTGGTGGTGGTTGTCGCCGGTGCGGCGCTCGTACCGCGCGGGGTGGCCCGCCGGCTCCATGCGGCGCAGCAGGCCGACGGACGTGAGCGCGTGCAGGCAGTCGTAGACGGCCTGCACGGACACCGAGCCGAGGTCGGCGCGCACCGCGCGCACGACGTCGTCCGCGGTGGCGTGCTGGTGCTCGGAGAGCGCGCGCAGGACGGCGAGCCGCGAGCCGGTGACGCGCAGTCCGCGCTCCCGGAGCAGCACGTCGTCCGTCCCTGCCGTGGTCATGACGGCGACCCTGCCACACATTCTGGAACGATTCCAGTAAAGTCCGCGGGGTGGCGTCGGGGGCGCGCGGGAGCCGCACGTCACACCCGGCGGGCCGTGGCCGAGACCGTGCCGGCGCCGATCTCGTGCTAATCTCGATGGCTGACCGACCTGTATCCGTGCGCACGGTGCTCCGAGCGAGCCGCCGTCGTCGGGTCCAGGTGCATCAAGTGGATTCCATCCCACCCGAGCACCGACCGAGCGCCCATGGCGCCGACAGGGGCCGGGTCCCGGTCGGACGCTCGTCGTGGGCGTCCGCCTCGGTCGCCGGAGCGTTCGCGCCCCGGCGTCGGTAGATGGCCTCCACCTGTGCTCAGGTCGGGGGCCTTTCCCGTCCCTGGCGGTCTACCGACGAGTTCCTAGGAGCATCACCATCAGCGAGCCTCGCATCAACGATCGGATCCGCGTCCCCGAGGTCCGACTCATCGGCCCGGGCGGGGAGCAGGTCGGCGTGGTCGCCACGGGAGTCGCCCTGAAGCTTGCCCAGGACGCCGACCTCGACCTCGTCGAGGTGGCCCCGGACGCCCGTCCGCCCGTCGCCAAGCTCATGGACTTCGGCAAGTTCAAGTACGAGTCGGACATGAAGGCGCGCGAGGCGCGGCGCAACCAGGCGAACACGGTCCTCAAGGAGATCCGGTTCCGCCTGAAGATCGACCCGCACGACTACGGCACCAAGAAGGGCCACGTCGTCCGCTTCCTCGAGGCGGGGGACAAGGTCAAGGTCATGATCATGTTCCGCGGTCGCGAGCAGTCGCGCCCGGAGATGGGCGTGCGCCTGCTGCAGCGCCTCGCGGAAGAGGTGTCGGACCTCGGCTTCGTCGAGTCGATGCCGAAGCAGGACGGCCGCAACATGACCATGGTGCTCGGCCCGGTGAAGAAGAAGGCCGACGCCAAGGTCGAGCAGCGCAAGCGGTCCAGCGAGATCAACGCGCAGCGCAAGACCAAGTCGGAGGTCAAGGCCGAGGCGCGTGCGCGCGCCGAGGGCGACACCACGCCGGTCTCCGCCGAGCCCGTCGTCGACGAGGCCCCCGAGACGCCCGTCGTCGAGGAGGCGCCCGCGGTCGAGCAGGCGCCCGTCGTCGACGAGGCTCCCGAGACTCCCGTCGTCGACGAGGCCCCCGAGACGCCCGTCGTCGAGGAGGCGCCCGTCGCCGAGCCGGCTCCGGAGCCCCGGAAGGTGGCCGAGAAGAAGGCGCCCGCCCCGGCCAAGGCCGCTCCGGCGAAGGCTGCTCCGGCCAAGGCCGCTGCGGCGGCGCCGGCCAAGCCCGCCGCTGCGCCGAAGCCCGCGACCCCGGCCAAGCCGGCTGCGGCCGCGACGCCGAAGCCCGCGACGCCGAAGCCCGGCACCCCGCGGCCGCCGGCCCCGCGTCCGAAGCCGACCCCCCGCGCGGGGCGCTGAGGCCTCATACCGACCATCTGGCACCGGGCCGCTCGCCGGCCCCGGTCCGCACCACGTCCCCGCCACCCGGCGGGTGACCGACACGAGGAGAGACGGCAGTCATGCCGAAGAACAAGACGCACTCCGGCGCCAAGAAGCGTTTCCGGGTCACCGGCAGCGGCAAGGTCATGCGTGAGCAGACGAACGCTCGCCACTACCTCGAGCACAAGTCCAGCCGCCGCACCCGCCGTCTGGCCCAGGACCAGGTGGTCTCGGCCGCCGACGTCAAGACCATCAAGAAGCTGCTCGGTATGTGACGCCCTCGGCGGTCACCCGCTCTCCGGTACCACACCGGCGAGCTCGACCGCCGGGTCCACTTCCGGTCCCGACACTGCAAGGAGCATCACGTGGCACGCGTGAAGCGGGCGGTCAACGCCCACAAGAAGCGCCGTACGACCCTCGAGCGCGCCAGCGGCTACCGCGGCCAGCGTTCGCGCCTGTACCGGAAGGCGAAGGAGCAGGTCACCCACTCCCTCGTCTACTCGTACCGCGACCGCAAGGCGAAGAAGGGCGACTTCCGCAAGCTGTGGATCCAGCGCATCAACGCTGCGTCCCGCGCGCAGGGGCTGACCTACAACCGCCTCATCCAGGGCCTGAAGGCCGCTGGTGTCGAGGTCGACCGTCGCATGCTCGCCGAGCTCGCGGTCAACGACGTGGCGGCGTTCAACGCGCTCGTCCAGGTCGCCAAGGACGCGCTGCCGGCCGACGTCAACGCGCCCAAGGCCGCCTGAGCCGACCGCTCAGCACCCCGGACGCCCGGACACCCCTGATCTGTCGATGCCCCGCATCCCCGACGTGACGCTCGCCAACCCGCGAGCCGACCGGGTCAAGCAGGTCAGGGCGCTGTCCGGGCGTCCTGCGCGTTCCCGGCACGGACAGTTCCTCGTCGAGGGACCGCAGGGCGTGCGCGAGGCGGTGCGCCACGCGCCCGCCGACGTCCGGGACCTGTACCTCACCCCGGCGGCGGCCGAGCGCTACGACGAGATCGTGGCGGCGGCCGACGACGCCGGGCTGCGCCTGCACGTGGGCACGCCCGAGGTGCTCGAGGCGATGAGCCCCGACGCCCAGGGCGTGCTCGCGGTCGTGCGGGCCCGCCCGCTCGCGCTCGACGACGCCCTGCGCGGGCTCGACGCGCGGCCCCTGCTGGTCTCCGTGCTCGCGAACGTCCGCGACCCGGGCAACGCCGGCACCGTCATCCGCGCGTCCGACGCCGCCGGGGCGGACCTCGTGGTGCTCGCCGGCGAGAGCGTCGACGTGCACAACCCGAAGGTCGTGCGCTCCACGGCCGGCTCGCTCTTCCACCTGCCGGTCGTGACGGGGGTGCCCCTGGCCGACGTCGTCGGCGCGGTGCACGACGCGGGCTGCGTCGTCCTCGCCGCCGACGGCACGGGCGTCCACGACCTCGACGACCTGCTCGACGTGGCCGGCTCCGCACCGGCCGGGCGGCCCGACCTCGCCGGCTCCACGGCCTGGGTCTTCGGAAACGAGGCGTGGGGTCTGCCCGAGGCGGACCGCGCCCTGGCGGACGCCGTCGTGCGCGTGCCCATCCGCGGCCGCGCCGAGTCGCTCAACCTCGCCACCGCCGCCACGGTGTGCTTGTACGCGAGCGGGCGCGCGCAGCGCGCGGTCCGCTCCGACTGACTCCACGCCAGCGGCCGCGCCCAGCGCTAGCCCGCGGGTCGCGCGAGGCGCCCCTCCGCCCGGTCGCGGATGCCGCGCAGCATCGCGGCCGACATCACCCAGCTCACCAGCTGGGTGGCCTCCACGACCAGGCGGCCGGCCACGCCGCGCGCCCGGTAGCGCTCGCGCACCAGCAGCCGCGTCCCGACGGCGCGCCCCTCCCACGGGAGCAGCACGAACGCCCACGAGAAGTCGAACGGCGGCGGACCTGTCGCCGGCCCACCGGGCCCGGGACCGCCGCCGTGCAGGACGAGGTGGCGCCCTTGCTGCACGGCCGCCACCCGGAGCCCGAACCCGTCGGCGAGGTCGACCTGGTCGCCCACCGCGAGGTCCTGCCACGCCGCCTCCACGCGGTCCGCGGAGCGGATGTCCAGCCCGACCATCCGCTCCAGGCGGTCGTGGGAGTAGAACCCCCCGCGGCCGTACCCGAGCTGGACGAGCCAGGGCCACACCTCGGACGGCGGCGTGCCGATGCCGACGGCGCGGGTCGCGACGACGTCGGCCGCCGGCACGAGGTCGTCGCCCGGCAGCGGGAGGTCGGCCTCCAGGGCCGACGTGCCCCAGGTCTGCGTCATCCGTCGCGTCAGGAGGGCTGCCCCGACCCCGAGGGCGGCCAGGGTCGTCGCGGCGAGGACACGTCTGGACGAGGGCATGAGCCCAGCCTGCCGTCACCCGGGGCGGGGCGCGCGGGAACGGGCGCCGACCTGTCCGGTCGCCCGGTGCGGGCCTAGCATCGCGCCATGCGCCTCTTCACGGCCGTGTACCCCTCCGCCGCCGCCGGAGGCCACCTCGAGCTCGCCCTCGCGGGGGTGGGCGGCGGCGCGCGCTCGGACCCGGGCCGCGGCCTGCGCTGGGTGCCGCCCGAGCAGCGCCACGTGACGCTCGTCTTCCACGGCGAGGTGCCCGACGGCGCCGTGCCCGGCTACGTGGAGGCGCTGCGGCTCGCGCTGGCCGACGTGCCGCCGTTCGGGCTGGCCCTGGCCGGGAGCGGGTCCTTCGGCGGCCGGACGCTCTGGGTGGGGGTGGCGGGGGCGGTCGACGACCTGCGCCGCGCGGCCGGGCTCGCGCAGGACGCCGCGGTCGGCGCTGCCGGCCTGCCCGCCTCCGACCGCGCCTCGGGCCGCCCGCACCTCACCGTCGCGCGGGCCACCCTGCGCGCCGGGGACGGCGGCCGGGCCGTGGCCGGCGCGCGCGGCGGCTCGCGGCGCCCGCGCGGCCGTGAACCGGAGGCCTCGCCGCTGGTGCCGTGGGCGCAGGCCCTCGCCGTCTACCGCGGGCCCACCTGGGAGGTGGACACCGTCCACGTGGTCGCCTCGCGGCTCGGCGAGGGTCGCTCCGGCGGCCCGCTGCACGAGGACGTCGCGGTCGTCCCGCTCGCGGGCCACGACGGCGCCGAACCTCCCGTGCCATGATGGGAGGCGTGACACACCGCGACCGTCGATTTACCGGGCCCGCCACGGGCCCGGTCCCGGCTGCGCCCGCGCGCTGAGCGCGCGCGGCACCGCGGACGCCGACCTGACAGGCCCTGGCGGGCACCTAAACTGACCCCGCCGCCACACCCCTACGCAGGGACCCTCTCAGGAAGGCACGCATGTCCACGCCCGCACCCCCCTCAGACCTCGGCCCCGACCCGCTCGACGTCCCGGCCCTCGACGCCGCGGTCGACGACGCCCTCGCCGCCGTCGCCGCGGCGAGCGACCTCGACGAGCTCAAGGCCGTCCGCAGCGCCCACACCGGGGACAAGAGCCCGCTCGCGCAGGCGAACCGCGCCATCGGAGCCCTCCCCGGTGCCGACAAGGCCGCCGCCGGCAAGAACGTCGGCCCCCGCCGCGGCCGCGTGAACCAGGCGATCGCCGCGCGCCAGGCCGAGCTCGAGGCCGAGCGGGACGAGCGCGTCCTCGTCGACGAGGCCGTCGACGTCACGCTGCCGACCGACCGGCGACCGCTCGGGGCGCGGCACCCGATCGAGCTGGTCCAGGAGCGCGTCGCGGACTTCTTCGTCGGGATGGGCTGGGAGATCGCCGACGGGCCCGAGGTCGAGGCGGAGTGGTTCAACTTCGACGCCCTGAACTTCGACCCGGACCACCCGGCCCGGCAGATGCAGGACACGTTCTACGTGGAGGGCGAGGGCGGCAAGCCGTCCAACCTCGTGCTGCGCACGCACACGTCGCCGGTGCAGTCGCGCTCGCTGCTCTCCCGCGGCGTGCCGCTGTACGTCGCGTGCCCGGGCAAGGTGTTCCGCACCGACGCGCTGGACGCCACGCACACCCCGGTCTTCCACCAGGTCGAGGGCCTCGCGGTCGACAAGGGCCTGACGATGGCGAACCTGGTCGGCACGCTCGACGCGTTCGCGCGCGCCATGTTCGGCCCGGAGGCGCGTACGCGGCTGCGCCCGAGCTTCTTCCCCTTCACCGAGCCCAGCGCCGAGATGGACCTGTGGTTCCCGCAGAAGAAGGGCGGGGCCGGCTGGATCGAGTGGGGCGGCTGCGGCATGGTCAACCCGAACGTGCTGCGGGCGGCCGGGATCGACCCCGAGGAGTACCAGGGCTTCGCCTTCGGGATGGGCATCGAGCGCACGCTCATGCTGCGTCACACGATCGCGGACATGCACGACATCGTGGAGGGCGACGTGCGCTTCTCCACCCAGTTCGGGACGGAGATCTGATGCCTCGCATCGTCACTGACTGGCTCGGCGACTACGTCGAGCTGCCGGCGGACCTCACCGCGGAGCAGCTCGCGGCGGCGCTGGTGAAGGTCGGCCTGGAGGAGGAGGAGATCCACCCCGCCGCCGTCACCGGCCCGCTCGTCGTGGGCCGCGTGCTCGCGCAGACGCCCGAGCCGCAGAAGAACGGCAAGACCGTCAACTGGTGCCTGGTCGACGTCGGCCCGGAGCACAACGCCACGCAGATCAAGGGCGTCGACGACGCCGACGTCCCCGCCGGCGGCGCGCGCGGCGTCATCTGCGGCGCGCACAACTTCGGCGTGGGCGACCTCGTCGTGGTGTCGCTGCCGGGCACGGTGCTGCCCGGCGGCTTCGCGATCGCGGCGCGCAAGACCTACGGCCACGTCTCGGACGGCATGATCTGCTCGGTGCGCGAGCTGGGCATCGGCGAGGACCACGACGGCATCCTCGTGCTCACCCGCGCCGGCTTCGACGCCGCGGACCTCACCCCGGGCCAGGACGCGATCGCCCTGCTGGGGCTCGGCGACGAGGTGCTCGAGATCAACGTGACCCCGGACCGCGGGTACGCGTTCAGCTACCGCGGCGTGGCGCGCGAGTACTCCCACTCCACGGGCGCGCGCTTCACGGACCGGGGGCTCGCCGCGAACCTCCCCGTGCCCCCGCCGGCCGCCACGGCCGACGGGTTCGCGGTCGAGGTCGACGACGCGGCGCCGATCCACGGCCAGGTGGGCTGCGACCGGTTCGTCACCCGCGTCGTGCGCGGCATCGACCCCGCCGCCCCGACCCCGGACTGGATGAAGCGGCGCCTGGAGGGCTCGGGCATGCGCTCGATCTCCCTGGCCGTCGACGTCACCAACTACGTGATGCTCGACCTGGGACAGCCGCTGCACGCCTACGACCTGGCCGGGGTCGCCGCGCCGATCGTCGTCCGCCGGGCGGCTCCGGGGGAGCGCCTCACGACGCTCGACGACGTGGACCGCGCGCTGGACGCCGAGGACCTGCTCATCACCGACTCGCCCGCGGGCGGGCGCGGCGCGCGGGTGCTCGGCCTGGCCGGCGTCATGGGCGGGGCGTCGTCCGAGGTGGGCGACGCGACCACCGACGTGCTCGTCGAGGCCGCGCACTTCGACCCGATCACCGTGGCCCGCACGGCGCGCCGCCACCGGCTGCCGTCCGAGGCGGCCAAGCGGTTCGAGCGCGGCGTGGACCCGCTGCTGCCCGCCGTCGCGGCGCAGCGCGTGGTCGACCTGCTGGTCGAGCTGGGCGGCGGCACCGCCGACCCGGCCGTGAGCGACCTGGACGCGACGACGCCGCCCAAGCCCGTGCGGCTCGACGTCACGCTGCCCACCCGGCTGTCGGGCGTCGAGTACGACCGGGCGCAGGTGGTGGGCATCCTCGTCCAGATCGGCTGCACCGTGACCGACGCGGTGGCGGGTGCCGCCGTGGACGCGGTGCGCGTGACGCCGCCGTCGTGGCGTCCCGACCTCACCGAGCCGGCGGCGCTGGTCGAGGAGGTCGTGCGCATCGCGGGTTACGACCAGATCCCGTCGGTGCTCCCGGCCGCGCCCGGCGGGCGCGGCCTGACCAGCGAGCAGCGCGCTCGCCGCTCGGTGGCGCGCGCCCTCGCGGAGGCAGGGCTCGTCGAGGTGCTGTCCTACCCGTTCGTCGGGCAGGCGGACCTGGACGCGCTCGGCCTGCCCGCCGACGACGTCCGCCGCGAGACGCTGCGGCTGGCCAACCCGCTGGCCGACGACCGCCCGTTCCTGCGCGCCGACCTGCTCTCGACGCTGCTCGAGACCGCGCGCCGGAACGTCTCGCGCGGGCTGCCGGACGTCGCGGTGTTCGAGGTCGGCCTGGTCACGCGGCCGGTGCCGGGCACGCCCGCGCCGCCGCAGCTGCCCGTCGGCGTCCGACCGTCCGACGAGGACCTCACGGCGCTGGTCACCGCGGTGCCCGCCCAGCCGCGGCACGTCGCGGGTGTGCTCACCGGCAGGGCGCGCCCGGCCGGCTGGTGGGGCGACGGCCGCGCGGCCGACTGGACGGACGCGCTCGCCGCCGCCCGCCTGGTGGCCGAGCGGACCGGGGCCGAGGTCACGGTCGTGGCCGACGCGGTCACCATGCCGTGGCACCCCGGGCGCTGCGCGGCGCTCACGCTCGCCGACGGCACCGTCGTCGGGCACGCGGGCGAGCTGCACCCGAAGGTCGTCGAGGCGCTCGCCCTGCCGGCCCGCGCGGCGGCGTTCGAGCTCGACCTCGGTGCGCTGATCGCCGCGGGCGGGGACGAGCCGGTCACGGCGTCCCCGGTGTCGGCGTTCCCGGCCGCGAAGGAGGACTTCGCGTTCGTCGTCGACGCCGCGGTGCCCGCCGCGGACGTGCAGGCCGCCGTCGTGGCGGGCGCCGGCTCGCTGCTGGAGGACGCGCGCCTGTTCGACGTCTTCACCGGCGACCAGGTGGGGGAGGGCAAGAAGTCCCTCGCCTACTCGGTGCGGCTGCGCGCCGCGGACCGCACCCTCACCGCGGACGACGTGCGTGCCGTCCGCGAGGGCGTCGTCGCGGCGGCCGCGGAGCGCGTGGGGGCCGTGCTGCGTGGCTGAGCAGGCCGGGTCGCGCGTCGGCCCCCGGCCGCGGGAGGTCGTCCCCACGACGGTCCCCGCGGCCCGGACCGCGCTCGTCACCGGCGCGAGCCGGGGCATCGGCCGCGCCGTCGCGCTCGGGCTCGCGGCGGCGGGCCTGGACGTCGCCCTCGTCGCGCGCGACCCCGGCCGCCTCGCGGAGGTGGCGGCCGAGGTGCGCGCTCTCGGCCGGGTCGCCCTCCAGCTCCCGACCGACGTGACCGACGTGGCCGCCGTGGCGGCCGCCGTGCGGTCCGCCGAGGCGGCACCGGCAGACGGCGGGCTCGGCTCGGTGGACCTGCTCGTGAACAACGCGGGCCGCATCGACGCCGAGGTGCCGCTGTGGGAGGCCGACCCCGACGAGTGGTGGGCGGTGGTCGAGACCAACGTCCGCGGGCCGTTCCTGCTGGCCCGGCACGCGGTGCCGGGGATGCTCGCCCGGGGCGGCGGGCGCGTCGTCGACCTCAACAGCGGCGCGGGCTCGCACGACAACGCGGACGCGACGGCCTACAACGCGAGCAAGACGGCGCTGATGCGCCTCGGCGCCGGCCTCCACGACGCCGGCCACTCGCGCGGCCTGCGGGTCCTGGAGGTCGCGCCCGGGGTGGTGCGCACGGACATGACGGGCGCGATGCGCGCGCACGTGGGGCGGACCGAGTGGACGCCGGTCGAGCGGACCGTGGACCTGGTGACGGCGTTCGCGCGCGGCGACCTGGACGCCTGCTCCGGGTGGTTCGTCCGCGCCTCGCACGACACCCCGGACTCGCTGTCGCGGCTCGCGCGCGCCGCGACGGCGCCGGCCGCACGCCGGCTGCGGGTGCAGCCGGCGGCGGACGACGACCCGCTCGGCCCGATGCTCGTCGGTCGTTGACGTGCTCACCGGTCGCTGACCGGCGGCCGGCGGGCCCAGGGCGGACGGGTCAGTGGCGCTCGCCGCGCCAGCGGACCCACTGCTCGACGAGGGACAGGTCGTAGTCGGGCCCGCTCGTGCCGATCGTGAACAGGGTGGCGCCGGCGTCGAGCAGCTTCTGCCCGACCTCCTCCGGCGGGGCACCCACGCCGACCGAGCGCTCCACGAGCGCGGCGGTGTCGCGCCCGACGGCCGCGCCGTGCTCGTCGAGGATCGCGGACTTGCGGGTCAGGGTGTCGACGTCGCCGAACGAGTGCCAGACGTCGGCGTGCTCGGCCACGAGGCGCAGCGTCTTCTTCTCGCCCCCGCCGCCGATCAGGACCGGGATCTCCCGCGTCGGGGCGGGGTTGCCCGCCGCGAGCCGCGCCTTGATGCGGGGGAGCGCCTCGCCCAGGTCGGCGATGCGCGAGCCCGCGGTGCCGAACTCGTACCCGAACTGCTCGTAGTCCTTGGCGAACCAGCCCGCGCCGATGCCGAGGATCAGCCGGCCGCCGCTGATGTGGTCGACCGTGCGGGCCATGTCCGCGAGGAGCTCGGGGTTGCGGTAGGAGTTGCACGAGACGAGCGCGCCGATCTGCACGCGCTCGGTCTGCTCGGCCCAGGCGCCGAGCATCGTCCAGCACTCGAAGTGCTTGCCGTCGGGGTCGCCCGAGAGCGGGAAGAAGTGGTCCCAGTTGAAGATCACGTCCACGCCGGCGTCCTCGGCGCGCCGGACGGCGTCGCGCATCTGGGCGTAGTCGGCGTGCTGCGGCTGGAGCTGGACCCCGATGCGGATCGGGTGGGTGGTGTCGGTCACGTGCCCGAGCCTACGACCGCCGGACGGAGCCCGGGTCATGCCGTCCGCGTGGCGACCGCGAACACGCGGCGGAAGGCCAGCGGGGTGCCGAACGGGCGCCGCGGGTAGGCCGCCCGCAGCTCAGCGCCGAACTCGGCGTCGAACCGCGCGCGCAGGCCCGTACCGTGCGCGGCGTCGTGGGCGTCGAGGGAGTGCAGCACCGGCTGCGCGCCCGTGGCCGAGATCCAGCGCAGCACCGGGTCCTCGCCGTCGAGCACGTGCGTGTAGGTGGTCTCCCAGGTGTCGACCGACCAGCCGGGCGCGGCGAGGATCTCGAGGTGCTCCGCGGGGTCGGCGACGGCGCGGCGCTCCACGGTCCCGACGGCGTCGGCGTAGGGCTCGCGGCCCGCGACCTCGCGCAGCAGCCGGTGGCTGGGGGCGTCGTGGTTGCCGGGGACCGAGAACGCGAAGGTCTGGCGGGCGGTCGCGGCGAGCGCCGGGAGCAGGTCGAGGTGCCCGGGCACCCACTGGAGCGTGGCGTTGCTGATCACGAGGTCGGCCTCGGGAGCGGGGCCGCGGCCGGCGGCGTGGTCGCGCACGTCGGCGAGCTCGTACCGTCCCGAGGGGTCGGCGGCCCGGGCGCGCTCGATCATCGCGGGCGACGCGTCGAGGCCGACGAACGAGGCGTGCGGCCAGCGCTCGCGCAGCACCGGGGTGAGGTGGCCCGGGCCGCAGCCGAGGTCGACGACGCTCGCCGGCTCGCGCAGCACGCGGGCGACGAGCTCGCCGAAGGGGCGGGAGCGCTCGTCGGTGTAGCGCAGGTACGCGGTGGGGGACCAGTCGGCCACGGCAATTCCTCTCGACGTCAAGTCTCTTGATGTCGAGAGAGTAGCGGGCGCGGACGCCACGCACCAGGCTGTCGGCATGGAACCCGACGCCACCACCATCCCGCCCGGCCGCTCACCGGGCAGCCCCGCCGCCGTCGTGCCCTACCTGGCCGTGCGCGGTGCGGCCGAGGCCATCGACTTCTACCGGCGGGCCTTCGGCGCGCAGGAGCAGTTCCGGATCGAGGACGACGGCGTGGTCGGCCATGCCGAGCTCCGCATCGGCGGCGCGACGGTCTATCTCGCCGACGAGTGGGAGTCGATGCGCGTGCTCAGCCCCCTCACGCTCGGTGGCTGGTCGGTGTCGCTGGCGATCGAGGTCGACGACGCCGACGCGTTCGTCGCGCACCTGGTGGATGCCGGGGTGCGGCTCGAGCGCGGCGTCGACGACGGGCCCCAGGAGGGGTGGCGGAACGCCTGGGTGGTGGACCCCTACGGCCACCGCTGGCACGTGTCGGGCCCGGCGGCGCGCTGACGCCGGTCAGGGGACCAGGAGCACCTTGCCCGTGGTGGCTCGCGCCTCGAGGGCGCGGTGCGCGTCCCCCGCCGCGGCGAGCGGGAGGGTGGCCCCCACGCGGACGTCGAGGTCGCCCGACGCCGCGGCGCCCAGCACCTCGGACGCGCGCCACTCCAGCTCCCCGCGGGTCAGCGTGTAATGCGCCAGGGTGGGCCGGGTGAGGTACAGCGAGCCTCCCGAGTTGAGCCGCTGCGGGTCGAACGGGGGCACCTGACCGGACGCGCCGCCGAACAGCACCAGCGTGCCGCGCGGGCGCAGGGAGGCGAGGGAGGCGTCGAACGTCGCGCGCCCCACACCGTCGTACGCCACGTGCACGCCCCTGCCGTCGGTGAGGTCGCGCACGACGGCGGGCAGCTCCGTGGTGATGTCGCCCATGGCCGCGTAGTCCACCGTGTGGGCGGCACCCGCCGCCGACGACAGCGCCGCCTTCTCGGGCGAGGAGACCGTCGTGATGACGCGGCCGCCGCGCGCCACGGCGAGCTGCGTGGCGAGCAGGCCCACGCCGCCCGCGCCGGCGGTGAGCAGGACGTCGTGGCCGGGGCCGACCTCGAAGGTGGACGCCACCAGGTAGTGCGCCGTCATGCCCTGCAGCGGCAGCGCCGCCGCCGTGACGAGGTCGAGGCCCGCGGGGACGCGCACGGCGTTCGCGGCGGGCACGACCGCCAGCTCGGCGTACGAGCCGGGCGCCTCGTTCCAGGCCACGCGGTCGCCCACGGCGAATCCCGTGACTCCGTCGCCGAGCGCCTCGACCGTGCCGGCGCCCTCGACCCCGACGACGTGCGGGTAGTCCATCGCGTACACGCCGGCGCGGCGGTACGTGTCGATGAAGTTGACCCCCGCTGCCGCGACGCGGACCAGCAGGCCTCCCGGGCCGGGCGACGGGTCGGGCCGCTCGACGTACTCCAGGACCTCGGGACCACCCGCCGCGCGGGCCACCACTGCGTGCATGGCTCCGAGCCTACGCACCGTCGACCGGCTGCCGGTCGGGGCAGGTCGGGCGCGTCCCGTCAGGCCATCCGCTCCCCGGCGCGCACGGGCGCGTCGACCCGGTTGCCGGCGGGCGCGAGCGGGCAGGTCCACGCCGGGTCGTAGCGGCACGACGGGTGGTAGGCGAAGTTGAGGTCCACGACCATCCGCCCGCCCGTCCCGCCGAGGTCCGCGCCCTTGGTCGTGTCGAGCAGGTAGCGGCCCCCGCCGTACGACCCGGCCCCGGCCGTCCCGTCCCGCAGGGGCACGAACAGCCCGCCGCCGTACTGGGCCAGCCACCAGACGTCGAGCGTGCCGAGGCCAGGCAGCTCGAGCACGCCGACCCGCTCCATCGTGGTCGTGCCGTCCGCGCCGGTGTCGACGTCGAGGGTGGCCGGGGCGGCCGGCCGCAGGGGCAGCTCGAAGCGCAGCGCGGGGTCGTAGGGCCAGAAGGGCAGGCCCGACGCGCGCAGCGGGTCGCCCGCCGGCAGCGGGCTCTGGGGGTGGGTGCGGAACAGGTCGTCGCGCCCCTGCCGCCATGTCGCGTGGCCCTCCGCCGGGTCCGGCGCGGCCCGCACCGCCGCGTACAGCTCCGCGACGCGGCGGCGCCAGTCCGCGAGCTCGAGGGCGGCGGCGGGGGTCACGACGCCGCCCCGGCGGAATCCACGGAGCGGTCGTCGAGTGCGCAGGACGCCGCGACCGCGGCCGAGACGGCGTCGTGGGAGGGGGGCGAGGTCACGGCCCGACCCTATGCTTCGCGGGTGACCGGAGACACTCGCGCCCCGCTGACGATCCGCCCCGCGACCGACGACGACTGGCCGGCGCTGTGGCCGATCGTCGACGGTGTCGTGCGGGCGGGGGAGAGCTACGCCTACCCGTCCGACCTCACGAGCGACCAGGGTCGCGCGCTGTGGCTGGAGCGGGCGCCAGGCGCGACCGTCGTCGCGGAGGGCGCGGACGGCGCCCTCCTCGGCACGGCCAAGATGGGCCCGAACCGCCCCGGTCGCGGTGACCACGTGGGCACGGCGTCGTTCATGGTCTCGCCCGCCGCGCGGGGTCGCGGGGTGGGCCGGGCCCTCGGCGAGCACGTCGTCGCCTGGCACCGGGAGCAGGGCTACCGGGGGATCCAGTTCAACGCGGTGGTCGAGACGAACGTGGCCGCGGTGCGGCTGTGGCGCTCGCTCGGGTTCGAGGTCGTGGGCACGGTGCCGGGCGCCTTCCGCAGCGCCGCGCACGGGTACGTCGGGCTGCACGTGATGTACCTGCCGCTGGCCGGCTGACCCACCCGCGCGGGCTCCCCGCCGGGGTCGTGCCCGGCTCCTGGGAGGGGGGTCCCCGCGTGCTGCATACGTATGTATAGTGCTGCATATGGTCAGCACTGAGTCGCGCACGTTCCGTGTCGCCGTCGCCGGTGCCTCCGGGTACGCCGGGGGCGAGTTCCTGCGCCTCGCGGCGCGTCACCCCGCGCTGGAGGTCGGAGCGCTCACGGCGCACTCGAACGCCGGCGCAGCCCTGGGCGCGCTGCAGCCGCACCTGCGCTCGCTCGCCGACCGCGTCCTGGAGCCGACCACGCCCGAGGCGCTCGCGGGCCACGACGTCGTCGTCCTCGGACTCCCGCACGGGGCCTCGGGCGAGATCGCCGCGCAGCTGCCGGACGACGTCCTCGTGCTCGACCTCGGCGCCGACCACCGGCTCGCCTCGGCCGCCGACTGGGAGCAGTTCTACGGCTCCCCGCACGCGGGCACCTGGCCCTACGGCCTGCCGGAGCTGCTCCACGTGGACGGCGCGGGCCACGTCACCGGCGCCCAGCGCGACCACCTCGCCGGCGCCCGCCGGATCGCGGTCCCCGGCTGCAACGTCACCGCCGTCACCCTCGGCCTCCAGCCCGGGGTCGCGACGGGGCTGGTCAGCCCGGCCGACGTCGTCGCCGTGCTCGCCAACGGCTATTCGGGGGCGGGCAGGTCGCTCAAGCCCCACCTGCTCGCGGCCGAGGGCCTCGGCTCCGCCGCGCCCTACGCGGTGGGCGGCACGCACCGGCACATCCCCGAGATCACGCAGAACCTGCGCACCGCCGGCGCCCCGGCCGTGACGATCAGCTTCACGCCCACCCTCGTGCCCATGTCGCGCGGCATCCTCGCCACCGTCACGGCCCGGCTCGCGCCCGGCCACGAGGGCGCCACCGCCGCCGACGTGCGCGCGGCCTGGGCCGACGCCTACGCCGACGAGCCGTTCGTCGAGCTGCTGCCCGAGGGGCAGTGGCCCACGACGGCCGCCACGCTCGGCGCGAACACCGCCCTCGTGCAGGTCGCGCTCGACGCGGCCGCCGGGCGGGTGGTGACCGTCACCGCCATCGACAACCTGGTCAAGGGCACCGCCGGCCAGGCGGTCCAGGCCATGAATCTTGCCCTCGGCCTGCCGGAGACGGCCGGCCTCGTCACCGAAGGAGTCGCTCCATGAGCATCACCGCACCGGCCGGGTTCCGGGCCGCCGGCGTCGCCGCCGGCCTCAAGGCGTCGGGCGGGCGCGACGTCGCGCTCGTCGTCAACGACGGCCCGCGACGTACGGGCGCGGCGGTGCTCACGACCAACCGCGTGCAGGCCGCGCCCGTGGTGTGGACCCGCCAGGCGGTGAGCGACGGCGCGGTGCGTGCCGTCGTCCTCAACTCCGGCGGCGCCAACGCGTGCACCGGCCCCGAGGGCTTCGGCGACACGCACCGCACGGCGGAGCACGTGGCCGCCGTGCTGTCGTCGGGCGCCGCGTCGCCCGAGGACGAGGTCGGCGCCGGCGACGTGCTCGTGTGCAGCACCGGCCTCATCGGGCTGCGCCTCGACATGGACGCCCTGCTCGGCGGCGTCGACGCCGCCGCGGCGGCCCTGGCGAGCGACGGCGGCGCCGCCGCGGCGGACGCGATCCGCACCACCGACACCGTCTCCAAGCAGGCCGTCGCGCAGCGCGACGGCTGGAGCGTGGGCGGGATGGCGAAGGGCGCGGGCATGCTCGCCCCGGGCCTCGCGACGATGCTCTCGGTCATCACGACCGACGCCGTCGTCGACCCTGCGACCGCCGACGCGGCGCTGCGCGCGGCCACGGCCGCCACGTTCGACCGGGTGGACTCGGACGGCTGCATGTCGACCAACGACACCGTGATCCTGCTGGCCAGCGGGGCGTCGGGCGTCGAGGTGGGGCTGGACGAGCTCACGGCCGCGGTCACCGAGGTGACGGCCTCGCTCGCGCGCCAGCTGGTCGCGGACGCCGAGGGCGCCAGCCACGACATCGCGGTCACCGTCACCGGCGCCACCACCGAGGAGGCGGCCGTCCTCGTCGCCCGGGCCGTCACGCGCTCCAACCTCTTCAAGGCGGCGATCTTCGGCAACGACCCGAACTGGGGCCGCATCGTGTCCGCCGTCGGCACCGTGCCCGAGGACGTCGCGCCCTTCGACCCGCTGGCGCTCGACGTCACGGTCAACGGCGTGCAGGTGTGCCGGGCCCAGGGGGTGGGGGAGCCGCGCGAGCTCGTCGACCTCGCGGCGTCCCGCGAGGTCACCGTCGTGGTCGACCTGCACGCCGGGGGCGCGTCCGCCACCGTGTGGACCAACGACCTCACGCACGACTACGTGCACGAGAACAGCGCGTACAGCTCATGAGCAGCGACGTCGTGAACGGGCTCGCGCCCGAGCAGAAGGCGGAGGTGCTCGTCGAGGCGCTGCCGTGGCTGCAGGAGTTCGCCGGCGCGCTGGTCGTCGTCAAGTACGGCGGCAACGCGATGATCGACGACGGGCTCAAGGCCGCGTTCGCGCAGGACATGGTCTTCCTGCGCCAGGTGGGGCTGCGCCCGGTCGTCGTGCACGGCGGGGGCCCGCAGATCAACGCCATGCTGGAGCGGCTCGACATCCACAGCGAGTTCCGCGGCGGGCTGCGCGTCACCACGCCCGAGGCGATGGACGTGGTGCGCATGGTGCTCACCGGCCAGGTGTCGCGCGAGCTCGTGGGCCTCATCAACGCGCACGGCCCGCACGCCGTCGGGCTCTCCGGCGAGGACGGCGGCCTGTTCGGCGCGGTGCGCCGGCACGCGGTCGTCGACGGCGAGCCGGTCGACGTCGGCCTGGTGGGAGACGTCGTGCAGGTGCACCCGTCCGCCGTCCAGGACCTGCTGGACGCCGGCCGCATCCCCGTCGTCTCGACGGTGGCCCCCGACGTGGACGACCCGACCCAGGTGCTCAACGTGAACGCCGACACGGCCGCCGCGGCGCTCGCGGTCGCGCTCGGCGCCACGAAGCTCATCGTGCTCACCGACGTCGAGGGCCTGTACACCTCGTGGCCCGACAAGGACTCGCTCGTCGAGGAGATCTCGGCGCCCGACCTCGCGACGCTGCTGCCGAGCCTGACCGCAGGCATGGTGCCCAAGATGGAGGCGTGCCTGCGGGCCGTGCAGGGCGGCGTGCCGCGTGCCACGGTGATCGACGGGCGCCAGCCGCACTCCGTGCTGCTGGAGGTCTTCACCACCCGCGGCAACGGCACGATGGTCGTCCCTGCGCGCACGTCGGCCGACCAGTCCGGAACCACCCCGAGCAAGGAGGCCTCCGCGTGAGCGACACCCTGCAGGCCGTGAGCGGCGGCGCGCTCGCCGACGCCTCGAACGCCGCCTGGACCGAGCGCTACACCCACGCCGTGATGGACACCTTCGGCCCGCCGCAGCGCGTGCTGGTGCGCGGCGAGGGCTCGTACGTGTGGGACGCGGACGGCCGCCGGTACCTCGACCTGCTCGCCGGGATCGCGGTCAACGCCCTCGGCCACGCGCACCCCACCCTCACGGCGGCGATCAGCGCGCAGCTGGGCACGCTCGGACACGTGTCGAACTTCTTCGCCACGCCCACGCAGATCGGGCTGGCCGAGCGGCTGCTGCACCTCGCGGGCGCCCCGGCCGGCTCGCGGGTGTTCTTCACCAACTCGGGCACCGAGGCCGTCGAGGCGGCGTTCAAGATGGCGCGCCGCAACCGCGGCGAGGACGGGTCCCGCACGCGGGTCCTCGCCCTCGAGGGCGGCTTCCACGGCCGGTCGATGGGCGCGCTCGCGCTGACGGCCAAGGCCGCGTACCGCGAGCCGTTCGAGCCGCTGCCCGGCGGCGTCGAGCACGTCCCCTTCGGCGACACGGCCGCGCTCGAGGAGGCGTTCTCCCCGGCCGCGGTCGCGGAGCGCGGCGGCGTCGCGGCGCTCGTCCTCGAGCCGCTCCAGGGCGAGGCCGGCGTCCGGGCCCTGCCCCCGGGCTACCTGGCGCACGCCCGCCGCCTCACCACCGAGGCGGGCGCGCTGCTCGTGCTCGACGAGGTGCAGACCGGCGTCGGCCGCACCGGCTCGTGGTTCGCGTTCCAGCAGCCCGAGGTCGGCGGCGGCGTCGTGCCCGACGTCGTCACCGTGGCCAAGGGGCTCGGCGGCGGCTTCCCGGTCGGCGCGGCGATCGCCTTCGGCGAGAACGCGGCGACCCTGCTGGGCCGCGGGCAGCACGGCACCACGTTCGGCGGGAACCCCGTCGCGGCGGCCGCGGGCCTCGCGACGCTGGGCGTGATCGAGCGCGACGGGCTGCTGGAGAACGTCCGCCGCGTGGGCGACCTCCTGCGCACCGGGATCGAGGCCGCCGGCAACCCGCTCGTCGCGAGCGTGCGGGGCCGCGGCCTCCTGCTCGCGGTGCAGCTCACCCGGCCCGTCGCGGCCGAGGTCGCCGCCGCGGCGCTCGAGGCCGGGTTCGTCGTGAACGCCGTCGCACCCGACGCGATCCGCCTCGCCCCGCCGCTCGTCCTGACCGCCGACCAGGCGCGCGACGCCGCCGGCTTCTTCGCGGCCGTCACCGTCCCCGACACCTCCGAGAGCGAGCACTGATGCCCCGCCACTTCCTGCGTGACGACGACCTCACCCCCGAGGAGCAGCGGGAGGTGCTCGAGCTCGGCATGGCGTTCCGCGAGGACCGGTTCGTGCGCGCCCCGCTGGCCGGGCCGCAGGGCGTCGCCGTCCTCTTCGACAAGCCGACGCTGCGCACCCAGGTGTCCTTCTCCACGGGCGTCGCGGAGCTGGGCGGGTTCCCCGTGATCGTCGACGGCCGCCTCGCCCAGGTGGGCGTGCGGGAGTCGGTCGCGGACGTCACCCGGGTGCTGGACCGCCAGGTGTCCGCCATCGTGTGGCGCACCTTCGGGCAGGACCGCATCGAGGAGATGGCGGCCGTGTCCCGGGTGCCGGTGGTGAACGCCCTCACGGACGGCTTCCACCCGTGCCAGATCCTGGCCGACCTGCTCACGGTCGCGCAGCACCGGGGCGGGATCGGTGCGCTCGCCGGCCAGCGCCTCGCCTACGTCGGCGACGCCGCGAACAACATGGCGGCGTCCTACCTGCTCGGCGGCGTCACCGCCGGCCTGCACGTCGCCGTCGCCGGCCCCGAGGGCTACCTCCCGCCCGAGGACGTCGTCGCCCGCGCCCGCGAGATCGCTGCCACGACGGGCGGCTCCGTCACCGTGACCACCGACGTGCGCGCCGCGGTGGCCGGGGCCGACGTCGTCGCCGCGGACACCTGGGTGTCGATGGGCGACGAGGAGGAGGCGGCCGACCGGCTCGCCGACCTCGCCGGGTACGGCGTCGACGACGCCCTCATGGCCGGCGCGGCCGACGACGCGATCTTCCTGCACTGCCTGCCCGCCTACCGCGGCAAGGAGGTCGCCGCGTCGGTGATCGACGGGCCCGCGTCGGTCGTGTGGGACGAGGCGGAGAACCGCCTGCACGCGCAGAAGGCGCTGCTGACCTGGCTGCTGGAGCACCGGTGAGCGCCCCGGACGGCGCCTCGTCGTCGGGCCAGGTCGCCACGGGGCCGGCGACGAAGGCCGCGCGCCACGCGCGGATCGTCGAGATCGTGCGCCGCACGCCGATCCACTCGCAGGCCGAGCTGGCCCGCGAGCTCGCCGACGCGGGCGTCAGCGTCACCCAGGGCACGCTGTCGCGCGACCTCATCGAGCTGCGCGCCGAGAAGGTGCGCAACGCGGCGGGCTCGCTCGTCTACGCGGTGCCCGGCGAGGGCGGCGACCGCAGCGTCCAGGCGGCCGGCGAGGGGGAGAGCGAGGTCGGGTACGTCGCCGCGCGGCTCGCCCGGCTGTGCAACGACCTGCTCGTGTCGGCGGAGGCGTCCGGGAACCTCGTGGTGCTGCGCACCCCGCCCGGCGCCGCGAACTACCTGGCGTCGGCGATCGACCACTCGGTGTTCCCGGGCGTCCTCGGCTCCATCGCCGGCGACGACACGATCCTCGTGATCGCCCGCGACCCCCTCGGCGGCGACGAGGTCGCCCGCCGCTTCCTCGAGCTCACCGGGCCTTGAGCCCACCGTGCCCTGAACCCACGCCCCCGGGGGCTCGTGCCCGCGGGGAGACCCCTGCCAGACTTGACCTGACCCCACGCCAGAAAGAGAACTGTGATGACTGATCGCGTCGTGCTCGCCTACTCGGGCGGCCTGGACACCTCCGTGGCCATCGGCTGGATCGCCGAGGCCACCGGGGCCGAGGTCGTGGCCGTGGCCGTCGACGTCGGCCAGGGCGGCGAGGACATGAACGTCATCCGCAAGCGCGCCCTCGACTGCGGCGCCGTCGAGGCGTACGTCGCGGACGCCCGCGACGAGTTCGCGGCGGAGTACTGCATGCCCGCGCTCAAGGCGAACGGGATGTACCTGGACCGCTACCCGCTGGTCTCGGCGATCTCCCGCCCGGTGATCGTCAAGCACCTCGTGCGCGCCGCCCGCCAGTTCGGCGCGACGACGGTCGCGCACGGCTGCACCGGCAAGGGCAACGACCAGGTCCGCTTCGAGGTCGCGACGACCTCGCTCGCCCCCGACCTGAAGTCCATCGCTCCGGTGCGCGACCTCGCCCTGACCCGCGAGAAGGCCATCGACTACGCCGAGCGTCACGACCTGCCGATCGCGACCACGAAGAAGAACCCGTTCTCGATCGACCAGAACGTGTGGGGCCGCGCCGTGGAGACCGGCTTCCTCGAGGACATCTGGAACGAGCCCACCAAGGACGTCTACTCCTACACCGACGACCCGACGTTCCCGCCGGTCGCCGACGAGGTCGTCATCACCTTCGACCAGGGCGTGCCCGTCGCGCTGGACGGCGTGGCCGTGACGCCGCTGCAGGCCATCCAGGAGATGAACCGCCGCGCCGGCGCGCAGGGCGTGGGCCGCATCGACATCGTCGAGGACCGCCTGGTGGGCATCAAGTCCCGCGAGATCTACGAGGCGCCCGGCGCCATCGCGCTCATCGCCGCGCACCAGGAGCTGGAGAACGTCACGCTCGAGCGCGAGCAGGCCCGCTTCAAGCGCCAGGTCGAGCAGCGCTGGTCCGAGCTGGTCTACGACGGCATGTGGTTCTCCCCGCTGAAGAAGAACCTCGACACCTTCGTCGACGAGACCCAGAAGTACGTCTCCGGCGAGATCCGCATGGTGCTGCACGGCGGCCGGGCCACGGTCACGGGCCGCCGCTCGGAGTCGAGCCTGTACGACTTCAACCTCGCCACGTACGACGAGGGCGACTCGTTCGACCAGTCGCACGCCCGGGGCTTCATCGAGATCTACGGCCTCGCCGCCAAGCAGGCCGCGGCCCGCGACGAGAAGTTCGGCAACGGCGTGGACTTCGGCACCGGGGAGTTCTGACGTGGGGTCCGAGGTCACGCCCGGCGGTCCCGACGGGACCGTGAGCCGGCAGTCCGACAACGTGTCCCTGTGGGGCGGCCGGTTCGCCGGCGGCCCGTCGCCGGAGCTGCAGGCGCTGTCGCAGTCCACGCACTTCGACTGGGTGCTCGCCCCGTACGACATCCGCGGGTCGCGGGCGCACGCCCGCGTGCTGCACGCCGCGGGCCTGCTCACCGACGACGAGCTGGCGGGCATGCTCGAGGCGCTGGACGTCCTGCTCGCCGACGTCCAGTCCGGGGCGTTCCTGCCCGTGCTCGGCGACGAGGACGTGCACACGGCCCTGGAACGCGGCCTCATCGAGCGCGCCGGCCCCGAGCTCGGCGGCAAGCTGCGCGCCGGCCGGTCGCGCAACGACCAGATCGCCACGCTCGTGCGGCTCTACCTGCGCGACCAGGCGAAGACGGTCGTGGGCCAGGTGCTCGACGTCGTGGACGCGCTCGTCGGGCAGGCGCAGGCGGCGGGCGACGCCGTCATGCCCGGGCGCACCCACCTGCAGCACGCCCAGCCGGTCCTCGTGGCGCACCAGCTCCTCGCGCACGCGTGGCCCCTGCTGCGCGACGTCGACCGCATCCTCGACTGGGACGTGCGCGCGGCGCGCTCGCCGTACGGCTCGGGGGCGCTCGCGGGCTCGTCGCTCGGGCTGGACCCGGCCGCGGTGGCGGCCGAGCTCGGCTTCGACGGCCCGGTGGAGAACTCCATCGACGGCACCGCGGCGCGCGACGTCGTGGCGGAGTTCGCGTTCGTCGCGGCGATGGTCGGCATCGACCTGTCGCGGCTGAGCGAGGAGATCATCCTCTGGAACACGAAGGAGTTCGGCTTCGTGCGGCTGGACGACTCGTGGTCGACGGGGTCGAGCATCATGCCGCAGAAGAAGAACCCGGACATCGCCGAGCTCGCCCGCGGCAAGGCGGGGCGACTCGTCGGCGACCTCACCGGCCTGCTCACCACGCTCAAGGGCCTGCCGCTGGCGTACAACCGGGACCTCCAGGAGGACAAGGAGCCGGTGTTCGACCAGGTCGCGACGCTCACGGTGCTGCTGCCCGCGTTCGCCGGCATGGTGCGCACCCTGACGTTCGACACCGACCGGATGGCCGAGCTCGCGCCGCAGGGCTTCTCGCTGGCCACGGACGTCGCCGAGTGGCTGGTCCGCTCGGGGGTGCCGTTCCGCGTCGCGCACGAGGTCGCGGGCGCCTGCGTGCGCGTCTGCGAGGAGCGTGGCATCGAGCTGTGGGACCTGTCGGACGCCGACCTCGCGGCGATCTCGGAGCACCTGACGCCGGGGGTGCGCGACGTGCTGAGCGTCGAGGGCTCGGTGGCGTCGCGCGACGGCGTGGGCGGCACGGCCCCGGTGCGCGTCGCCGAGCAGCTCGAGGAGGCCGCGGGCCGCTCCGCGGAGTTCCGCTCCTGGGCGGAGGGCTGAGCCACACCGCACGGCGACGGCCGCGCCTCCCCACGGGGGGGCGCGGCCGTCGGCGTCCGCGGCGACCGCCGGCAGGCAGAATGGCCGACGTGACGACGACGGACCCGGCGAAGGGGGAGCGGGCGTGACCGTGCCCCAGGGAGTGCTGGACCGCCTGGTGGCGCGCGTGCGCGCGGCAGCGCCGCGGCTGCCGGCGGCGGGCCCGGAAGGGACGGCGGCCGACCGGCCGGCCGGCGGGACGCGGCTCGTGGTCGTGGACGGCCCGGCGGGCTCGGGCAAGTCCACGCTGGCCGCCCAGCTCGCGGAGGCGCTGCCCGCGCAGGTGGTCCACATGGACGACCTCTACGACGGCTGGTCGGGGCTGGCCGCGGGCGTCGAGCGGCTGCACGAGCAGGTCCTCGCGCCGCTCGCCCGCGGCGAGGACGGTCGCTACGAGCGCTACGACTGGGGCACCGGCCGGTACGCCGAGTGGCACGACGTCCCCCGCGCCGAGTACCTCGTCGTGGAGGGCTGCGGCGCCGGCGACCCGCGGGTCGACGACCTCTGCGCCCTGCTGGTCTGGGTCGAGACCGACGACGCGCTCCGGCTCACGCGCGGCCTGGCGCGCGACGGCGAGGACGCGCGCGGGCACTGGAAGGCCTGGATGGCGGCCGAGAACGCGCTCTACGCGGCGCACCGGACCGCGCGCCGGGCCGACGTGCGCCTGGACGGCTGGGGGCGGGTCACGTGGCCCGCGCACGGGATCTGACCGTGCGGGGCGAGCGGGACGTCGCCCCCGCGCCCGGGGCCGCCGTCGTGCCGGACCGCGCGTGGTTCGAGCGCGACGTGCACGTCGTGGCGCGGGACCTGCTCGGCACGCTCCTCACCCGCCGCACCTCCGACGGCGCCGTCACCCTGCGGATCACCGAGGTCGAGGCGTACGCGGGCCCGGCCGACCCGGGCTCGCACGCGTTCCGCGGGGAGACGGCGCGCAACCGCACGATGTTCGGCGAGGCCGGGCGGGTCTACGTGTACCGGCACCTGGGGCTGCACCACTGCATGAACGTCGTGTGCAGCCCGCCGGGCGAGGCGTCGGCCGTGCTGCTGCGGGCCGGCGAGGTGGTCGAGGGCGCGGACCTGGCGCGCGAGCGTCGCGCGGCCGCGGGCGTGACCCGTGCGGACCTGGACCTGGCCCGCGGCCCGGCGCGACTCACGGTGGCGCTCGCGGTCACGCGCGACGACGACGGGCGGGACCTGACCGACCCCGCGGGCGACCTCGTCCTGCGCGTGCCCGCGACGGCCGACCGGGGCGACGCCGAGGTCGCCGCCGGCCCGCGGGTGGGCGTGAGCGGCGACGGGGGCCGCGCGGACCTGTTCCCGTGGCGGGTCTGGCTGGCCGGCGAGCCCACCGTCTCGCCGTACCGCGCCGCGGGACCGCGGCGCCGGTCGCGGTAGCGGTCGGGCACACTAGGAGGGCGACCCGGCCGGGTCGCGACCCCCTTTTCCCGAGGAGCACACGGTGACCGACGTTCTCGACGAGCTGCACTGGCGAGGCCTGGTGGCGCAGTCCACCGACGAGGCCGCGCTGCGTTCTGCGCTGGCCGAGGGCCCCGTCACCTATTACGCGGGCTTCGACCCGACGGCGCAGAGCCTGCACATCGGGCACATGGTCCAGCTGCTGAACATGCGCCGCCTGCAGCTCGCGGGGCACCGGCCCCTCGCGCTGGTGGGCGGCGCCACGGGGCTGATCGGCGACCCGCGACCCACCACGGAGCGCTCGATGCAGTCGCGCGACGTCGTGGCCGGCTGGGTGGACCGCATCCGCGCGCAGATCGAGCCGTTCCTCGACTTCGAGGGCCCGGCCGCGGCCCGGATGGTGAACAACCTCGACTGGACCGGCTCGATGTCGGCGATCGACTTCCTGCGCGACGTCGGCAAGCACTTCCGCGTGGGCACCATGCTGTCCAAGGACATCGTGGCGCGGCGCCTGCGCTCGGACGAGGGCATCAGCTTCACCGAGTTCAGCTACCAGGTGCTGCAGGGCATGGACTACCGGGAGCTGTACGAGCGGGACGGCTGCACCCTGCAGCTCGGCGGTAACGACCAGTGGGGCAACCTGCTGTCCGGCGTCGAGCTGATCCGCAAGGCGCACGGCGCGTCCGTGCACGCCCTCACCTCGCCGCTCATCACCAAGGCGGACGGCACCAAGATGGGCAAGTCCGAGGGCGGGGCCGTGTGGCTCGACCCGGAGCTGACGAGCCCGTACGCCTTCTACCAGTTCTGGCTCAACACGGCGGACGCGGACGTCGTCAAGTACCTCAAGGTGTTCACCTTCCGCTCGCGCGAGGAGATCGAGGCGCTCGAGGGAGAGGTGGCCGAGCGGCCCTTCGCCCGCGAGGCGCAGCGCACCCTGGCCGGCGACCTCACGACGCTCGTGCACGGGCAGGGCGCCACCGACGCGGTGATCTCGGCGAGCCAGGCGCTCTTCGGCCGCGGAGAGCTCCGGGGCCTGGACGCCGGCACGCTCGGCGCCGCGGTGGCCGAGCTGCCGCGGACGACGGCGAAGGCGGGCGACCTCGTGGTCGACGCGCTCGTCGGGTCGGGCCTCGTCGCGTCGAAGGCGGCCGCGCGCCGGGCCATCGGTGAGGGCGGCGCCTACGTGAACAATGCGAAGGTCGCCTCCGAGGACGCCGCGCTCGCACCCGAGGACCTGCTGCACGGCCGGTACGCGGTGCTGCGTCGGGGCAAGCGGACCCTCGCGGTGGCCGTGGCGGAGTGACGGGCCGGCGCGGAGCGCCGTGACCGGGGCCCGGAGGGGAGCGCACGTGCTCCCGTCCGGGCCCTCGGTCGTTCCGCTGGTCGCCCCGCACGGCCGCGCCGGCGGACATTCGTGCAGGTCAGAGCGCGATTTGGCACCTCCCCGGAACTGTGTGTAATGTTCTGGTCGTTCGCCCGACAGGGAGAACGGACACCGAGGAGACAGCCGAGAGGCTGGGTACCGGTGGCCGGCCCGGGGCGGACAACCCGAATCCTTCTTCACGAGGACGCCGAGTGCGCCCTCGTTCGGGAACGGCTCGTTCGAACCAACACTTCAAGGCTTCGGCCGGAAGTTGACGGGGCAGGACGAACCGAGTAAGGTTGAGGGGTTGCCCCGGCGGGGTCGGAATCGAAGGGTTCTGGTCTTGTGGGTGTGCGTCGGTTGTTTGAGAACTCAACAGTGTGTTTGATAGTCA
>NZ_JBHVFQ010000023.1:0-67877 GCF_042801555.1 Isoptericola sp. NPDC057559
GCTGGTCGGGCCTGGCGGGAGCCGAGCGAGGAACGAGCGAGGCGGATGGCGCGCCCCGCGACGCCACATCGCCCGACGCCGCCCCCCGACCACCAGCAGAACCACCACCAGCACGCCGCAGCGCCAGGTACTGCTCCACCCCACCAGGCAGGTCCCGCAGCGCGCCGTCGCCGAGCAGCGCCCACTGGCGGTCGCACACACGCTCCAGCAGGTACCGGTCGTGGGACACGACGATGAGCGTGCCGGGCCACCCGTCGAGCAGGTCCTCGACGGCGGCGAGGGTGTCGGTGTCGAGGTCGTTCGTGGGCTCGTCGAGGAGCAGCACGTTGGGCTCGGAGACGAGCAGGCGCAGCAGCTGGAGCCGGCGCCGCTCGCCGCCGGAGAGGTCGCGCACGATGGTGTGCGCGCGCTCGCGGGTGAAGCCGAGCCGCTCGGTGAGCTGGCCGGCGGTGAGCTCCTTGCCGTCGACGACGACGGTGCGCTTCTCGCGGTCGACGACCTGCACGGCGGTGAGGTGCGCGACGTCGTCGAGCTCTCCGACGTCCTGGGTGAGCTCGGCGACGTGCACGGTCTTGCCGCGCCGCACCCGGCCGGAGTCGGGCTCGCGGCGGCCGGCCAGCAGCGACAGCAACGTGGTCTTGCCGGAGCCGTTGACGCCGACGACGCCGTACCGGTCGCCGGGGCCGAGCCGCCAGGTGACGTCGTCGAGCAGCACGCGCCGGCGGCCGGAGTCGTCGCGGACGGGCACCGTGACGGTGACGTCCTCGAGGTCGAGCACGTCCTTGCCGAGGCGACGCGTGGCCATCTGCGTGAGCTCGAGGGTGTCGCGGGGCGGCGGCTCGTCGTCGATGAGGGCGGCCGCGGCGTCGAGGCGGAACTTGGGCTTGGAGGTGCGGGCGGGGGCGCCGCGCTTGAGCCAGGCGAGCTCCTTGCGGAGCAGGTTGTTGCGCTTCTCGGCGGCGGTGGCGGCCTGCCGGGCGCGCTCGGCGCGGGCCAGGATGTAGGCGGCGTACCCGCCGTCGTACCCGTCGACGCCGCCGGTGCCGTCGCCGCGCACCTCCCAAGTGCGGGAGCAGACGGCGTCGAGGAACCAGCGGTCGTGCGTGACGACGACGAGCGCGCCGGTGGCGCCGGGCCGGCCGTAGCGGTCCGACAGGTGCTCGGCCAGCCAGGCGACGCCCTCGACGTCGAGGTGGTTGGTGGGCTCGTCGAGGAGCAGGACGTCGGGGTCCTCGACGAGCAGCGCGGCGAGCGCGACGCGGCGGCGCTGCCCGCCGGAGAGGGTGGCCGCCGGCTGGTCGAGGTCGAGGTCGGCCAGCAGGCCGGCGTGCACGTTGCGGATGCGGGCGTCGGACGCCCACTCGTGCGTGGCGTCGTCGCCGTGGACGAGGTCGCGGATCGTGGCCGCGTCGTCGTCGACGTCGCGCTGCACGAGCATGCCGAGCCGGGAGCCGCCCACGCGGGTGACGCGGCCGGCGTCGGGCGCCTGGGTGCCGGCCAGCAGGCGCAGCAGGGTGGACTTGCCCGCCCCGTTGGGGCCGACGACGCCGATGCGGTCGCCGTCGTCGAGGCCGAGGGAGACGTCACGCAGGAGGGTGCGGGTACCGATGGTCAGCGCGATGCCGTCCGCGCCGAGGAGATGTGCCACCTCACGAGGGTAGTCGCCTTCGAGGACGGGATCTGTCGCGTCATCCGGCCGGAGGACGCGACAGATCCCGTTCTCGAAGGCGGGAGCGTCAGTACAGGATCGACGCCTTGCCGCGCGGCCACGCGAGCGTGGCGTAGATCTGCACCATGGCGGCCTGGCCGAGCAGCTCGGTCGTCCCGCCGTCGGTGGGGAACAGCCCGGTCTCGGGGTCGCGCACGTCGCTCCACCGCGCGTCCGCGTAGTCGGCCATGGCGTCCCGGTAGGTGTGCCCGCCCGTCACCGACTCCAGCAGCAGGAGGTTCTTGAACCAGATGGAGTTGAAGAACATGGGCTGCCCGTCGAGCCGCCCCTCGGTGACGTAGTACCGGTACGACGCCCGCGCGACCGCCTCGGCCCTGCGCAGGTACTCCTTCTTGCCCGTCGCCTCGTACAGCAGGGCGTACGTGCCGACCGGCACGCCCTGGTTGTACGACCAGTGCGTCCGGTCGATGGACCCGTCGAGCTTGATGTTGTCCCAGTAGAGCCCGTCGGGGGCCAGCAGGTAGCGGTCGGTCCAGTCCGTCATCCGCTCGGCCCAGCGCAGGTAGTGCCGCTCCCCCGTGATCAGGTACAGCCGCGTGGCGAGCTGCGCGCCGGGCATGGTCGAGACGGTGTTGCGGTCGGTGCTCCACGTCGCCTGGGTCCAGAAGACCCCGCCGGGCGCGGGGTGGCTCGGGTCGGTGTCCCAGCCGGACTCGACGAGCGCGAAGATCTCCTTCGCCCGGCGCAGGGCCGCCCTGTCCCCGGTGTCGAGGTACTGCTGCACCTTCGCGAGCGCCACCCACTCGTTGTCGTCGTAGAACATGTCGCCGCCGTCGCCGTACGGGGCGCGGGGGTAGGAGTCGTAGCCGGGCAGGCCCGTCGTGCCGCCGCCCGCGTTCCAGAACCGCTCCTGCCCGACGCCGCGGTCGGCGAGGTCGTCGGCGAACGCGCGGCCGGTGCGGCCCGGGATGCCCGCGAGGTCGAGGGTGGCGATGTGCGCCTGCGAGAACGGCCACTCGAACGAGTAGGTCCGGTCGTCCGCCTTGCTCGGGTAGTGCTCCAGGTAGAGCGACGACCCGTCGTCGGCGTACAGGTGCTCCTGCATCGCCTCGTAGCTGGCCACCGCCCGCGCCTCCTGCGTGCGCGGCGGGACGCCGGGCCCGTCCCGTCCCGCGTCGTCGGCGGACGCGGGCGCGACCGCCGCCGCCCCCATCACGCACGCCAGCGCGGCGACCGTACCGACTGCTCTGGTGAACCTCATCGTTTCTCCTTCGCTCGGTGGTGCTCGGGTGGTGCTCGGGTGGTGCCCAGACGATGTGGGCGCGAGCCCGCCGCCGTCCGCCTTCCGGACAGCGCCGGGCTCGCGCCCACGTCCCCGCCGGAGGGTCAGCGGCGCACGCGCAGCGTGACCACCTGGAACGGGGTCAGCTCGAGCAGCACGTCGTCGCCGTCGCGGTGCGCGGCGTCCAGCGGGCGCTCCAGCAGGTCGGTCACGACCACGCCGGTGTGCTCGAACGCCGGCGTGACGCGCGCCCGGGCCCGCCCGCCGCGGCTCTCGTACAGCCGCACGACGACGTCGCCGCTGCCGTCCTCCGCGAGCTTGACGGCCTCCACGACGACGGCGTCGTCGTCCACCGCGACGAGGGGCTCGACGCCGTGGTCACCGGTGACGACGCGCTCGGGCAGGTTGAGCGCGTAGCCGTGGCGGACGGCGTCCTCGATGCCGGCGCCGACGACGAGCTCGCAGCGCAGCTCGTGCTCGCCCTGGTCGGCGTCGGGGTCCGGGAACATCGGCGCGCGCAGCAGCGAGAGCCGCACCGTGGTGCCCCGGGCGCCCTGGGCGTCGGTCGCGTCGTCGGTGCGGGTGCGGGTGATGTCGTGCCCGTAGGTCGAGTCGTTCGCGACGGCGACGCCGAAGCCGGGCTCCTCCACGTGCACCCACCGGTGCGCGACCGTCTCGAACCGCGCGTGGTCCCACGACGTGTTGACGTGCGTGGGCCGGTGCACGTGCCCGAACTGGATCTCCGACGTCGCGCGCTCGGCGCGCACGTCGAGCGGGAACGCGAGCTTGAGCAGCTTCTGCCGCTCGTGCCAGTCGACGCGCGTCGTGATGCGCAGGGCACGCCCGTCCGCCGCGAGCGCGAGGTCCTGCTCCACGCGCGACGACCCGAACTCGCGCAGCACCCGCAGCGCGGGCCCGGCGTCGGTCGTGACGACCTCGATCTTCGCCACGTCGACCAGGTCGGTGGTGGCGCGGCGGTAGTGCTCGTCGATGTCCCACGCCTCCCACTCGTTCGGGACGTCGCGGTGCAGCTGGAGCAGGTTGCCGCGACCGCCGGGCAGGATCGCCTCCCGCCCGGTCCGGCGGTCGACGGCGGACACGAAGTGCCCGCGGCCGTCGACGGCGACGCGCACGAGGTCGTTCTCCAGCACCCAGCCGTCACCGTCGGCCACGGGACCGGGCACCGGCGCCACGGTGCCCGCCCCGCGCGGCGCGTCGAGGGCGGTGGCCCCGAGCCCGGCGACCCCGCCGCGCGCGAACGGCCCGGCGTTGACGGCGACCGGTCGGTCGCCCGCGCCCACGAGGACCTGCAGCGCGTCGTCGATGATCTCCTCGAGCTCCCGCGCCACCTCGGCGTAGTTGCGCTCGGCCTCGCGGTGCACCCAGGCGATGGACGACCCGGGCAGGATGTCGTGGAACTGCTGCAGCAGCACGGTGCGCCACAGCCGCTGCAGGCGTTCGGCCGGGTACTCGGCGCCGGCGCGGACGGCCGCCGTCGAGGCCCAGAGCTCCGCCTCGCGCAGCAGGTGCTCGCTGCGGCGGTTGCCGCGCTTGGTCCGGGCCTGCGACGTGTACGTGCCGCGGTGGTACTCGAGGTACATCTCGCCCGTCCACGTGGGCGGGGCGGCGTACTCGGCGCGCGCGGCGTCGAAGAACGCCTGCGAGTCGGACAGCTCGACGCGCGGCGAGCCCTCCAGGTCGTGGGTGCGGCGGGCCGCGGCCACCATCTCGCGGGTGGGGCCGCCGCCGCCGTCGCCGAAGCCGAACGGCACGAGGGACGTGTTGGCGCGACCCTTCTCGGCGTACTGCCGCTCGGCGCGGGCCAGCTCCTCGGCCGTCAGCTCCGAGTTGTACGTGTCCACGGGCGGGAAGTGGGTGAACACCCGCGACCCGTCGATGCCCTCCCACCAGAAGGTGTGGTGCGGCATCGTGTTCGTGTCGTTCCACGAGATCTTCTGCGTGAGGAAGTTGTCGCTGCCCGCCAGGCGCGCGAGCTGCGGCAGGGCGGCCGTGTACCCGAAGGAGTCCGGCAGCCACACCTCCTTCGGCTCCACGCCCAGCTCGTCGATGAAGTACCGCTTGCCGGCCACGAGCTGGCGGGCCAGCGCCTCGCCGCCCGGCATGTTCGTGTCCGACTCGACCCACATGCCGCCCACGGGGACGAACCGGCCCTCGCGCACGCGCTCGCGGATCCGCTCGAACAGCTCCGGGTAGTGCTCCTGGACCCAGGAGTACTGCTGCGCCGAGGAGCAGGCGAACTTCACGTCCGGGTCCTCGTCCATGAGGGCGAGCACGTTGGAGAACGTGCGGGCGCACTTGCGCACCGTCTCGCGCGTCGGCCACAGCCAGGCGGAGTCGATGTGCGCGTGCCCGACGGCGTGCACGCGGTGCGCGGACGCGGCGGCGGGGCTGGCCAGCGCGGCGGCGAGCGCCGCCCGGCCGGCGGCGGCGGTGCCCGGCACGTCGTCCGGGTCGACGGCGTCGAGCATGTCCTCGAGGGCGCGCAGCACCTCGGCGGCGCGCGGGGTGGTGGCGGGCAGCACGCGCACGAGACCGTGCAGGGCGCGCACGTCCTGCAGCAGCTCCCAGGCCGTGGTGTCCACGAGGGCCACGTGCATGGTGCGCAGGGCGTAGATCGGGTCGGGGCCGGAGGTCTCCCAGGCGCCCATCGGGGTGGGCCGCGTCCACGCGCCGCCGGGCACGTCGGGGTTGGCGGCGGCCTCGACGAAGACGTCGACCCGCCCCGCACCGTCCAGCGCCTGCCCGGCCGCGAGCGGCACGTGCCGGTTGCGGGGCTCGACGGCCTTGATGATGCGGCCGTCCGGCGTCCACGCGGTGCCCTCGGCCTGGAAGCCGGGGCCGGCGCCGGTGAAGCCGAGGTCGACGACGAGCTCCACGCGCGTGCCCGCGGGCGCGGCGTCCCCGGTCCACGCGGCGGGGACGTCGCCGGTCACGTGGAACCAGGTGGTGTCCCACGGGCGCCCCCACGGCGCGCCGATCGCGAACGGCGCGTAGGTCGCCGCGACCGCCTCGGCGAAGGGCACCGGCTCCCCGCCGACGGTCCACGCCTCGACGTCGAGCGGCCGGGTCTCGCGCAGGACGGCGGGCTCCAGCCAGTCCTTCACGAAGCGCTGGAGGCGCATGGTGGTGCGGGTGGTGGTGTCGTGCATGGATCAGGCTCCTGGTGACGGGTGGGGCGGGTGGGACAGGGAGGGCGGAGTCAGCCCTTGACCGCTCCGGCGAGCGCGAACGACGAGCCGGAGAGCCGCGAGACGAGCACGTAGAGCGCGACCGCGGGGATGGAGTAGAGCATCGAGTAGGCCGCGAGCTGGCCGTAGGCCACGGACCCGTACTGGCCGAAGAACGCGAAGATGCTCACGGCGGCCGGCTGCTTCTCGGGGGTCAGCAGCAGCACGAAGGGGACGAAGAAGTTCCCCCACGCCTGGATGAACACGAAGATGAACACGACGGCGATGCCCGGGCGCATGAGCGGCAGCACGATGGTCCGCAGCGTGGTCATGGCCGACGCACCGTCGGTCCACGCCGCCTCCTCGAGGGAGATCGGCACGGAGTCCATGAAGTTCTTCGTCATCCAGATCGCCATCGGCAGGGACGTCGCGGCCATGAAGAACGTGGTGCCCGGCAGCGAGTCGAGCAGGTTGAGCCGCACGAACAGCGAGTAGACCGGCACCATCATCGCCGTGATGGGGAGGCACGTGCCGAACAGGACGGCGTACATGAACGGCTTGTTGAACCGCATCCGGTAGCGCGACAGCGGGTACGCCGCCAGCACGGACGCGACCACGGTGATGAGGCCGGTCCCGGCGGACAGGAGGAACGCGTTCCACAACGGCCGCCAGGTCTGCTCGGGGGTCATCACGGCGGTGAAGTTCTCGAGGGTGAACGTCTCCGGCAGCCCGACGGCGAGCGTGGCGCTCGCGTCGAGCGACGCCAGCACGATCCAGCCGAGGGGCAGCAGGAAGCACAGCCCGACGACGACGAGCACGGCGTTCGACAGCGCGCGGGCGGCGCGCGGACCGGGCGCGGCGACGGACGGCGCGGCCTTGCGTCGGGCCGGCGGCGCGGCCGCGAGGGCGGCGTCCGGTGCGGGCGCGGGGGCGGTCCGGGCCATCAGTCGACCTCCGGCTTCAGGCTGCGGATGTACACGACGGAGAAGACGGCGCCGATCACCAGCATCACGGTGGCGATCGCCGTGCCGTAGCCGACCTGGGCGAACTTGAACGCCTCCTGGTAGGCGAGGATCGGCAGCGTCGAGCTGTCGGTGCCGGGGCCGCCGCCCGTCATCACGTAGATGAGGGTGAACACGGACAGCGTCTGCAGCGTCGTGAGCATGAGGTTGGTCGAGATGCTGCGGCGGATCGTGGGCAGCGTGACCCACACGAGCCGCTGCACGGCGTTCGCGCCGTCGACCGTCGCCGCCTCCGTGATCTCGGGCGGCACCTCCGCGATGGCGGCCGAGTAGACCATCATCGAGAACGCGGTGCCGCGCCAGACGTTGGCGAGGATGACGGCCAGCATCGGGTAGTCGAACAGCCAGTCCGGCCCGGTGATCCCGACGCCCGCCAGCAGCGAGTTCAGGGTGCCGTCGGCGTGGAAGAAGGCATAGGCCGCGAAGGCGGCGACGATCTCGGGCAGCACCCACGCCGTCACGACCAGCGTCGAGACGACCGCCCGCACGGGCTTGAGCGCGGACCGCATGAGCATCGCGAGCCCGAGGCCGGCGAGGTTCTGCCCGACCACGGCGGACGCGATGACGAAGAGCACCGTGAGCCACAGCGCCTTCGGGAAGTCCGGGTCGCCGAGCAGCTGGACGTAGTTGCCGAGCCCCACCCACTCGGGGTTCGCGGCGTTCGGGCCGGTGAGCGCCGCGTTCGTGAACGAGCCGTAGAACGACCAGACGACCGGCCCGAGCATGAACAGGGCGAGCAGGACGACGGCGGGGAGCAGCGGGACGAGGCGGCCGGCGGTGCGGCGCACCGGGGTGCGCCGCACCGCCCGCGGCCCCGCTCCCGGCGCCGCGGCGGGCGCGGGGGCGAGTGCGGTCACGTCGTCAGCCGTTCGTCGTGTTCTCTTCGCCGACCTGGGCGACGACGGCCTTGTCGTAGACGGCGGCCGCCTCCTCGGGCGACTGCTGGCCGGTCATCACCGACTCCATCGCGACCTGGATCGCGTTGGAGACCTGCGCGTAGTCGGAGGTGGCGGGCCGGAAGTTCGTCACGCCGACGAGGTCGGAGAAGAACGGCACCGTCGGGTTGGCCTCGGAGTAGGAGGGCTCCTCGGCGACGTCGGTGCGCACCGCGATCTGGCTGTTGTCGATCGCGAACCGCAGCGAGTTCTCCTTGTCGAGGGAGTGCGTGAGGACGTCGAACGCGACGTCGGGGTTCTTGGACCCGGCGCCGATCGCCATCGTCCAGCCGCCCGACATGCTGACCGCGCCGGGCGCCTGCCCCTCCTGGGTCGGCATCGCGGCGGTGCCCATGACGTCGGTCCACTCGGGCCAGGGCGCCGTGCCCTCCTCGAGCCAGGTGCCGGGCATCCACGAGCCGTCGAGGGAGATGCCGAGCTTGCCCTTCGGCAGCCACTCCGCGGAGACGGTGTTGCCGACGTTCGGGTCGAGCGCCTGCTGCGGCGTCGGGGCCAGGCCCTCGGTGTAGATCGTCTTGATGAAGTCGAGCGAGTCGACGAACTCCTGCGACCCGACGACCCACTTCTTGGAGTCGGTGTCGTAGAGCGTGCCGCCCGTGCCGTACAGCAGCATCTCGAAGCCCTGCATCGTGGAGCCCTCGCCCATCGGCTTGCCCGAGTAGACGTTGAGCGGGATGACGTCCGGCTCGGCCTTCTTGATGGCGCGCGCGGCCTCGAGGAGCTCGTCCCAGCTCTTGGGCGCCCAGTCGTCGGGCAGCCCGGCCTTGGCGAGCACGTCCTTGTTGAACCACAGGCCGCGGGTGTCGGTGCCCATCGGGACGCCGTACGTCTTGCCGTCGTCGCCGAGGCCGGCCTGCTTGGCCTGGTCCACGAACTGGCCCCAGTCCTCCCAGTCGGCGAGGTAGTCGTCCATCGGCAGCAGGTAGCCCGCCTCGACGTCCGACTTGATCATGAACGTGTCCTCGTACATGAGGTCGGGCGCGGTGGCCGGCGCCCGGTTCATCAGCGCGAGCTTGGTGAAGTAGTCGTTCTGGCTGGCCTCGATCGGCACCAGCTCGATGGTGACGTCGGGGTTCGCCTTCTCGTACTCCGCCTTGACGTCCTTGAACAGCTCGTCGGCCTGCGTGAAGTTGCCGAACTTCTGGTACGCGATCTTGATCGTCGCGTCGCCGTCGCCGCCGTCGGCCCCCGAGCCGCAGGCTCCGAGGGCGAGGACGAGTGCCGTGACCGCGGTGCCCGCGGCGAGGGGTCGTGCCAGTCGCATGGTGCTCCTTTGCCCACATGAGTGGCCCGACGACGCCGGGCCGGCTGACGCGATTAACTCAAGCGAATTGAGTTAATGCTGTCAAGGGCATCCCGGTGCCCGGCGGGCGTGTCGTCGCGCGTGTCGGCGGGTCGGGTCGGGTCGCGGCTAGGAGCGGACCGCGGCGCCGGGCGGCGACGCCTCGACGAGACCCGAGGGGCGGGGCGTGAAGAGGCCGTCCAGCACCAGGCTGGCCGCTCCGACGGCGCCCACGTGGTCGCCGACCGCGGAGCCCAGCACCTCGACGGGGTGCACCTCGCGCAGCGTCGACTGCAGGGTCAGCTCGCGCCGCACCTCCGGCAGGTAGTGCGGGGCCAGGCGGGCCCACGCCGGGCCGCCGAACACCACCACGCCCGCGTCCACGAGGTCGGCCACCACGGTGATCCCGCGGGCCACGCGCCGCGCGGACACCTCGAGGATCCGCGTCGCCAGCGCGTCGCCGTCGCCCGCGAGCCGGCACAGCGTCGTGAGGGCGGCGTCGAGCTCCCAGGGTGACGACGCGGGCGTGTCCGGCGGCAGCACGCCGCCCGCGACGGCCTCGGCGACGAGCGTCGCGGGCGCCGCGGAGACGCCGATGCACCCCCGGTTGCCGCAGTCGCAGAGCGGCCCGTCGCTGTCGACCACGAGGTGGCCCACCTCGCCGGCGTTGCGCGACGTGCCCGAGAGCAGCTCGCCGTCGTGCGCCACCGCGACGGCCACGCCGAAGCCCGAGTAGAAGAACAGGGACGTGCCGCGCAGCATCCGGTTGCCGCGCCACAGCTCCGCCACCATCGCCGCCGAGACGTCCTTGCCGAGCACGACGTCGAAGCCCGTCGCGGCGGCCAGCAGGTCGCGCACCGGCACCTCGCCCCAGCCGTCCAGCAGCGGCGGCCGGAGCACCGTGCCGGCGTCCAGGTCCACCGGGCCGGGGGCGGCGACGCCCAGGCCGAGCACCGCCGCGGGGTCCACGCCCGCGCGCCGGAGCATCGCGTCCGTCGCCTCCGCGACCGACGCCGCCACGGCCTCCGGCCCCGCCGGCGTCGGCTCCACGACCTTCTCCACGGTGCGGCCGTCGAGGTCGACGAGCACCGACGTCACGACCACCGGGTCGATGTGGGTGCCCAGCGCGTACGCGCCCCGCGGGTCGAGGTAGAGCATCGTGCGCGGCTTGCCGCGTCCCGCGGACCGCCGCTCCCCCTCGACGACGTACCCGTGCGCGATGAGCCGCGCCACGATGTTCGACACCGCCTGCAGGGACAGCCCCGTCCCCGCGGCGAGCTCGCTGCGGCTCGACCCGTCCGGCGCCCGCCGCACCTGGTCGAGCACCACCATCTGGTTGAAGTCGCCCACCCGGGGCAGGTTCGTCCCGCGACGCACCGTGTCCTCACCTCGTCCGTCCGATGTGGTTGAAGCGTAGACGTCCGGCGCGGGCAAACGTTCTCCGTGGCCACCCCTCGGCCCGCTACAGTGCAGCCCGACACCGCAGTGCCGCAGGAAGTCCCGGAGGAACCCGATGGCGCAGTTCGACCTGCCCGTGCCCGAGCTCGAGGCGTACGTCCCCCCGATCGACGAGCCCGCCGACTTCGACGAGTTCTGGTCCCGCACCCTCGTCGAGAGCCGCGCGCACGACGACGCCCCCGTGCTCGAGCGCGCGGACACCGGGCTCACGGAGCTCGTCGTCGACGACGTGACCTTCCCCGGGTTCGGCGGCCAGCCCGTCAAGGCGTGGCTGACGCGGCCGGCCCGCGCCGACGGCCCGCTGCCGACCGTCGTCGAGTTCGTGGGGTACGGCGGCGGCCGCGGGCTGGCGCACGACCACCTCGCCCTCGCCGCGGCGGGGTACGCGCACCTCGTCATGGACACCCGCGGGCAGGGCTCCGGCTGGGGCCACGGCGGCGACACCCCCGACCCGGTGGGCAGCGGCCCCGCCTCCCCCGGCTTCATGACCCGCGGCGTGCTCGACCCGCGCGACCACTACTACCGCCGCGTCTTCACCGACGGCGTGCGGGCCGTCGACGCGGTGCGCCGCGTCGAGGGCGTCGACCCCGGACGCGTCGCCGTCATGGGCACCAGCCAGGGCGGCGGCATCGCGATCGCCGTCGCCGGCCTCGTGCCGGACCTCGCCGCCGCCGTCCCGAACGTGCCGTTCCTGTGCCACTACCGCCGGGCCGTGCAGATCTCCGACGCGTTCCCCTACGCCGAGATCACCCAGTACCTGTCCGTGCACCGCGAGCACGAGGACGCCGTCTGGCGCACGTTCTCCTACCTGGACGGCGTCTCGTTCGCCCGCCGAGCCCGGGCGGCCGGCCTGTTCTCCACGGCGCTGCGCGACGACGTCTGCCCGCCGTCCACCGTCTACGCCGCGTACAACCAGTGGGGCGTGCTGGGCGACACGGCCCCCGAGAAGGCGATCGACGTCTACCCCTACAACCGCCACGAGGGCGGCCAGGGCTACCGCTTCGCCCCGACGCTCTCCTGGCTGGGCAAGCACCTCTGACGGACGCCCCGGCTCCGCATCGAGCGTGCTGATTTGCTCCTCAAGCCCGGTCTTGAGGAGCAAATCAGCACGCTCGATGCGTACCCCGGGGCTCGGCAGCGGGGTCAGGGCAGCAGGCGGGCGCCGTGCGCGGGGCCGGACGTGCACCACACGGCGTCGGCGGCGTTCTCGGCGGTCCACGACGCGGCGACGGCGAGCGCGTGCTGGCGCGACCGGGCCAGCGCGGCGACGGTCGGCCCGGAGCCGGACACGAACGCGCCGAGCGCCCCGGCCTCGCGCGCGACGGCGAGGGTGCGCTCCAGCTCGGGGCGCAGCGACAGCGCGGCGGGCTCGAGGTCGTTGTGCAGGGCGGCGCCGAGGGCGTGCGCGTCGCCAGCGCGCAGCGCCTGCATCAGGCCGGTGTCCGCCTCGATCGCAGGGTCGTCCGGCGTCCGGCCGGCCCCGGACGCCAGCTCGTCGAACCGGCCGTACACGGCGGGCGTCGACAGGCCCTCCGCCTGCGTGGCGAACACCCAGTGGAACTCGCCGCGGGTCATCGCGGGCGTCAGGAGGTGGCCGCGCCCCGTGCCGACGGCGGTGTGCCCCAGCAGGGAGAAGGGGACGTCGGACCCGAGGTCCGCGGCGAGCTCGGTCAGGTCGTCGCGGCTCAGCCCCGTCTGCCACAGGGCGTCGCAGGCGACGAGCGTCGCGGCGGCGTCGGCCGAGCCGCCCGCCATGCCGCCGGCCACCGGGACGCCCTTGGCGAGGTGCAGCGCGACGTCGGGCGCCGTCCCCACCTGCCGGGCCAGCGCCTCGGCCGCCCGCCACGCGAGGTTCGACGCGTCCACCGGGACCTGGTCCGCCTGCGGGCCCTCCACGGTGATCGTCACGCCGGCGCCCTCGGGCACCTGGGTGGCGGTCACCTCCTCGTAGAGGGCCACGGCCTGGAAGATGGTGGCCAGCGGGTGGTAGCCGTCCTCCTGCACCGGCCCGACGCGCAGCGACAGGTTCACCTTCCCGGGCGCGCGGACGCGGACCGACGGCGAGGGCGCGGCGGCGAGGTGGGTCACGCCTCTACCGTCCCAGCAGCGACGGGAAGCTGCTCGGCGATGCGCGCGAAGTCGGCGACGTCGAGCCGCTCGCCCCGCAGCCCGGGGTCGACGCCGGCGGCGCGCAGGGCCTCCTCGGCCGCGGCCCCGGAACCGAACGTGCCCGACAGCGCGGCGCGCAGCGTCTTGCGCCGCTGCGCGAAGGCGGCGTCGACGACGGCGAACACCTGCTCGCGCGTCGCGGTCGTGGCGGGCGGGTCGCGCCGCTCGAGCCACACGAGCGCGGAGTCCACGTTGGGCTCGGGCCAGAACACGTGCCGGCTGACGTTGAGCGACCGGCGCGTGTCGGCGTACCAGGCGGCCTTCACGGACGGCACGCCGTAGGTGCGCGACCCGGGACCGGCGGCGAGCCGGTCGGCCACCTCGGCCTGCACCATGACGAGCACGCGCTCCAGGCTCGGGAACCGCTGCAGGAAGGTGAGCAGCACCGGCACGGCGACGTTGTACGGGAGGTTCGCGACGAGGGCCGTGGGCGGCTCGCCGGGCAGCTCCGTGACGTCGAGGGCGTCCGCGGGCACCACCTCGAAGTCCGCCTCGGGGGCGTGCCTGCGCACGGTCTCGGTGATCTGGCCCGCCAGCACCCGGTCGATCTCGACCGCGACGACCGACGCGCCGGCCTCGAGCAGGCCCAGGGTCAGCGACCCCAGGCCGGGCCCGATCTCGACGACCCGCTCCCCCGGCCGCAGGCCGGCGGCGCGGACGATCTTGCGCACCGTGCCGCCGTCGTGGACGAAGTTCTGCCCGAGCGTCTTGGTGGGGCGCACACCGAGGCGCCCCGCCAGCTCGCGGATCTCCGCAGGGCCGAGCAGGGCGCCAGGGGTGTTGGTCATGGGGGCGAGTCTATTCGTCGGCCCGCGCCGGGCCGCTCAGGGACTCGGGTGCCGGCTCAGTACCAGCCGACCGACTGCGAGTGGCCCCACGCGCCGCACGGCGTGCCGTACACGTCGGCGATGTAGCCCAGGCCCCACTCGATCTGGGTGGCCGGGTTCGTGCGCCAGTCGGCGCCGGCGGACGCCATCTTCGAGCCGGGCAGCGACTGCGGGATGCCGAAGGCGCCGGACGACGGGTTGGCCGCCGAGGCGTTCCAGCCCGACTCCTTGGTCCACAGGGACTCGAGGCACGTCCACTGCGAGCCGCTCCAGCCGCGCGCGGCGGCCATCTGCTGGCCGATCGACCGCGTGGAGCCCGAGTAGGTCGGCGTCGCCGCCTTCTCCGGCTTCGGCTCGGGGCGCGCCTTGGTGCCCTTCACGAGGACGCGGGTCACGGGCTTGCTGGTGACCTCGTTCGACACCTTGGTCCTCTTCACGACCTTGCCGTCGATCGTCGTGACCTTCTGGACGATCGTGCGCTCGCCGTCCTTGCCCTTCGTCGCGACCTTGGCGTCGAGGTCGGAGTACCGGGAGGACGACTTCTTGGTCGTCGTGTCGTGCGCGATCGCCTTGGTGGTCGTGACCTTCTTGGTCTCGACGCGCTGGACGACGACGGCCACCTGCGGCGCGGCGGGGGTCTCCGCCGCGGCCTGCTCGACCGTCGCGCCGGCCGTGCCGGCCTTCTCGTCGGCCTGGTCGGCAGCCTTGTCGGCCTGCTTCTTCTCCTGCTTGGCCACCGCGGTGGCGACGTCCTTCTTCACGTCCGGGTTCGCGGTGTCGGTCACCTGCACGCGGTCCCTGTCGCCGAGCTCGACCTCGGCCTGGTCGAGCACGCCCGCGACGTCGTCGGCGCCCGCCACGACGTCCGCGGTGCCGTCGTGCACCACGGCCACCTGGCCGTCGGTGTCGACGTCCACGGGCAGCGTGGCCCGGTCGCCCGAGCGGGACGCGACGAGGCGCACGTCGTCGCCGCGCGCGCCGAGGGTGTCGAGCGCCTCCGTGGCGTCGAGCGCGGTGACCCAGACGTCGTCCTGCTCGCCGTCCACCTGCAGCGTCAGCTGCTTGCCCGTGCGGACGACGACGTCGGCGCCGTCCACGAGGTCGGCGCCGGCGGCGGGAGTCACGAGGTCGCGGTCGTCGACCGTCACGCCCTGCGAACCGAGCAGGTCGTCGACGGAACCGGAGTAGGAGGTCACGGTGCGCACGTCGCCGTCCACGTCGAGCGTGACGGTCTTGCGGGCGTCCGCGTAGGCGACGGCGCCACCGGCGACCGCGACCGCGGCGGCGGTCGCGGCGGCCACGAAGGGCCAGCGGCGGCGGGAGCGGGTCGTGCCGGTCGCCGTCGGGTCGTCGGCCGGCACGGCAGGCGTGGGTGAGGTCAGGGGGGTGCGGGTCACGAGAGTCCAGTCGTCGTGCTGTCCGGGCACGGTCGTCGGCGGCGGGCCTCGACGACCCGTCACACACCGGGGCGGCGCGCGGCGCCTCGCTCCCGGCCTCTGCACCCTGGGGCGCCGAGCTCCGACCCACCGATCCGGCGGTCCACCCGATGCGGCACATACACCTGAAGGATGCGGCTCGCATGCGGGACACCCGACCGTAACCGAATCGTGATGCCGAACCTAATCCTGAGGGCCCGTCGTGACGGACTCCACGGCCTCCCCACGTCCCCGACACATGCCCCGACGAACCGCCCCGACGCGCGACCGCCCGGGCCGGCGATGCCGGTCCGGGCGGTCGTTCCGCAGGTCTGGCGGGTCAGGTCAGAGCAGGCCGAGCTTGGCCGCGCAGCCGGGCCACTGGCCCCAGCCCGACTGGGCCTGGAGCTTCTGGGCGAGCCGGGTCTGCTCGGCGGCCGAGTTCTCCGACGGGAGGCCGGAGCCGCCCATCGCGTGCCAGGTCTGCGCCGAGAACTGGTACAGCCCGTAGTAGCCGTTGCCGGTGTTCGTGGCCGGGTTGCCGCCGGACTCGCACTGGGCGAGCTGGGCCCACACGCCGGCAGGCGCGGAACCGAGGTCCTTGCCGCCGGACGTCGAGCCGCTCGACGAGGAGGACGAGGACGACGAGGAGGACGACGAGGAGGTGCTCGACGTCTTCTTCGGGGCGGGGTCGGGCTTCGGCTCGGGGCGCGCCTTGGTCCCCTTGACGACGACCTCCGTGACCGGCTTGGTCGTCACCTTGTCCGAGAGCTTCTTCTTCGCGACGACCTTGCCGTCGACGGTGGTCACGCGGTAGGTGAGGGTGCGCTGGCCGTCCTTGCCCGCCTGGGTGACCTTGCTGCCCAGGTCGGCGTAGCGGTCGGCGTCCGTCTCCGTGCGCGACTTGTGGTCGACCGCGACCTTCTTGGCGACCTTCTTGGTCTCGACGCGCTCGATGACGATGCGCACCGCGGGGTCGCCGTCGGCCTTGGCGGCCTGGCTCTCGACGAAGACGTGGTCGTCCTTGTCGACGGTGAGGCCGAGGCCCTGGAGGATCGCGTCGAGGCCGACGGAGCCGTCGCCGACCACCGTGGTGGTGCCGTCGGCGACCACGGCGACCGGCTGGTCGGCGTCGAGCTGCAGGGGCAGCGACGCGCGGTCGCCGGAACGGGAGGCGACGAGGGAGACGTCGGACCCGCGCGCGTCGAGGCCGCGGAGCGCCTCCTCGGCGTCGAGCGCGGTGACCCACACGTCGTCCTGCTCGCCGTCGACGTCGACCTTGAGCTCGTGGCCGGTGCGCACGACGACCTGTGCGCCGTCCCGCAGCGCGGCATCGGTGCCGGGGGTGACGGAGTCACGCTCGCCGACGTCGACGCCCTGGGCGTCGAGCAGGCCGGCGACGGAGCCGGAGAAGGTCTGGACGGTCTGCGTCTCGCCGTCGATGTCGAGAGTCACGTTCTTGCGTGCGTTCTCGTAGGCGGTGGCCGCGCCACCGGCGATGACGAGGGCGCCTGCCGCGAGGCCCGCGATCAGCGGGAGGCGGCGGCGGCGGGTCGCGGTCGTGGTGCCGGAGCCGGACGCCTCGGGCGTCGACTCGGCCGAGGGATGGGGAGTCTCGTTCGAGGAGTTCACACAGGTCCAGTCGTCGTGCGATCCGGCCACGACGTCGGGCCTCCCGACTGGCTGTCGGGACCGAGGTCGATCCGGTGGCTCCGAAGACCGTAACCGGATCGTGACTATCGGCCAAGCCCGGATGTGCTACGGATGCCCGCGTCTGTCCCCCGCTGTCCGAAAAGTCGTGACGGACGGCGTGACCCGACTCACAGGCGGGCGGTCACCGGGCGAGCGATCAGTACCAGCCCACCGACATCGAGTGGCTCCACGCCCCGCACGGGGTGCCGTACCGCCCGGCGATGTAGCCCAGGCCCCACTCGATCTGCGTCGACGGGTTGGTGCGCCAGTCCGCGCCGGCGGACGCCATCTTGGTACCGGGCAGCGCCTGCGGGATGCCGTAGGCCCCGCTGGACGGGTTCTCGGCGTTCCAGCGCCAGCCCGACTCCTTGGTCCACAGCTTCTCGAGGCAGACGTACTGGTCGCTGCCCCAGCCCCGCTCGGCCGCCATCGCCTTGCCGATCGCCTTCGCCGAGCCCGGGTCCGGGTTCGCCGACGAGACGTCGAGCGTGCCCACGACGACCACCTCGGTCACGGGCTCGCGCGTCACCTTGCGGTCCAGCACCGTGCGCTGCACCTCGGCGCCGTCGAGCGTGCGCACCTCGTAGGTGGTGACGCGCTCGCCCGGGACGCCCGAGGTGCGGACCACCTCGTAGCCCTGGGGCAGCTCGGCGGACTCGACGCGCTCCGTCTCGAACGGGACGACCTCGGTGACCCGGTCGGCGTCGGTGTTCCCGCGGCTGACCATCACGACCATGCCGTCCACGGCCGCCGCGCCGAGCGGCACCGAGGTGCGGTCCTGCTCGCCGAGGGTGATGCCCGCGGTCGACAGCACGTCGCGGACCGTGGCCTGCGACGTGCGGATCGGCAGCACGAGGCCGTCGACCGCCACCTGCACGGTCTTCATCGTCGAGACACGGACGGGCGCGCGGTCCAGCGGGGTGGTGCGCGACGCGGACGTCACCGCCTCGTCGCCGCGCGGGCCCAGCGCGGCCAGCAGCTCGCCCACCGTGTGCGCCGTCGTCGGGAAGGTCGTGACCTCGCCGTCGATCTCCACGGTCACGTCGCGGCTGGAGCGCACCACGACCTCGCCGCCGTTCCTGGCGGCCGACGTCACCGCCGGCTGGACCAGGTCGTCCGGACCGGGGGTGATGTGGTGCGAGCGCAGCACCTCGGCGACCGTGGTGCCGTAGGCGTCGACGGTCGCGACCCGGCCGTCGTAGTCGATCGTCACGGACTTGTGCGCGTGCGCGACGACCGCGGTGCTGCCCACCAGCGCGACCACGACGGCGCCGTGCACGACGTGCCGCGCAGGGCCCGTGAGCGCCCCGCGGCGCGGGGTCGACCGACCGGCCGCCGACCCGTCCGACGTCCGCTTCGCCCTCGATCTCCGCACGAGCACCAGACCGTAACGGAACCGTGACCTGGGGGGAAGTCCCCTCCCGCTCACCACGCGCCGTAGACGCGCTCGGACGTGTCCGACACGGCGCGGCAGACCTCGTCCAGCGGGCGCTCCAGCACCTCGGCCATCGCCCGCACGGTGTGCGCCGCGACGTAGGGGGCGTTCGGCTGGCCGCGGTACGGGTGCGGCGGCAGGTACGGCGCGTCCGTCTCGACCAGCACCAGGTCCAGCGGCACCGTGCGCAGCGCGGCCCGCAGGTGGTCGTTGCGCGGGTAGGTGACCGGGCCGGCGAACGACAGGAACCAGCCGTGCTCCGCCGCCAGGGCGGCCATCTCCTCGTCGCCGGAGTAGCAGTGGAACACCGTGCGCTCGGGCGCCCCGTCGGCCAGCAGCACGTCGATCACCTGGGCGTGCGCGTCCCGGTCGTGGATCTGCAGCGCCAGGCCGAGCTCCTTCGCCAGGGCGACGTGCGCACGGAACGCCTCGCGCTGCACGGCCTCGCCCTGCGGGCCGGTGCGGAACAGGTCCATCCCCGTCTCCCCGATCGCGCGCACGCGGTCGTGCGACCGCGCGACCTCCGCCACGCGGGCGAGCGCGTCGTCGAGGGGCACGGCGTGGTGCGCGGCCGGGTCGGGCTCCAGCCCGTCCGGGCCGACCTCCCGCACGCCGGCGTGCAGCACCGCCTCGTTGGGGTGGATCGCCACGGCGGCGAGCACGCCGGGGTGGCCCGCACCGAGCAGGTCGACGGTCCAGTCGATGCCGGGCAGGTCGCAGCCCACCTGCACGACCCGGTCCACGCCGGCCGCCGCCGCGCGGGCGAGGTGCTCGGCGACGCCCGGCGACGGGACGTCGTCCGGAAGCACGCCCGCGATCGCGTCGAGGTGCGTGTGGTTGTCCGCGACCGGGACGGGCAGGGGCTCCGGGTCCGCCGGGAACCCCCGCTCGCGCTTGCGCCCCACGGTCAGGCGTCGTCGGCGAGGCGCGGGAAGAGCGCGGCGCCCTTCGTCACGACGGCGCCCGCGGGCAGGGCCCCGAAGGACGCCGCGCTCGCGACCGGCTGCGCGTCGAGCGCACCCAGCGCGGGCTCGGCGCCGAGCGCCTCCCACAGCGCCTGGGCGGCCTTCGGCGTCACCGGGTTGAGCAGCACCGCGAGCGAGCGCAGCGCCTCGGCAGCCGTCACGAGGGACGTCGCGAGGCGGCCCCCGTCGACGCCGCGGCCGTCCTCGTCGGTCTCGCCCTCGGCCTTCGCGACCTTCCAGGGCTGCGTCTCGGTGAGGTAGACGTTCGTCGCGTCGACCAGCGTCCAGGCGGCGCCGACGGCGTCGTGGATCGCCAGCCGGTCGATGGCGTCCTCGGCGTCGGCCACGGCCTTCGCGGCGACGGCCTCGAGGTTCGTCTCCAGGTCGGTGGCCGGCCCCGGCGTCGGCAGCGTGCCGCCGAAGTACTTGCCGATCATCGCGGCCGTGCGCGACGCGAGGTTGCCGAACCCGTTGGCCAGCTCGCCGTGGTAGCGCGCGACCATGTCCTCCCAGGAGAACGAGCCGTCGCCGCCGAACGCGATGGTCCGCATGAAGTAGTAGCGGAACGCGTCCGAGCCGAACGTGTCGATGATGTCGGCGGGCGCGATGCCGGTCAGGCGCGACTTGCTCATCTTCTCGCCGCCCACGAGCAGCCAGCCGTGCGCGAACACGCGCCTCGGGAGCGGCAGCCCGGCCGCCATGAGCATCGCCGGCCAGATGACGGCGTGGAACCGCAGGATGTCCTTGCCGACCAGGTGGACGTCGGCGGGCCACGTCCGCGCGAACTTCTCCTGCGCGGCCTCGTCGTCCGAGCCGTAGCCGACGGCGGTGGCGTAGTTGAGCAGCGCGTCGAACCACACGTACAGCACGTGCTTGTCGTCCCACGGGATCGGGATGCCCCAGTCGAACGTGGACCGCGAGATCGACAGGTCCTGCAGGCCCTGCTTGACGAAGCCGATGACCTCGTTGCGGGCGCTGGCGGGCTGCACGAACTCGGGGTGGTCCTCGTAGAGCGCGAGGAGCCGGTCCGCGTAGGCGCTCATGCGGAAGAAGTAGTTCTCCTCCGCGAGCATCTCCACCGGCTTGAGGTGGATGGGGCACAGCTTCTGGCCCTCGAGCTCACCGGTGCCGTCCACCAGGTCGCCCGGGAGCTTGTACTCCTCGCAGCCCACGCAGTACGGGCCCTCGTACGAGCCGGAGTAGATCTCGCCCTTGTCGTACAGGTCCTGCAGGAACGTCTGTACCGCGGTCTCGTGCCGCTCCTGCGTGGTGCGGATGAAGTCGTCGTTGCGCACGTCGAGCGTCTGCAGCACGGGCTCCCACGCCGACTCGACGAGGCGGTCGGCCCACTCCTGGGGGCTGACGCCGTTCGCCTCGGCCGTGCGCAGCACCTTCTCGCCGTGCTCGTCGGTGCCGGTGAGGAACCAGACGTCCTCCTGGCGCTGGCGGTGCCAGCGGGTGACGACGTCGGCCGCGACCGTCGTGTACGCGTGCCCGATGTGGGGGGCGTCGTTGACGTAGTAGATCGGCGTCGTCAGGTAGAAGGTCGCGGGCTCCGGCATGGTGCCCATCGTAGTTGCGCCCTGAGGGCGCCCCGCGCTCAGGCCTTCTCGCGCAGACGCTCGAGCTCCTCCTCGACGATCGAGTCGTCGAGCTTGGTGAACACGGGGGTGGGCCTCCCGACCTCCGTGCCCGGCACGACGGCGCGCGACTCCCACGCCGGGAAGGCGTAGTCGCCTGTGATCACCGGATAGGTGCGCGAGTCGTCGTCGAGGTCGGTGACCTCGTCGATGCGCGGCTGGGGCGCGAACGTCCCGGTGCCGCCGAACGTCTCGTGCACCTGCTGCGCCGAGTGCGGCAGGAACGGGCTGAGCAGCGTGTTGCAGTCGCTCACGGCCTGCGTGACCGTGTGCAGCACCGTGGCGAGGCGGTCGGGGTCCGTCTTGAGCTTCCACGGCTCGGTCTCGGACACGTACCGGTTGACGTCGCCGACGACGCGCATGGCCTCGGCGATCGCCGCCCGCTGGCGGTTGGACCCGATGAGCCCGCCCACGGTGCCGAACGCCTTGCCCGTCGTCTCGAGGACGGCGCGGTCGACGTCGGACCGCTCGCCCGGGGTCGGGACCTGCCCGAAGTTCTTGTGCACCATGCTCGCCGTGCGGTTCACGAGGTTGCCCCAGCCCGCGACGAGCTCGTCGTTGGTGCGCCGCAGGAAGCTGTCCCACGTGAAGTCGACGTCCTGGCTCTCCGGGCCGGCTGCCGCCACGTAGTAGCGGAACGCGTCCGGCTGGTAGCGGGCCAGCATGTCGCGCACGTAGATGACCACGCCGCGCGAGCTCGAGAACTTCTGGCCCTCCACGTTGAGGAACTCCGAGCTGACCACCTCGGTGGGCAGCTGCAGCGTCCCGTACGGGCCGGGCGCGCCGCCGCGGGAGCCGCGCCCGTCGTAGGCGAGCAGCTCCGCCGGCCAGATCTGGGAGTGGAACGTGATGTTGTCCTTGCCCATGAAGTAGAACGAGCGGGCCGTCTCCTCGGTCCAGAACGCGCGCCACGCCTCCGGGTCGCCGGTGCGGCGCGCCCACTCGATCGACGCGGACAGGTACCCGATGACGGCGTCGAACCACACGTACAGCCGCTTGGTCGGGTTCTGCTCCCAGCCCTCGAGCGGCACCGGGATGCCCCAGTCGATGTCGCGCGTCATGGCGCGCGGGCGCACGTCGTCGAGCAGGTTGAGGCTGAAGTTCAGCACGTTGGGCCGCCACCCGGTGCGGGTGCGCAGCCAGTCGCCCAGCGCGTCGGCGAGGGCCGGCAGGTCGAGGAAGAAGTGGTCCGACTCGACGAACTTCGGCGTCTCGCCGTTGATGCGGCTGCGGGGGTTGATCAGGTCGATCGGGTCGAGCTGGTTGCCGCAGTTGTCGCACTGGTCGCCCCGCGCGCCGTCGTACCCGCAGATGGGGCACGTGCCCTCGATGAAGCGGTCGGGCAGCGTGCGGCCCGTGGACGGGGAGATCGCGCCCATCGTGGTCTTCTCGACCATGTAGCCGTTCTTGTGGACCGTGCGGAACATCTCCTGCACGACGGCGTAGTGGTTGCGCGTCGTGGTGCGGGTGAACAGGTCGTAGGACAGCCCGAGCGACGTGAGGTCCTCGACGATGACGCGGTTGTAGCGGTCCGCGAGCTGCTGCGGGGTGACCCCCTCCTGCTCCGCCTGCACGAGGATCGGCGTCCCGTGCTCGTCGGTGCCGGACACCATCAGCACGTCGTGACCCGCCATCCGCATGTGCCGGCTGAAGACGTCGGAGGGAACGCCGAACCCGGCGACATGGCCGATGTGCCGCGGGCCGTTGGCGTAGGGCCAGGCCACGGCGGACAGGATGTGGGTCACGACCGCGATTCTAGGGGCCGGTCCCCCGCGCGTCCGGGGCGTCCCGCACCGCGGTCCGCGTCACCGGAGGGTGACGCGGACCAGCCGGTCGTCGCCGTCGCGCGGCGCGCCGCGGCCGTCGGTGTTGTTGGTCAGCACCCACAGCCCGTCCGCGTCGCTGCCGCCGGGGACGACGGGCGCGACGTTGCGCAGCCGCCCCAGCTCGCCGACGAGCAGCGCCTGCGCCGCCCCGAGCGGTCGGACGCTCCCGTCGGCGTCGACCCCCTCGCTCGCGCCCTTCTCGTCCGCGCCCGAGGCCGTGCTCCCGAGCGGCACCCGCCAGAGCCGTTCGCCGCGCAGCCCCGCGAGGTAGACGGCGTCGTCGGTCACCGCGAGGCCCGACGGCGAGGCGTCCGCCGTGGACCACCAGGCGACGGGGGTGACGGTGCCGGCCACGGCCCCCTCCTGGCCCTCGGTCCCGGGGCCCTCGACGTCGGGCCACCCGTAGTTGCCGCCCGGCTCGATCACGTTGAGCTCGTCCCAGGTGTTCTGCCCGAACTCGCTCGCGAACATCCGCCCCGACGCCTCCCACCCCAGGCCCTGGACGTTGCGGTGCCCGAGCGTCCAGACCGGGGACGCGGGGTCGGGGTTCCCCGGGGCCGGGTCGCCATCCGTCGTGACGCGCAGGATCTTGCCGCCCAGCGACCCCGGGTCCTGCGACGCGGCGCCGTCCCCCGCGTCGCCCGTGCCGACGAACAGGAACCCGTCCGGCCCGAAGGCCAGGCCGCCGCCGTCGTGGTGCCCGGCGCGGGGGATGCCGTCGAGAACGGTCGTGAGCGGGCCGAGCGTGGTCCCCTCCAGCGTGCCGCGCAGCACCGCGTTGTCGTCGGCGCCGGTGCGGTAGACGAACACGTCGCCCGACGCGGGGTCGCGGGCCACGCCCAGCAGCCCGCCCTCGCCGTCGGGCGTGGTCTGGGCGACGAGCGTGTCGGCCCCCGGGCCGGTGACCTCGGTCGTCGTCCCCGCGTCGGGGTCGACGACGACGAGCCGGGCGGCGTCCCGCAGGCTGATCAGCAGGGTCCCGTCCGGCAGGGGCGCGAGGCCCCACGGCACGTCGAGGTCGTCGACGACGGTCTCGACCGTGGCCCCGGGCGTGGAGGTCGCCGAGGCGCCGGGCGCGGCGGGGTTCTCGGCGGGACCGAGGGACGCCGACGTCCTCGACGCCTCGGGCGGCCCGCCGTCGGCCGTCGTGCCGCACCCGGTGAGCGCCAGGAGCACGACGGCTGCCGCCGCGCCCCGGCGGGCGGCGGAGGTGCGGTGGCGTGAGTCCATGACCCCATCCTCCCGCCCGGGACGCTCGGGCGTCGGTCGACACGTGGTCGACCGTCGGTCGAAGTTCTGGCACCCTGTGGTCAAGGCAGAACCAAGCCCGGAGTACCGCCGAGCCCGGAGGTCGTGATGAGCATCGTCAGTACCGTGTCGAGCTGGTTCCGTCGCGAGGAGCGCGAGGCGGAGCCCGACCGCCCCCGCGACCTCCCCCGTCTCCCTGCCGCGCCCGAGGCCGTCCTCGACGCACGACCGGCGTCCGGGACGATGTGCGTCGAGCCGCTGCGGCCCTCGGGGTCGGCCTCCTTCCCGTACTGACCTACCGCGCGAGCCAGCCGCCGTCGACGGGGAGCACGACGCCGTGCACGTAGTCGGCGGCGGGCGACGCGAGGAACACCACGGCGCCCCCGACGTCCTCGGCCCGCCCCCAGCGCCCCGCCGGGATGCGGTCGAGCAGCTGCGCGGAGCGGTCGGGGTCGTCCCGCAGGGCCTGCGTGTTGTCCGTGGCGACGTACCCGGGCGCGACGGCGTTGACGTTGACGCCGCGCGGGGCCCACTCGTTGGCGAGCGCGCGGGTGAGGCCCGCGACGCCCGACTTCGCGGCCGCGTAGCCCGGCACGTTCACCCCGCCCTGGAAGCTCAGCAGCGAGGCGGTGAAGACGACCTTCCCGCCGCCTCGCTCCAGCATGGGGCGCGCGACGACCTGCGTGAGCGCGAACTGGCTCGACAGGTCCACCTGCAGCACCTCGTCCCAGTCGGCGAGCGGGTGCTCGGCCGCAGGGGCACGGCGGATGGTGCCCGCGTTGTTCACCAGGACGTCCACGGGCCCGGACGCGACGAGCGCCTCGCCGAGGGCGAGCACCGCCCCGCAGTCGGCGAAGTCGCACGCGTGCACCGTGCACCGCCGGCCGTGCGCGGCCACGCGGCGCTCCACCTCGCTCGTGCCCGGACGCAGGCTCGTGCCCACGGCGTCGACGTCCGCCCCGGCCGCCGCCAGCGCGTCCGCGACCGCGAGGCCGATGCCGCGGCTCGCACCCGTGACGACGGCGCGACGGCCGGTGAGGTCGAACGGGCCCGTCACCGGAGCCCCGCGATCCCGACCGGGTCCATGTCGGCGTAGTCCTGGTTCTCGCCCGCCATCGCCCAGACGAACGAGTACGCACGGGTGCCGACGCCCAGGTGCACCGACCAGCCCGGGCTGACGACGACGTCGCCGTCCGCCAGCACGATCGACCGGGTGCCGTCGGGCGGGCCGGCGAGGTGCACGACGCGGTCCTCCGCGCCGAGGCCCGTGTAGAGGTACGCCTCGGTGCGCCGCGCGTGCGTGTGCGGCGGCATGGTGTTCCAGACGCTGCCCGGCTCCAGCGTGGTGATGCCGAGCACGAGGTTGGCCGAGCGGACCCCGTCGGCGTGCACGTACCTCCGCACGGTGCGCACGTTGGCGCTCTCCTGCTCGCCGAGCCGGGCGCCGTCGGCCTCGTCGCGGCGGGCCACGGCGTCCGGGTGCGCGGCGTGCGCGGGCGCGGACACGAGGTAGACGCGCCCCTCCCCCGCGACGGCGACCTCGCGGTCGTCGCCCGCGCCGACGTACAGGACGTCCAGCGCGGCCACGACGTGGTCGACGCCGTCCACGGTCACCGTCACGGCGCCGTCGAGGGGGACGACGGCGAGCTCCCGGCGCGCGAGCAGGGAGGGGGCGTGGAGCTCGGGCGGCGCGACGAGCACCACCGCCTCGGGGCCGGCCACGAGGCCGCCCAGCAGCATCCGGTCGTCCGCCGCGAGCGCCCAGGTCGGCGTCGGGGACGGGAACAGTCCGTCCGCGAGGAAGCGCCCGCGGAGCTCGTCGGTGGTCAGGCGGGCGAAGTCGTCGGGATGGGTCGACGGCAGAAGTCGCACGGGAGGCTCCTCAGCGGATCGGGCGCAGGTGGGCGTCGTCGGGCAGGGGGAGGCCGAAGCCGGGGGCGTCGTCGAGGTGCAGCACGCCGTCGCGGGGCAGCAGCAGGGCCGGGTCGACGCCCGCCACGCGCCCCGGCACGCCCTCGACGACCTCGACGTTGCCGAGGCCGGCGGCGAGGTGCGCGGCGTACCGCGTCTTGAGGGGGCGCCCCCAGGCGTGCGGGGAGGCCCCCACGCCGGTGCCCGCCAGCTGGGGCATCAGCTCCCGCCACGCGGTGAGGCCGAAGGACATGACGTCCATGAGCAGCACGTCGATCGCGCCGCTCGTCGCCACGGGCAGCAGGGCGGCGACGTCGGGGCTGGTCTCGCCCTCGGCCACGCGGGTGGACGGGGAGCGGTCGTCGAGCCACGCCCGCAGGGCCTTGAGGTCGCCCGGGTCGTCAAGGAACGGCTCCTCCACCCAGTACAGGCCGACGTGGGCCACGGCGTCGAGGTACGAGAGGAAGCCGTCGAGGTCGTAGCCGTCGTTGGCGTCGACCAGGAGGCGGGCGTCGGGAAAGGCCTCGCGGACCGCGCACGTGACGGCGACGTCGCGCTCGTCCCCCGCGGCCCGGTCCATCCAGCGGTTCCCGCGCCCGATCTTGAGCTTGAAGTCGCGGAACCCGAGGCCGGCGTCGGCCCGGCACTCCTCGAGCACCACGTCCACCCCGCGCGGCGACCCCTGCGGGTCGAGGTCGTCGAAGTAGAGCGCGCCGTCGTAGACCGGGACGTCCCGGGTCCCGAGCCCGCCGAGGAGGGCGTGGACGGGCGCGTCGTGGACGACGCCGAGCAGGTCGTGCAGCGCGACGTCGAGCCAGCGGTCCGCCGGGTCGAGCACGCCCACGGCGGGGTCCACCAGCTCGGAGAGCCGGCGCCCCTCCACGCGCGTCACGTCCCCCGCCGGCCCCTCCACCAGACCCCAGCCGGTCCGTCCGTCGTCGGTGACGAGGACCGCGACGTCCGAGTCGGGGCCGTCGCCGTGGCTGCCGAGCCGCGCGTTGCGGCCGACGGTGCGGGGATAGCGGGTCTCGAGGCGGGCGAGGCGCACCGATGCGATGCGGGGGTCGGCGGAGGTCATGGGTCCCTTCAGGGGGTCGGGGGTGGTGCGGGCGTCCGCGGCTCGGCGCCGAGCGCGGCGGAGATGCGTGCAGCGGTGCGGAGCACGGCGGCGACGATGTCGTCCTGGGCGTCGACGATGCGCTCGCGGGGGCCCGCGACGCTGATGGCGGCGACCGGCCGGCCGTCGCGGCCGACCAGCGGGGCGGCGATGCAGCGCACGCCGGGCTCCCGCTCGGCGTCGTCGAGCGCCCAGCCCTGGTCGCGGATGCGGTCGAGCTCGGTGCGCAGCTCGGTGAGTGTCGTGAGCGTGGTCGGGGTGTACCGCGGCCTCGGGATGCGGGCGAGGACGGCGTCGGCCTCGGCCGCCGGGAGCGCCGACATCCACGCCTTGCCCAGCCCGGACGCGTGCAGCGGCGCACGACTGCCCAGCTTCGACAGCACCCGCACCACCTGCGGGCCCTCCTCCTGCATGACGTAGCACATCTGGTCGTCGTCGACGACGGCGATGAACGCCGTCTCCTCCGTCTCGTCGACCAGGGCGCGCAGGTGCTCCGGGCCGACCGCGAACACGTCCAGCCCGTCGAGCGCCTGCAGCCCGAGCCGCATCGTCACGGGACCGAGGCGCAGCTCCGTCTCGCCCACGACGTAGCCGCGGTCGCGCAGGGTGCCCACGATCCGGTAGGCCGCGCTGCGGCTCAGCCCGAGGTCGGTCGCGAGCCGCTGCACCGTCCCTCCCGGCCGGGCGGCGACCCACTCGATGATGTCGAGGCCGCGGACCAGCGTCCCGGCGGCTCCCCTGTCGACGTCGTTGCTCGCGTTCACAGTGCTCACGCTGCCATCCTGCCCCGGCCCGGGCGCTCATCCCTTGAGCCCCGACCGGGCGACGCCCGCGATGACGTAGCGCTGGACGAACGCGAACAGGACGAGGACGGGCACGCTGGCGACGGCGGCGCCGGCCATCACGGCCGGGAAGTCCGTCGCGTACGCGCCGCGCAGCGTCGCCAGGCCCGCGGGCAGCGTGAGCTGCGACGGGTTGAACAGCACGTACAGCGGCCACAGGAAGTCGTTCCAGCTGGCCAGGAACGTCAGCAGCCCCAGCGTCGCGAGCGGCGCCTTCGACAGCGGCAGCACGACGCGCACGAAGATCTGCCACCGGTTCGCGCCGTCGATCAGCGCGGCCTCCTCGAGGGCCGCCGGGAGGCCGGCGAAGAACTGGCACAGGAAGAAGACGCCGAACGCGCTCGCCGCCCCCGGGATGACCAGGGCCCACACGGTGTCGAGCCAGCCGAGCCCGTCCACGATGAGGTAGTTCGGCATGAGGAAGACGAACCCCGGCACGAACAGCGTGGCGACGATGACGGCGAACACGACCCGCCGCCCGGGGAACCGCATGCGGGCCAGCGGGTAGGCCGCCGCCGACGCCGTCGCGAGCACCAGGACCGTGTGCAGCACCCCGACGAGCACCGAGTTGCCGAACCAGCGCAGCAGCGGCGCCTGGGCGTCGGCGAAGAGGGTGCGGTACCCCTCGAGCGTGGGCTCCGGCGGCACCCACTGCGGCGGCAGGACCGTCGCGTCGCCCGTCGTCTTGAACGACGTCGACAGCATCCAGAGCAGCGGCGCCAGGACGAGGACCGACAGGATCAGCAGCAGCGCGTACAGCAGCAGGGCGCCGACCACCCCGCGCCCGGCCGGGGACGCCGTCCGGGTGCGGGCACGTCCCGTGCGCTCGACCGTGGTCGTCATCTCAGCTCTCCTTCTGACGCAGGAACAGGAAGTTCAGGGCGCTGACGACGATCAGCAGGAGAGCGAGCAGGTAGCTCATCGCGGCGGCGAGGCCCATGCGGAACTGCTCGAGCCCGACCTCGGCGATGAACATGATCGCCGTGCGCGTCTCGTTCGACGGGTTGCCGCCCGTGAGCAGGTACGACTGGCCGAACATGTTCGCGGACGCCAGCACCGTCATCGTGAGGACGAAGAGGATGACGGGCCGCAGCTGCGGCAGCGTCACGTGCCACAGCCGGGCCCACCGGCCGGCGCCGTCCACCTTCGCCGCGTCGTAGAGCGCCTCGTCGACGCCCTGGAGGCCCGCCAGGTAGACCACGGAGTTGAACCCCAGGGTCCACCACAGCGTGACGCCGACCAGCGACACCCAGACCCACGGCGTCGCCGTGAGCCAGGGCACGGCCTCGGTGATGCCGAGCTCCGCGAGGTAGCCGTTGACCAGCCCCGTGTTGCCGTTGAGCAGGTACTGCCACAGCAGCCCGACGACGCTCACGCCCAGCACGTAGGGCGCGAAGAACACCGCCCGGAAGAACGTGCGGCCGCGGAAGCGCTGGTCGAGCAGCAGCGCGAGCGCCAGCGGGACCGCCATGAGCAGCGGGACGCTGAGCACCACGAAGATCCCCGTGGCGCGCATGCTCTCCCAGAACTGCTGGGCGACGAGCGCGCCGGGCGTGAACAGGTCGACGTAGTTCTGCAGCCCGACGAACGGGCGGGCCGGGAGGAAGAAGTCCCAGTTGTGCAGGCTCATCCAGACGCCCGACACCGCGGGGACCAGGACGAACGTGCCGAAGATCAGGAGGAACGGGGCGAGGAAGGCGTACGGCGTCCACCAGCGCGGGCGGTGCGGCGAGCGGGCGCGGCGCCGCACGTCGGGTCCGGCCGCGCCCGTGGCGGGCGCCGGGGCCTCGTGCCGGGCGGTGCCGGCGGCGGAGACGGTGGTCATGTCAGGCCTCCCCGTACTTCGAGGCGTTCTCCGTGAGGAGGAAGGACGCCTGGGTGGTGGCGGTCTCGAGCGCGGTGCGCGGGTCGCCCAGGGACAGCAGGGCGTCCCCGACGGCCGGGTAGAGGATCGTCGTCTGCACCTCCGCGATGCCCGGCACCAGCGGGTAGAACCGGATGTGCTCCACGCCCTGCGCGACGTGCGCCTGCGCGGGGAGGTCCTGGAGCTCCGGGGAGCGGAGCACGGGCAGCCGCGCCGGCACGGGGCCGGCGGACGCCCAGCCGAGGGAGTTCTCGAGGATCCAGCCGAGGAAGGTCACGACGGCGGCCAGCCGGTCGGCGTCGAACGTGCGCTGCCTGGCGACCACGAACTGGTGCGAGCCCGAGAACGCGGCCCGCTCGCCACCGATGCGCGGCAGCGGGGCGACGTCCCAGTCGAGGCCGTCGACCTGCGCCAGGTCGTTGATGAGTGCGCCCGGGCCGCCCCACAGGAACGCGTTCTGGTCGTTCTTGAACGCGACGTTGGCGTCGGAGCCGCTGACGTCGCGCGGGCTCCAGCCCTGCCGGATGAGCGACTGCTGCCACGCCAGCGCCTCGACCCCCTCGGGGCCGGCCCACGTCGCGGACCGGCCGGCGTCGTCGTAGTGGGTGCCGCCGTGCTGCCACAGCAGGGAGTCGAAGCCGCGGCCCACGCCCTGCGGGTCGATGGCCGGGAGCCAGTGGCCGCGGACGCCGGTCGACGCCAGCGCGTCGAGCGCCGCCTCGTACCCGGCGCGGTCGACGGGAGGCGTCTCGGGGTCGAGACCTGCCGCCTCCAGCACCCGGCGGTTGTAGAACAGGGAGTCCGGCCACATGTCGAGCGGCAGCGACCAGCGCTGGTCGCGGTAGACGCCGGACCCCCACACGACCGGCAGGTAGTCGGCCTCCGTCAGCCCGACGGTGCCCAGCACCTCGTCCACCGGCATGATCACGTTCCGTGCGGCGTTCGTCGCCACCTGGAAGTTGTGCATGAGCGCGAAGTCGGGGGCCAGGCCGCTCATCACCGCCGCCGGGAACTTCTGGTAGAAGTCCGGCCACGGCAGCGCGTACATGTCGATCCGGACGTTCGGGTGCGCGGCCGTGAACTCCGCGATGAGCGTCCGCATCACCGGGCCGTCGCCGCCCGTGAGCCCGTTCCAGAACCGCAGCGTGACCGGCGGGCCGTCGTAGGCGCCGGCCACCTGCGGCATGCGCGTCGTGCCGATCGTGGGCGCGCACCCGGCGACGGCCGCCGCGGCACCCGCCACCCCCAGCGCGCGGAGCACCGCGCGTCGCGTCAGCGACCTCATCTCCACGTCCCCACCTCGTCGTGTCGTCCCGTTCATCGGGACTCGTGTGTCGATGAACGGGAACGCTAGCGGAGGTCGGCGGGAGCGTCAACGGTCTGCCCGCGGCTCGGACGGCGGGCGCGACGTCGGGCGCGCCCCGCGCGCGGGCGGTGGCAGGGTGGGGGCATGAGCGAGAGCACCGTCCCCGCGGCCGCGGGCCGCGCCCTGATCGTCGTCGACGTCCAGCCCACCTTCTGCGAGGGCGGCGAGCTCGCCGTCGACGGCGGCAACCAGGTCGCCGCGGACGTCGCGGCCTACGTCGCCGCGCACCGCGACCGGTACGAGATCGTCGTGACCACGCAGGACTGGCACGTCGACCCGGGCGACCACTTCAGCGACCGGCCCGACTTCGTCGACTCCTGGCCGCCGCACGGCATCGCCGGCACGCCGAACGCGGAGCTGCACCCCGCCCTCGCCGGCCTGCACCCCGACGTGTCGGTGAAGAAGGGCCAGTACGCCCACGGCTACTCCGGCTTCGAGGGCACCGACGACGCCGGCCGCACCCTGGAGCAGGCCCTGAGCGACGCCCGCGTCGAGGCGGTCGACGTCGTCGGCCTCGTCGAGTCGCACTGCGTCAGGCGCACGGCCCTCGACGCCGTCGGGCTGGGCCTCGCCACGCGGGTGCTCACGGACCTCACCATCCCCGTCAGCCCCGAGCAGGGGGAGCAGGCCCGCGCCGAGCTCGCCGCCGCGGGCGTCGAGCTGGTCCCCTCGACCGCTCCCTGACCTCGCCGAGCTCCGACGCCGGCGAGCAGGCGGGTGCGCACGTCCTGAGCGTCCCGAACGTGCGCGACCGCCTGCTCGGCGGCTACCTCGCGGCGAGGGCCGCCGCGTAGAGGTCGCGCTTGGGCACGCCGGCGGCGGTCGCGACGTCGGCGACGGCGGCCTTGAGCCGCTCCCCCGCCCGGACGCGGGCCAGCACCTCGGGCACGAGGTCCTCGACGCTCGGGGCGGCGCCGACAGGGGCCCCGCCGACGACGACGCAGATCTCGCCGCGCAGGCCGTCGCCGGCGGCCGCGCGGGCGTCGACCTCGGCGACGACGTCGGCGAGCGGCCCGCGCAGCACCTCCTCGTACGTCTTGGTCAGCTCGCGGCACACCGCGGCGGGGCGGTCGCCGCCGAACGCGTCCGCCATCGCGTGCAGGGTGTCGGCGATGCGGTGCGGCGCCTCGAAGAAGACCATCGTGCGCGGCTCGGCCGCGAGCGCCCCCAGCCACCGCGACCGCTCGCCCGGCTTGCGCGGGACGAAGCCGTCGAAGGTGAACCGGTCCGTCGGCAGCCCGGACAGCGCGAGCGCGGTCAGCACCGCGGACGGGCCCGGCGCGGCGGTGACGCGCACGTCCCGCTCGACGGCGCGGGCGACGACGCGGTAGCCGGGGTCGGACACGGCGGGCATGCCCGCGTCGGACACCACGAGCACGGTGCCGCCGTCGGCGACGACGTCGAGCAGCTCGTCGGCGCGCGCCGCCTCGTTGTGCTCGTGGTACGACGTGACCCGCCCCCCGACCGTCACGCCCAGGCGCTGGGCGAGGGCGTGCAGCCGGCGCGTGTCCTCGGCTGCCACGACGTCGGCCTCCGCGAGCAGCCGGCGCAGCCGCGGCGACGCGTCCTCGGCGTTCCCGATCGGCGTCGCGGCGAGCACGACCGCCCCGGCCTCGGCGCTCGGGGCGGGACGGGGTGCGACAGGAGGCTCGGGGGTCATGGTGACCAGCGTCCCACGCCCCTACGATGACCCGGTGACCGCCCCCGACGCCGACGCCACAGCCACCGGCGATCCCGCGCCCGCGGGCACGCCGCCGGACCGCGGTCGCCACCGCGCGGCCGACGACCCGTACGGCAGGCCCGACGTCCCCGACCTCGCCGCCGCCGACCGGCCCGAGGCAGGGGCGACGGGGGCCGGCGAGGTCGCCCACGGTGCGGCCGGGGGCCCGTCCCCGGCGTTCCCCGGCGTCCCGTCGCCGGCGTTCCCGCCGGTCCCGGAGGCGGAGCCCGACCCCCGCTCCACGCACGAGCGGCTGCTGGACCGCCTGCTCGGCGCGCGACGGGTACGGCTCGACCTGCGCCGCCGCGACCGCTTCTGGGGCTGGTTCGGCACGATCGTCGTGACGCTGCTCGCCGCCGCGACGCGGCTGTGGAACCTGGGGCAGCCGCACAAGCTCGTGTTCGACGAGACGTACTACGTCAAGGACGCCTTCACGCTGGGCCGGCTGGGCTTCGAGGCGCAGTGGCCGGACGAGCCGAACCCGGCGTTCGAGGCCGGCGACGTGCTCACCTACCTCGACAAGGCGGCGTACGTCGTCCACCCGCCGATCGGCAAGTGGATGATCTGGCTCGGGATGGAGGCGGGGGGCGGCGCCACCAGCTCGTTCGCGTGGCGGCTCGCGAGCGCCGTCGTCGGCATCCTCGCCGTGTTCCTCCTGGTCCGGATCGCGCGCCGCCTCTTCGCGTCATCGGCGATGGGCGTCGCCGCGGGCCTGCTCCTGGCGATCGACGGCGAGGCGATCGTGCACTCCCGGACGGCGCTGCTCGACCAGTTCCTCATGCTGTGGGTGCTGGTGGCGTTCGGCTGCCTCGTCATGGACCGGGAGCAGGCCAGGCGTCGGCTCGCCGGCCGGGTCGCCGAGATCCTCGACGCGGGCGGCACCGTCGCGCGCTACGGTCCGCGGCTCGGGTTCCGCTGGTGGCGCCTCGCCGCCGGCGTCAGCCTCGGGCTCGCGTGCGGCACGAAGTGGTCCGGGCTGTGGTTCGTCGCCGTCTTCGGCATCCTCACCGTGCTGTGGGACCTGGCGGCGCGCCGCGCGGCCGGCGTCGGCCGCTGGTGGGAGGACTCCCTGGTCGTCGACGCCGTGCCCGCGTTCCTCACGATCGTGCCCACCGCGTTCGTCGTCTACCTGGCGTCGTGGTGGTCGTGGTTCACGCACGCCGGCGCGTACATGCGGCAGTGGGCGGCGGAGCATCCGGGCGAGGGCGTCACGTGGCTGCCCGAGTCCCTGCGCAGCCTGCTCGCGTACCACCAGCAGATGTGGGACTTCCACACCGGGCTCTCGTCCGACCACCCGTACGCGTCGCACCCGCTTGGCTGGATCGTGCAGTGGCGGCCCACGTCGTTCTTCTGGGAGAAGCAGGCGCCCGGCGAGGGGACCTGCCCGGCCGACGCCGCCGACGCGTGCGCCCGCGCCGTCACGTCGCTCGGCAACCCGCTGCTGTGGCTGCTCGCCGCGCTCGCGATCGTCGCGACCATCTGGCTGGGGATCCGCTTCCGCGACTGGCGCGCCGTCGCCGTGCTCAGCGGCACCGCCGCCGGCTGGCTGCCGTGGTTCGCGTACGCGCCCCCGTTCAGCGACCGGACGATCTTCACCTTCTACACGATCGCCTTCACACCGTGGGTGGTGCTCACGCTGCTCTATCCCATGGTGGTCGCGCTCGAGCGCACCGAGGGGCGCCGTCGCGAGCGCGGCCTCGTCGTCGCGGGAATCCTCGCCGTGCTGCTCGTGATCCTCGCCGTGTCGGCGGTCTTCTACCCGCTGTGGACCGGCACGCAGGTGCCGTACCCGTACTGGCAGAACGTCATGCGCCTGGAGTCGTGGATCTGACGCCACCCGGCGGACGTGGGGACGAGAGCGGCCCCGCCCCTCTCGCGGGGCGGGGCCGCTCTCGTACCGACGGTGCTCGGGGTCGTCAGGCGGTGGGCCAGTCGACCTGCGGGGTCTCGTGGAACGCCCAGCCGGACTCGCGCCACACCGGCGCCTGCGCGGCGACCCGGGCGCGGAAGGCGTCCCAGTCCTTGCGCTCGGGCGCCGTCCAGGCCACCTCGGCGACGGCGCCCAGGCGCGGCAGCAGCATGGAGAAGAGCTCGTCGCGGGTGGCGAGCGTCTCCGTCCAGACGGCGGCCTCGACGCCCTCGACCGAGTCGGCGGGCAGCCCGTCGATCACGGTGGTGGGCTCCCACTCGTAGGAGTCGCGCAGCTCGACGTACCCGGCCCAGTGCAGGCCCAGCGGGTGCTCCGGCGTGTACTTCATGTCGAGGTAGGCGTGGTTGCCGGGCGACATGATGAACCGCGCGCCGGCGTGGGCCGCCGCGACGAAGCGGGCGAACTCCTCGCCCTTCGGCTCCCAGTACTGCAGCAGCGTGCCCGGCTCCACGGGGCCGCGGGCGCCCTCCTGCCAGAAGATCGGTGTCTTGCCGTGCTCGCGCACGATGCGGCCCGCGAGCTCCACGAACTTCGCGAACTCCTCGACCTCCATCGTGTGCACCTCGTCGCCGCCGACGTGCACCCAGTCGCCCTCGGTCATGCCGGCGATGTCGCCGATCACGGCGCGCAGGAACGGCTCCGTGGCCGGGTTGTCGAACCACAGGCGGGAGAAGCCGACCTCGATGCCCTCGTAGGGCTCGGTCGCCAGGCCGTCCTGGCTGAGGGCCCCGTAGACCTGCAGCGCGGCGTTGATGTGCCCCGGCATGTCGAACTCCGGCACGATCGTGACGAACCGCTCCGCCGCGTACGCCTGCAGCTCGCGGTAGTCGTCCACGGTGAGGAAGCCGGCCGTGCCGCCGCCCACCTGGCTGTCCGACGCCTTCTCCAGCTCGGGGCGCGACGGCGTCTCGATCCGCCAGCCCTGGTCGTCGGTGAGGTGCAGGTGCAGCACCCGCAGCTTGAACGCCGCGACGAGGTCCACGACGGCGCGGATGTCGTCGGGGCCGAACCAGTGCCGCACGACGTCGAACGACAGGCCCCGCCAGCGGTAGCGCGGCGCGTCGTGCACGACGACGCCGGGCACCTCGCGGGCGCCGCCGGCAGCGTCGGCAGCGCCGGCGGGGACGGGCGCGACGAGCTGGCGGAGCGTGCGCGCGGCGTGCAGCAGGCCGACGGGCTCCGGCGCGGTCGCCTCGACCCCGGCGGTGGTGACGCGCAGCGTGTAGCGCTCGGGGTTGTCGGACCCCTCGGGCCCGGCGGCGGCGTCGAGCCGCAGCACCACCGGGGTGGCCCCGTCCTCGTCGGCGGCGGCGACGCGGACGCCGACGGCCGCGAGCTGCTCGGCCGCCAGCGCGGCGAGGGAGTCGTCGGGCGCGACGACGGACGCCACGTCCAGGGCGAGCGACGGCGCGTCCTGGCCCTCGACGACGGTGGGCCACGGGATGAGAGGCAGCACGGGGATCAGTCTCCAGACGCGGGTCGAATCGTTACGTTAGCGATCCTGCCGAATAGGTGGAACCCGTGTCAACGACCCGCCCCGTGGGCCTGCGCTCCGCCCCGGCCCGCCTCAGTAGGTGTCGATCACGACCGGCGCGGGGTCGGCGGGCAGCACGGAGTCGAGCACCCCGGCGGCCGGGCCGGACCAGCCCACGTGGACGCCCTCCGGGATGCCCTCGCTCACCTGGTTCCACACCCACTCGCCCGTCGTGACGCCGCCGGTCCGGTCGGCGACGACCGCCACCTCCACCTGCGGCAGCGGGTGCAGCAGGGCGCGGTCGGGCACCGACTCGGGTCGCGTCTGGTGCACGACGAGCAGGGTGGGCGGCAGCCCCTCGCGCGAGACGAGGTCGGCCAGGTAGGCGGTGACCTCGTCGAGCTCGTCGGCGCTCATCTCGTGCGACGTGGTCGACGCCCCGTCCCCGACGCGCTTCTCCGGCCGCACGGACACACCGACCCCGGACGACTGCAGCAGCGGCTCCGCCGCGCGCACCTGGTCCACCACCGGGGTGGTGCCCGCGCCGACGTCCAGCAGCACGTAGACCCCGGCGTCGCGGGCCGCGGAGACCAGGGGGCTCAAGGCCTCGACGTCCTCCTGCGTGACCCAGTCGCCGTCGTCGCCCGGGCCGCCCGCCGTCACGCTCACGGGCACCACCAGCGTCGGCACGACCGGGCCGGACCCCTTGGCGTCGTCGTCCGTCGGCGTGTACGCGGCGGCCGCGGCCTGCGCCCGCGCGACCGCCGTCGCCGGGTCGTCCCACACGGTCGCCGCGGCCGTGACGTACCGCGCGGGCAGCAGGTGCTGGCTGCCGGTGGGCAGCAGGGCGGCGCGCTCGGCGGCGGCGACCCGCCACGCGAACGTCCCCGCGTCGCCGAACGACCGGCCCAACCCCACGACCGTGAGGGCCTGCGCCCGGTCGACCGTCCGCACAGCGTCGCGGGTGCCCAGGTCGCCGCCGGGCACCTCGGTCGTCACGGCGCCGGCCGCCCGGAGGGACGCGATCGCGGCCTCCTGCCCCTCCCCCGGGTCGACGAGCGCCAGCACCTCCCGCAGGAGCCGAGGGCCGGTCGACGCCGTGCCCTCCTCGGCGCCGGACGCCGGGGGCGACGACGTCACGCTGCCGCCCAGCATCCCGTCGAGCTGTGCGGCGAGGTCGTCCAGGTCGTCGTCCTCGAGCGTCGGGCCCGCCCCGTCGGCACCCTCGACCACGTCCGGCGCGACGTCGAGGGCCTGCACGCCCGCCGCGTCCGCGGCCTGGCGCGACGCCTCGTCGTCCTCGTCCTTCGTGGTGCCGTCCTCGCCGCCTCGGATCTCGTCGCCCGTGACCACCACGGCCACGCGGGCGCCGAGCCGCTTCAGCTCCTCCGTCACGCCGGCACCGGTCCCGTCGGTCAGCAGCGCCGGGGCGTGCACGGCCACGGCCGTCGCCGCGAGCGCGGGCAGCGCGGCCTCGTCGTCGGCGTCCGCGAGCACCACAATCTCCGAGCGCGCGTAGATCGCCTGGCTCGTGGTCAGGGCCAGCTCCACGGGGTCCGCCGAGTCGAGCAGCACGGTGTGGTCCGGCAGGTCGCGCACCGCGACCGCCGGCGCGGCCGTGGGCGCCGTCGACCCCTCGTCGGGGGGCGACGCCGTGCAGCCTGTGAGGGCGAGTGCACCGGTCAGGACGACGACGGGCAGGACGAATCGGACGTTCCGGAGGGGCACGCCCCTCATCTTTGCGCATCCTGCGGCCAAGGTCGACGTCGCCCCGTCCGGTATCCCGGACCCTCGGCGTGTCGCGCCGCGACCCGCCCGGGCACGAGAGGATCTCCGGATGGCGAACGACCTCCTCATGCGGATCCACAGCCCCGAGTTCCAGGCCATGTCGGAGCGCGTGCTGCGCGCCACCGAGCTGACCTCGCGCCTCAACGTCCTGCCGTTCGACGACGAGGACGGCAAGGCGGCACTGTTCGAGCAGATCCTGGGCCGCCCCCTGCGGCCGCGGGTCACGATCTACCCGCCCTTCTACACGGACCACGGGCTGCGCCTCGACCTGGCCGAGCGGGTGTTCGTCAACCAGGGGTGCACGTTCCTGGACTACGCCGGCATCCGTCTCGCCGAGCGCGTGATGGTCGCACCGAAGGTCACGTTCATCACCGTGGGCCACCCCGTCGACACCGACGACCGCAGGATCTGGCTCACCGGCGGCCCCATCGACGTCGAGGAGAACGTCTGGATCGGCGCGGGGGCCACCATCCTGCCCGGCGTCACCATCGGCCGGGACTCCGTCGTCGCCGCCGGGTCCGTCGTCACCGAGGACGTCCCGCCCCGCAGCCTCGTCACGGGGTCCAAGGCGACGGTGCGTCGCACCTGGTGAGGGGCCCGGGAACGACGAAGGCCGCCGCACGGAGTGCGACGGCCTTCGGCTTTCGGTGGAGCTAGGGGGATTCGAACCCCCGACCTTCTCATTGCGAACGAGACGCGCTACCAACTGCGCCATAGCCCCGAGAGCGGTGCCAACATTAGCACCCCGTCACGGCAGGTCGCCAAATCGGCTCAGCCGGCGGCGCGACGGCGCGCGAGGATCTCGTCGAGCGGCAGCCCGAGCGTCTCGGTGCGGGGGCGCGGCTCCTCGGGAGCGGCCGCGTCCCGGGCGGACGAGGTGGTCGAGGACGCCGTGTCGGCGCCCGCGGGCGTCGCCGTCGGGCCGAGCGCAGCCTGCATCGTCGCGGCGAGGGCGGCGACGCGGGCGGGGTCGGAGACGGACACGGTCCGCCCCGTCGCCGTCGAGGACGACGCGACGAGCGGGCGCGGCTCCCGGCGGGGCGCCGCCGGCTTCGTGACGTAGGTGGGCAGGGGCACGGGGACCGGCTCCCACGGCTCGCTGCCGACCGGCGGCGGGCCGGCCACCGGCGCCGGGCCGGGGCCCGGGTCCACGACCACCACGGGCTCGGGCTCGGCGGGCGCCTCGTCGGCGCGCGCGTCGTAGACGGCACGGCCCGGGGCCGGCGCGGCCCGGGGAACGACTGGCTCGGGCTCCGTGGGCTCCTCGTCGCGCGCGCCGACCGCACCGGCGGCGACGCGGGACGAGGCGCGAGGGGTGGGACGGGCCGACGACGGCTCCGCGGCCGGGGCGGCGACGCGAGGGATCATCTGCGTGTGCGTGGCCGAGGGGCGCACGGCGTGGCCGGTGACCCGCGGGCGGTTGCGCGGCGCGTGCGGGCCGCCGTTCGCGAGGGCGCGCGCCTGCGTCGCCTGCTGCCGCGCGGCCTTCCGCTCGGCTGCCCAGCGGGCGTCGGCGCGGCGCGCCTGGAGCACCGCGACCCGGCCCAGCACGAGCACGCCGAGCAGCAGCGCCGTCGGGACCGCCCCGGCGACCCACGTCACCAGGCCGAGGCCCACCACGACCCACGCGGCGACGGTGGCGAGCAGCAGCAGCAGCGTGAGCAGCAGCCGACGGCGCGCCCGGGCGGCGCGCTGCTCGAGCATCGCGAGGCGCGACTCGCGCGGCCGGCTCGGCGCCAGGGCCTCGGCGCGCGGGTCCGTCAGGGCACGCGACGCGCCCTCGTCGTCGTCCAGACCCATCGGTCGCTCCCCTCGTCCGCCGTCCGACGGCGTGCCGGACATCAGCAGCGGCACCGCACCGCCGGTCGGTGTCGTCACCCCGCGCGCGCCGCCCGCCTCCGCCACCGCCAGCACCCGGAGCCCGCCGGAGAACCTGTCGTCCATCCGCGCGTCGAGCAGCTGCTGACGGTGCCGCAGCCGGTGCGGCACCCAGAAGCCCAGCCACAGGACGAACAGCGCGAGCACCGCGAGTCCTGCCGCCGATGTTTCCACGTCACGACGGTAGGGGACGCGGCAACGCCGAGGACGCACGCCGTCGCGGCGTGTCCGTGGTCGGGACCCTCAGTCGTCGTCGCGCGTGCGCTGCCAGCGGGCGAGCAGCCCCTCGGGGACGTCCTCGGTGGTGACCGCGAAGGTGCGGTGGTCGCGCCAGGTGCCCTGGATGTGCAGGTAGCGCTCGCGCAGGCCCTCGTCGCGGAAGCCGAGCTTCGCCACGACGCGCAGGCTGGGCGCGTTCTCGGGCCGGATGTTGATCTCCAGGCGGTGCAGCCCGAGCACGGCGAGGCAGTAGTCCCCCGCCATCGCGACGGCCGTCGGGATGACGCCCCGGCCCGCGACGTCCTGCGACACCCAGTACCCGATGCTCGCGGAGCAGAGCGAGCCGTAGACGATCTGCGACACGGTGAGCTGCCCGACGAGCGCGCCGTCGAGCTCGACGGCGAACGGCAGCGTCGTCCCCGCGCGGGCCTGGGCGGACAGCGCGCGCAGGTAGTCGCCGAAGGTGGACGCGGCGGGCCGCTCCCCCGGCGAGGTCGCCTCCCACGGCTCGAGCCACCCCGCGTTGCGGGAGCGGAGGCGCAGCCACTCCGGGCCGTCCTTGCGGCGCAGCGGGCGCAGCACCACGGTGCCGGTCGGGCCGTCCTCGCGCAGCGTCACCGGCCACGGCCGCGACACCGTCCATCCACGGGCGAGCTTGTGCGTCATGCCACCTCGTTCCGTCCCGACGCTCCGGCCCGCGCGCGATCGCCCGTGCCGTTCTCGGCGTCACCGGCGCGCGCCGGGACTCCCCGGACGGGACCCTGCCACAATGGCCCCATGCACGGCGACCGCAAGGGATCGAGAGCACACCGGCCGTACCCCGTCGTCGCCGGCATGGAGGCCGGGGACGCCAAGGAGGAGCTCCGCCGGGCCATCCGCGCGCACCGCGCCGAGCGCTCCCCGCGCCTCCGCGACGAGGCCGCACGGGCCCTCGCCGACGTCCTCGCCACCGTGCCCGCCGTCCGCGACGCCGGCGTGGTCGCCACGTACGTCTCCCGCCCCACCGAGCCGGGCACGCACGTGCTGCTGGAGCAGCTCGCCGCCCGCGGCACGCAGGTGCTGCTCCCCGTGCTCGGCGCCGGCCTGGCGCGCGACTGGGCCTGGTACGCCGGGCCCGAGGACCTCCTCGAGCGCGCCCCCGGGCGTCCTCCCGAGCCGAGCGGCCCCGCGCTGGGCGCCGAGGCGATCACCCGGGCCGACGTCGTCGTCGCCCCCGCGCTCGCCGTCGACGACCGCGGTGTCCGGCTGGGCCAGGGCGGCGGCTGGTACGACCGCCTGCTGAAGATGCGCCGCCCGGGCGTGCCCGTCGTCGCGCTGGTCTTCCCCGAGGAGGTCTACGACTCGGCCGAGCAGCCGCTGCCCGCCGAGGAGCACGACGTGCCCGTGCACGCCGTCGTCACCCCCGAGGGGTGGCAGGAGCTGCCCGCGCCCGCCGTAGGGCGCTGAGCCGGCCCGTTCGGGCCGCCCCTCCCCCGGCGTCAGGCCTCCGCGTCGGCACGCTGCCGGGCGCGGTAGGCCGCGGCCTTCATCCGGCTGCCGCACGTCGCCATCGAGCACCACTCGCGGCGGTGGCCACGCGAGTGGTCCAGGTAGACCTGGGTGCACTCCGGCCGGCCGCACTCGCGCAGCAGCGCGGCCTGGTCGCCGCCGACGATCTCGACGGCCTCCCGCGCCAGCTGTGAGAGCGCCTGCCCCGCGCCGCCCACCCGCGACCAGCCCGCGTCCGTGAGGACGGGGACGAGCGGCGCGGCCGCGGCGTACGCGTTGACGGTCGCGACGGGGTCCTCGGGCAGCGGGCGGTCGTGCAGGCGCGCCCAGACCAGCGCGTAGACCGCCTCCCGCAGCTCGACGGCGCGCTCGAGGTCGCGCGCGCCCGACGACCGCGCGTCGGGCAGCAGGCCCGACTCCACGAACCACGCGTCGAGGTCCGCGGCCGACGCCAGCTTCTCCATGGGCGCGTCGTTGCGGCGCGCGCGCAGCGTGCCGACGAAGTCGAGCGGGAGGGTGCCGCAGGGGAAGGCATGGATCACGTCACCATCCTGAGGGGTGACGCCTGTCAACGCAAGGCCGGGCCGCGTGACCATCACCACTTTGACAGGTGACACCCTGTCGGAGGAAGGTCGTCACCAGTCAGACCGGTAACGCCGGTCTCCGAGAGCACCGGAGGAACACCATGGAACTCAAGCTCGAGATCGTCGTCCTGCCCGTCTCCGACGTCGACCGCGCGACGGCCTTCTACACCGGCCTCGGCTTCCGCCTGGACGCCGACTTCCGCAGCGACAAGGGGCTGCGCGTCGTGCAGTTCACCCCGCCCGGGTCGGAGGCGTCGATCATCCTCGGCGAGCGCCTCACCGACGCCGCGCCCGGCTCCCTCCAGGGGCTGCACCTCGTCACGACCGACATCGGCGCCGCCCGCGACGAGCTGCGCCGCCGCGGTGCGGACGTCAGCGACCTCTGGCACGACGCCGACGGCATCTTCCACTGGGCCGGCGAGGTCAACCGCGTCCCCGGGCCCCACCCCGCCACCGACAGCTACGGCACCTACGCGTCGTTCGCCGACCCGGACGGCAACGGCTGGGTGCTCCAGCAGGTCGTGACCCGCGCCCCGGGCCGCTGACCCCGAGACCTCGAGACCCCGACACCCGCCGACCCCGCGACCGCCACCCGAACCGAGAAGAGCCGACCATGACCACCGCACCCCGCCTCGGCCGCACCGACCAGGAGGCGCTCGACCGCTTCCGCGACGCCGACCGACACGCCGGCCGGACCCTCGGGCCGGCACTCGTCGACGCGTTCGAGCGGCTCACGCCGCGCCAGCTCGACGCCCTCGTCGCCGGGCTCGTCGACGGCCCGACCGCGGGGGCGCCCGGCGGCACGGCGGAGGACGCGCCCGCGCCGGGCGGCGTCGTGCGCCGCTGGCTGCGCGGCCCGGGCCGCACGGTCATGGCGCTCGGCGTCGCGTTCGTCGCGGCGGCCGCCACCGCCGTCACCGGCATCGCGCTGCTCGAGGACTCCACGACGCCGCCCGTCGCGGGGTCCGAGCAGGTCGTGGGCTCCGTGGACGCCGCCGAGCTCGCGCAGCAGCTCTCGTGGGCCGACGCCTACGGCGCGGCGCTCGCGGACGACTTCTGACGTCGCCGGGCTCGAGAACGGACGAGCCCCGGACGTCAGGACGTCCGGGGCTCGTCGGCGCGCTCGGCGCCGGACGGTCGGAGCCGTCAGGGCACGAGCGTGGCGCGCGTCTTCGCCGACTCCTCGACGGCCTCGCGGGAGAACGGCCAGTCGAACGTCTTGCCGGCGGCCCACGCGTCGAGCTGGTCGTCGTAGTGCGACGACGCCGGGTGGCCCGACGTGCCGGTGACGGTCACCCACGTGGAGGCGTCCAGGTCGGCCATGTCCACGACCATCCGCATGGACGGCCCGGTCGTCACCGCGAAGCTGCCGGTGCCGGCGTCCCACCCGGTCGCGTTGACGATGGACGAGCCGCCGGGCATCTTCACCGGGTCCGGGTTGACGAGGTCGCGCACGAGGCTCGGCACCCCGGCCCCGCCGAGCACCGGGTGCTCGAGGCGCAGGGTGTGCAGCGTGCCCCAGTCCCAGTCGGACGGCTCCTTGGAGAGCTCGACCGTGAGGTCGCGCCGCGCGCTGATGAGCGCGCGCGTGAGGATCTCGTCGCGGGACTCGACGACGTTCGCGGTGGTGCGGTCGTCCCAGAAGGTGTCGTCGGAGCGGTCCAGCATCGACTTCACGACGACCAGCCACTGCGAGCCGCCGTCGGGCCGCATGCTCGTGGGCAGGTCGTCCCAGAAAGCCTCCTGCAGGAGGTTGCGCCACACGGCGGCGAAGTAGGCGGCCGCCGGGGAGTCGGCGTCCATCCGGTAGTCCCAGTCGGCGAGCAGCTCCTGCCCGGCCGCGACGTACGAGTCGTCGAGGTCGATGTCCAGCAGCGCCGGCACGAGCGCCTCCGCGAACGCCGACCAGTCGTCGTTCTGGATGCGGTTCATGTCCTCGGCGGTGAAGGGGCGGCCCGCCGCGATCTGCTCCGTCAGCAGGGTGCGGATCCGCTCGGACCGGTAGCCGTAGTCCCAGTCGTCCGCGAGGTACGGCGCGGTACCGCTGCGCAGCACGGCCTGGTTCGCCGCGACGACGAACCCCTCCTGCGGGTCGAGGGTCCGGGGCATGTCGTCCGGGTCCACCCAGCCCTGCCAGTCGTACCGCGGGTCCCAGCCGGGCCGGGGCCACGTGCCGTCCGACGGCACCGGGCCCTTGACCTTGGCGCGGACCGGGATGCGGCCGGGCGCCTGGTAACCGATGTGGCCGTCGGTGGTGGCGAAGACGATGCTCTGCGCCGGCACCTCGAACAGCGCGGCGGCCGCGCGGATGTCCTTGGCGTCCTTGGCCGTGTCGAACGCGAAGACCGCGTCGGCGGTGCGGCCCGGCTGCAGCGCCGTCCACTGCAGCGCGACGGCGTACTCCCCGAACTCGGTGCCGGCCTGGGTGGGCGCGCCCACCACGTCGCCGACGTCGAGCACGTCCGAGACGATCGGCCCGTGCTCCGTGCTGCGCACGGTGATGTCCACGGGCTTGCCGCCCGACACCCGGATCGTCTCCTTGCGGACGTCGAGCGGCTCCCACTCCTCGGCGTCGGCGTCCTTCAGCCAGGTGTCGCCGCGCACGCGCTCGATGAAGAAGTCGGTGACGTCGGCGCCCATGTTGGTCAGGCCCCAGGCCAGGTCGCCGTTGTGCCCGATGATCACGCCCGGGAAGCCCGCGAACGAGAAGCCCGCGACGTCGAACGGGCACTCGGCGCTGACCTGGTTGCAGTGCAGGCCCACCTGGGACCAGATGCCCGGCGCGGAGAGGGCCAGGTGCGGGTCGTTGGCGAGCATCGGCTTGCCGGACGCCGTGTGCTCGCCCGACACCACCCACGAGTTGGAGCCTGCCGCGTCGCCGCGGCCCACCAGCACGGGGACCGCGTCCAGCGCGCTGCGGGCCGAGTCGACGGCCGCGCCCAGCGCGTCCGTCGCGGCCCCGGCTCCCGTCGTGCGCCCCGTGAGCGCGCTGGTGAGGTCGGCGTCCGAGGCGCTGTCGTCCTGCTCCGAGCCGCTGGACTTGCTGCGGTCGTTCGCGAGGTCGCGGTTCCGCAGCACGGGGTGGTTGCCGCTGGCGTCGTAGTCGGGGAAGAGCTCGTCGACCAGGTCCGTCTCGCCGAGGGTGCTGTAGGCGAGGGCGCGGTCGAGCTCGCTGTCGTAGTTGCCGCGCAGGTCCCAGGCCATCGCCTTGAGCCACGCGAGCGAGTCCACCGGGTCCCAGGGCTCCGGCTCCTTCACGTCCACGGTGGCGCCCAGCACCGTGTACTCGACGCCGAGCTCCTCGGTGTCGCGGTCCTCGAGGTAGGCGTTGACGCCCTGGGCGTAGGCCTGGAGGTACTCCTGGGACTCGTCGGAGATCTCGTGCCACTCCTGCTCGGCGACCCGACGCCAGCCGAAGGTGCGCGTGACCTTGTCGGCCTCGATCGCGGCCGGGACGTCGCCGACGAGCTCGGCCAGCCGGCCGGCCGTCACGTGGCGGCGGTAGTCCATCTCGAAGAAGCGGTCCTGCGCCTGCAGGTAGCCCTGCGCGCGGAACAGGTCCTCGGGGGTGTCCGCGTAGACCTGCGGCACGTCCTGCGCGTCCCGGCGGACGTCGACGGCGGAGGTGAGGCCCGGCACCTGCTGCGAGCCCTTGTGGTCCGGCAGCGGGCGCCGCAGGGTCACGACCGTGAAGACCGTGCCTGCCACGAGCGCCAGCACCACGACCACCGCGACGCCGACGACGGCGCTGCGGAGCCGCGATCGCCTGGCCTGCCGAGGCGGCGTCTCCTCGGTCTCCGTACCGTCTGACGAGGGGTCCGGCTCGGGGGGGTTTCCGGGTGCTGCAGGGGTGGCGGTCGCTGACACGCAGGCGAGACTACCGTCCGGCGTATGATTGGCACTCGCATCACCTGAGTGCCAGCATCCCGCGTCCCGCGGCAGGTGCCGGCGTCCGCCCCGAGGAGATCACGTGCCCACCTACGCGTACCGGTGTGCCGACTGCGGCCACGCCTTCGACGTCCACCAGGCGTTCACCGACGACTCGCTCACCGTCTGCCCCGAGTGCGGCGGCGCGCTGCGCAAGCAGTACGGCTCCGTCGGCGTCACCTTCAAGGGGTCGGGGTTCTACCGCACGGACTCGCGCTCCGGCTCGGGCAAGAGCTCCAGCGCCTCCTCGAGCGCCGTGTCGGCGGGCAAGGACTCGTCCGGCTCGTCGTCCTCGTCGTCCGGCGGCTCGTCGTCGGGCGGCACCTCGTCGACGTCGACGTCGTCCTCAAGCGCCTCCAAGGCCGCGTCCTCCTGACCCATCTCGGGGACGGCGTCGCTGGGGCGCTGGCCTGAGCGCTGCCCCCAGGGACCCGTCGTCCACAGGTGCACCGCCGGCACGGGGGTGGACGCGCGACGTCGGCCTAGCGTCGCCGCCATGCCGCTGCCCGACGCGCTGACCCGCCCCTCCCGACGCCGCGCCGACGAGCCCGCCGGTCCCCACGACCGCGGCACGCCGGCCGGCCGTCGCACGCTGCGCCGCCTGCGCGCCGCCCTCTGGCGCTCCCGCTTCGTCCTGGCCGCCGCCTGCTGCGGGTTCGCGGCCACCGCCGTCGTCCAGGCGGTCCGCCCCGCGCCGCCGCCGTCGGTCGACGTCGTGGTCCCCGTGCGCGAGCTGCCCGCCGGCGAGCCGGTCGCCGCAGCCGACCTCACCACCGTCCCCGTGGCCGCGGCGCTCGCCCCCGACGGCGCCGTCACCGCCCCTGCCGACCTCGTCGGTCGCGCGCCCGCGACCCCCCTGCCCGCCGGGCTGCCGCTGCGGGTCGAGCTGCTGCCCGGCGGCGGCGTGGTGGCCCAGGCGCCGACGGGCACCGTCGTGGTCCCGGTCCGCCTCGACGCCACCGCCGCCGACTGGCTGCGCCCCGGCGACCGGGTCGACCTCGTCCGGGCGAGCGAGCCGGACGGAGGGCCGGGCGGCGACCCGGAGGACGACACCTCTCCCTACCTCGCGCGGCGGGCCCTCGTGCTCCCCCGCCCCGCCGCGGAGGTCGCGACCGACGCCGGCGGCGGCCTCCTCGGAGGCCCGACGGGGGCGACCGACGGCATCGACGTCACCCTCGTGGCCGTGTCCGAGGACGAGGCGCCGGGGCTGTCCGCCGCGTCGGGCGGAGGCACCGTCGGCGCCGTCCTGGTGAGGTGACCGGTCCGGTGACACGCCGCCCCCGCCGTTGCGGCCCCGCTGCTCCCCGGCGAGAATCGGCGACCGTCAGCCGCTGCCGGGGTTCTCCCGGCGCGCCACACACCACCCAGGGGGCACGCATGAAGAACCTGCTCGCAGGCTTCAAGGAATTCGTTCTGCGCGGCAACGTCGTCGACCTCGCGGTCGGCATCGTCATCGGCGCCGCGTTCACCGCAGTCGTGACCGGGCTGCTCGACGGCATCATCAACCCGCTCATCGCGGCGATCTTCAGGCAGCCGGACATCTCACACGTCTTGTCGTTCACGATCAACGAGGCGAAGTTCAGCATCGGGCTCTTCCTCAACGCCGTGCTGAACTTCCTCATCATCGCCGCCGCCCTCTACTTCATCGTCGTGGCACCGCTCAACCACCTCGCGGCGCGGCGTGCCCGCGGCCAGGAGGAGGAGCCGGCGCCGCTGGCCCAGGACACCGTGCTGCTGCAGGAGATCCGCGACCTCCTCGCCGCGCAGTCCGGCGGCGTGCAGTCGGACCGTCCTCAGTACTGACCGGTCACCGACCTGGCCACGCACTGCCGGCGCTCGCCGCGCACCGCAGTCGAACTCGCTGCAGCGGCCGAGCCCGTCGAGACCTGGACCCGCAGCGGGTCCTGGCTCCGGGCTCGGCCGTCGGCGTCTCTCAGCGGCGGCCCCAGTGCGGCGGGACGTCGCGCAGCAGCCGGTCGTCGTTGTCGTCGTGGCCGCCGCGGTCGTCGGCCGTCTGGCCCATGACCGTCTCCCGCTCCGTGCCCTGACGGACCACGCGGCGGCGCCGGCGGCGCGGAGCGGGCGCGCTCGGCGTGGTCTCGTCCGGGTCCGCGCCGGACGGCGCGGCGGTCCGCTCGGGGGAATCGTTCACCCCGCCATTGTCCGCCACGGTCTGCGGCGGGTCCGCCGCGGCGGGCGGAGGTGCGATCAGCCCTGCGGCCGGGCCTCCGGCGTGTCGTCGCCGTCCGTCGCCGCGGCCGGCGCCGCCTCGACGTCGTCCCGCGCCGCCTCGGCACCGTCCGGGGTGCCGTCGTCCGCGGCGTCCGGGCCCTCCGCGAGCGCAACCGTCTCCGGTCCCGACGCCTCGTCCGGCTCGTCGTCCGGCTCGACGCCCACCTCGACATCCGCGTCCACGTCCACCTCGACGTCCACCGCGACGTCGACGACGACCTCGGGCGCCGGGCCGACGTCGACGGGGTGCTCGTCCTCGTCCGGGAGCACCGGCACGACGACCTCCCGCGGCGGGACGACGCCGCCGGCGGTGCCGATGCGCTCGTCGCGCACGCGCTGCACGAGCCGCCGCACGCGGTCGGCCTCGCCGTCGGGGTCGAGGAACGCGGCGGCCGACCAGACCTGCGTCACGACCCACCCCAGCCGCTCGAGCCGCTCCGCGAGCTGCCGGTCGCGCACGCGCACGGACGGCTCGGCCACATAGGCGGCGTCGTCGGTCAGGACGGCCACGAGCAGCTCGCCCGGCAGGTCCGGGTGCCCCACGACCAGCGGGATGCGGTCGCCGTCCGTGGCGCCGTAGTCGGTCTCGACGAGGTAGCCGAGCTTCCAGAGCCGCTCGCCCAGGTCGACCAGGAGGCGGTCCGGCGCGCGGCCGACGTCGACGCCGTTGCCGAGGCGCACCTGGTCGGCGACGCCGGAGCGCCGCTCGGCGAGCTCCAGCGTGTCGACCAGCAGCCGCGGGCCGGCACCACGCAGCCGCTCGGGGTCGAGGGCGTCGGCCCGGAAGCAGGACACGACGTGCAGCCGCTTGCGGGTCGCGCCCAGCGCGCCGACCAGCATGGCCTCTCCCCCGGCGTCGCCCAGCACGCCGAAGCGGTGCAGCACGCGGCCGTGCGGGGTGCGGCCGAAGCCGACGGACAGCAGCACGGTGTCGCGGGAAAGCCCGGCCACCCCGGTGATGTCGGCCACGACCACGGGCTCGGGCCGCGAGCCCGAGAAGAACGGCGCCAGCGCGGGGTTCGCGCGCACCTCGGCGAGCAGCGCCTCGCGCACGCGGTCGGCGTGCGTGGCGGTCACCGTGACGACGGCGAACGTCTCCTCCGGTCGGGTCAGGGCGTGCTCGATGGCGACCTCGACCACGCGGTCCACCTCGGCCTGCGTGCTCTCGACGCTGCCCGAGACCGGGTCGGGCATGCCGGTGCCGTCCACCACGTCGAGGTGCACGAGCGCCTCCGCGCGCGGCAGCGGCGCGGGGCGCAGCAGTCCCTCGTAGCCGTGGGCGGCGAGCAGCCGGGTCAGCTCGGGGTCGCGGCTGTTCTCGTGCGGCTGCAGCGTGACCGTCGGGAGCAGGGCGGACAGCTCGTGCACGCTGGTGCCGGACGCCGAGCGCGGGTCGCCGACCACCACGATCTGACGGCCGCGCGCGATGGCGGGCACCACCACCTCGGTGGGCACGTGCTGCACGGCGTCGAGGATCACGACGTCCGCGGTGCGGTGCTCGGGCAGCAGGTGCGGCACCAGGGTGGGCGTGGCGACCAGCGCCGGGCGCAGGCGGCGCAGCACGTCGCCGTGCCGCTCGGCGACGTCGCGCAGCGTCGTCATCCGGCCCTCGATGAGCTCGGTGAACAGCGCCTCCGCGGAGTCGCGATCCTCGCGCATCGCGGTGCCGAGGTGGGCGCGCGCGGCGACGCGCACCGGCTGCGACAGGGCGGCCAGGTGCTCGCGGTCCAGGTCGCGGAACCGGCGCGCGAGCGCGTCGAGCCCGACGCCGTCCTGCCCGGCGAGCACCGGGTCGGCGGTGAGCAGCTGCTCGAAGACGGACGACCACCAGGCGAGCTCGATCTCCGCCCCGACGAGGTCTCCCGGCACGCGCCGGTCGGTGAGGTCGTCCACGAGGTCGCCGACGCCGGCCCCCCGGGCCTCGCGCAGCAGGCGGGTCCGCTCGGGCAGCTTGGCGAGCGCCTCGGCCGCGCCGGCGAGGCGCTGCAGCCGTTCGGCGAGCCCGTCGAGGTCGAGGTCCAGCAGGTGGCCGCCCAGCATGGTCGGGGCCAGCACCGGCTCCAGCGCCTCGAGGTCGATGCGTACCGCCTCGTAGGTGTCCTCGATCGACGCGAGGCCCTCGGGGAGGGTCGGCCAGCCGCCGCGCTGGGCGTGCTCGGCCCAGACGTCACGCTGCTCCTGCACCTGCACCAGGGCCTCGTGCAGGTTCGGCACCCGCACCCCGGGGCGCACCATGTCCTTGGCGCGCTTGCGCAGCCGCCGGCGCGCGAACCAGCCCATCTCGATGCCGTGCTCGGCCCGCCAGCGCCGGGACGCCGTCGCCTGCACGAGGTCGGCGGCCGTCCGCTCGAAGACCATCGGGTGGAAGAGGTCGAGGGTGCTGCGCATGCCGCCGAGCATCGCGAGCTGCTCGCCCCAGCCGCGCACCGTCGTCGGCGTCGTCAGGCCCGTGACCTCGCCCGTGTACGCGAGCTGGCGGCGCAGCTGCGGCAGCGTGACGTCGCGCAGCCGCTCCACGCGCACCAGCGCCTGGCGGGCGTCGTCGTCGGTGAGCAGGTGCGCCCCGTACCAGGGTGTCGACGACGGGCGCAGCGTGAACGCTCCGAGCGCCGCGGCGCGCTCCAGGCCCGCCGCGATCTCGCGGCGGCGGTCCGGGGTGAGCGCCAGCACGGACTCGGACGCGAGCCGCACGGTGGTCGACGGCGCCGGCCGCTCCGAGGTGAGCCGCGCGAGCGCCTGCAGGGCGTCGTAGGCCGAGACCTGCCACGGCGAGCGCGGCTGGTGCAGGGCCTCGATGTAGCCCGTGAGCTGGGACCGGGTGCCGATCAGCGCGTCGCGCACGCGGGCGGCGCCGTCCACGTCCACCTGCTCGGGCTCGCTCGCCATCGCGGACAGCAGGCGGCGGGTCACGTCCTCGCGCCACGTCGGGTGGGGCGGCACGTCGAGCAGCAGGCTCTCCAGACCCAGGCCGTCGAGCCGCAGCGCCAGCCGGTCGGCCGCCCGCCGGTGCCCGGTCACGTAGAGCACGGAGCGGCCCGCGGCGGTCGCCTCGCCGACCACGGCCGCGAGCGTGCCCGCGACGTCGGAGCCCACCGGGGCGTCCACGAACAGGTGCCCGCCCGTCGCGAGCGCGTCGAGCACCGACCGCTGCTGGGGGTCCAGGTCGCCGACCCCGCGCTCCCGGGTCGGGTCGGCGTCGCCGCGGCGCACGGCCGGGAGCTCCAGCGCGGCCAGGCGCTGCGCGGCGTCGTCGACGCCGGCGAGCGCGGCCACGACCTCGTGCCGGTGCAGCGACGGCGAGAGCTGGTCGAGGTCGTCGACCAGCGCCTGCCCGGGGTGCACGAACGTGCCCACCAGCACCCGGCGGTCCAGCTGGAAGTCCTCGAGCACGGCCTCGCCGAGCGCGGCCACCCGTGCCAGCACGTCGGTCGGGTCGAACCCGGCCAGCGTGAAGGTCGCGCGGGCCAGGGCCGCCGGGTCCAGCAGGGCCCCGTGCGCGCGCAGCGTGCGCGCCACCACGGGGTTGATCTCGACCGTCGGCTCCAGCGTGAGGTCGTAGTCGGCGCCGCCGTCCCCGCGCGGGGTCAGGGTGACGGGCCGCAGCACGACCGGCGCGTGCACCACACGGCCGGCGGGCGGCCCGGCGTCGGGGTCCGACGGCGTGGCGCGCGGCGCGGCAGACCGCTCCCGCGACGCCATCGACACGACGGGGATCGACGTCGTCAGCGCGGGGCTCTCGCCCGTGTCGCCGTCGGCGAACCCGGTCGCCTCCCCGGAGCCGGCAGCGCCGGACCCGTCGGTGGCGGCCTCGTCGACGCCGTCGGCGTCCTCGGCCCCGTCCGCGTCGTCCGCGTCGTCCGGGTCCGCGACGGCGGCCGCCGTCGCGCCCGACGACGCGACCCGTGCGAGCGCGGCGACGTCGTGCCGCTGCGGGCCGCCGCCACCGAAGGGGACCTCCGGCTCGTCGTCGTGCTCCACCCAGGTGGCGACGCCGATCGCGAGGTACGTGGGCGCCACGCCGTAGCGCGACGCGTGCTCCGCGGCACGGGCCGCGACGGCACGGGCGCGGCGGCGGGCCGCGGGGAGCGCCTCGCCCTCGCGCACCAGGTTCGACAGGCGCGTCGGGCGGCCGGCGAACAACCCCGCGACCCCGTTGGGGTGCGCCTTGGACAGGTCGACGATGGCCTCACCGAGCAGTCCGACGTCCGACAGGGACGAGCCGCCGACCATGTCGACGAGGGAGGTGCGCCAGCGGCGGGTCGCCGTCTCGACGGCCGCGGCCGCCGCGGACGACGCGCTCTCGCCCGACCGCCGCCCGTGCGGCCCCGAGCCCGACGACCGGTCGCCGGTGCCCGGCGCGGCGTCGTGCTCCTGGTCGCGCCCCCCGCGCGCGGCGTCGGGGGCGTCGTCTCCCCCGCCCGCGGGACCGTCGCCGTCCTGGCCCGTCCGTGCGGACGTGGCCGGCGCGGCGGGGGCCCCGGCGGAGGGGTCGACCGCGGTCGTGGCGGTGGATCGTCGGGCGGCTCTCACGCCAGCACGGTAGAACGGCCGACCCCTCGGGCCGGGCTCGCCGCGCCGAGGAACGGCCGGAGCAGGCGCCCCGGCGGGGACATCGACGGCACACGAGCACGTAGACGCCCCCTCGGCGGGGGGTCCGAAGGGGCGTCGGGCCGGGCTCGGCCCGGCAAGGGACAGCGCGCACCGCGCAGGGGGCGGGCGATGCGCGCTGTCACCGAGAGTGTGCCGCTCACTGTCGATGTCGTCAATATGCGAGGAGGGCGAACCTCGCAACTCATGTGAGGAAGTTCTGAGGGCGGCCGCCTGCCCGGGGCACCTAGGCTGGTCGCTCGTGAGACGAGTGGTCGAGGCGGTGGCGCCCGCGCGCATGGGCACCGGGTTCCGGTGGCTGATGTCGGCGTCGTGGGTGAGCAACATCGGCGACGGCGTCGCGCTCGCCGCCGGACCACTGCTCGTCGCGTCGCAGACCAGCTCCGCCATGCTCGTCGCCCTGGCCGCCATGCTGCAACGCCTGCCCTGGCTGATCTTCGGCCTCTGGGCCGGGGTGCTCGCCGACCGGCTCGACCGCCGCAGGCTCGTCATCGTCGCCAACCTGCTGCGCGCCGTCGTCGTCGCCGCCCTCTGCGTCGTGATCGTCACCGGGCACGTGAACATCGGCGTCGTCCTCGCCGCCATGCTGCTCATGGGGGTGGCGGAGGTCTTCGCGGACACCACCTCCCAGACCCTGCTGCCGATGCTGGTGCGGCCCGCCGACCTCGGCATCGGCAACTCCCGCCTGCAGGCCGGGTTCCTCACCGCGAACCAGCTGGTGGGGCCGCCGCTGGGTGCCGCGCTCTTCGCCGCCGGGGCCGCGTGGCCGTTCGCCGCACAGGTCCTCACCGTGCTGCTGGCCGTGCTGCTGGTGAGCAAGGTCGTGCTGACGCCCGTACCGCCCGCGCCGGGCGCGCGCGTCGGGGGCGAGCGCCACAAGGTGCGGCACGACATCGCGGAGGGCCTGCGGTGGATCTGGACCAACCCCCCGGTCCGCACGCTCGCCCTGGTGATCCTCGTCTTCAACGCCACGTGGGCCGCGCCGTGGGGGATCCTCGTGAAGTACTCCCTCGACTACCTGCACATGGGGCCCGTCGGCTACGGGCTGCTCACCACGGCCGCCGCCGTCGGCGGACTCATCGGCACGTTCTCGTACGGCACGCTCGAGCGGCGGTACTCGCTCGCCACCCTCATGAAGGTGTGCCTCACGCTCGAGGTGCTGTTCCACCTCGCGCTCGCCCTCGCCACGAAGGGCTGGGCGGCGATGGCGATCCTCTTCGTGTTCGGCGCGTACTCGTTCGTCTGGGGCACCGTGTCCAACACCGTGCGGCAGCGGGCCACCCCCACCCGCTTCCAGGGCCGCGTCGGCTCCGCCTACATGATGTGCGTGTTCGGCGGCATCGTCGTGGGCAACGCCGTCGGCGGCGTCCTCGCCGAGCACTGGGGCCTCACCGCACCCATGTGGTTCGGCTTCGTCGGCGCCGGGCTGACGCTCGTGCTCGTGTGGCGGCAGCTCGCCCACATCGCGCACGCCCAGGCCGACTGACCGCGAGGGAGCCCGGGCTACTCCCCCGTCGCGCCGTCGGCCAGCTCCCGCGCGATGTCGAGGTGACCGGCGTGCCGCGCGTACTCCTGCAGCACGTGGAAGCAGATCCACAGCAGCGTGGGAGGCGTGCCGTCGTCGGTCGTGAACCGCCCGCCGACCGCGGCCCGCTCGGCCAGGTCGTGAACCGCCAGCAGCTGCCGGGTCCGCTCGCCGCCCGCGTGCAGCGCGGCGACCAGCTCCTCCGGACCGACTCCCTCGGGGACGCGCCACGGGCTCTCCGGGGCGGCGTCCGCGTTGTCGCCCCACGGCCGGTCCACCTGCTCGCCCAGGAAGCCCCACACGAACCAGCGGCGCTCCATGTGCACCAGGTGGGTCACCATCTCCAGCGGCGTCCACCCCGACGGCAGCAGGCTGGTCCGCAGCTGCGCGTCGGTCAGCCCCTCGACCTTGCGCGCCACGACGGCGCGGTAGTAGTCGAGGTAGGCGGCGAACTGCTCCGCCGGGTCGGCGGAGTCCAGGCGCGGTTCGACGTCGGAAGGCGGCATGGGACGAGCCTAGGACCGCGGGACCGCCCCGAAGACCTGGCGAGAGTGCGCCTGGGCAGACTCGAACTGCCGACACCCGCTTTAGGAGAGCGGTGCTCTATCCACTGAGCTACAGGCGCGCGCGCCACCACGGGGTGACGCGTGCCGCCGCGTTGTCCTCATCGCGGCCGCCCACAGCCTAGCGTCCCGCGCCCGGCACCCTGGCCGCGAATTCTCTGGTGGCCGCGAGGCGCCGTCACCGATAATCCTCGATGTGCCCCTCGACCTCACGCTCCAGCGGGTGGACGACGACCTCGCTCAGGGTCGGGTCCTCCCGGCGATCCAGCGCCTGCGCAGCCTGGTGCGCACCTACCCGGATCGGCTCGACGTCCGCGCCCGGCTGGCGGTCGTCTACCGGAGCCAGCACGAGATCGCGCAGGCGGGTCGCTGGTCGTTCCTCGCCGAGGACGCGGACGCGACCGAGATCGCGGCCTTCGAGCGCGCCTTCCGGTCGCCGCGGGGCAGGCTCGCCGCCGTCGCATGGTCGGGCGACACCGACGCTCTCGGCCCCGTGGCGTCGGCACGTCTCGCGCGGCTCCAGGAGGGGGCGCGATCGCCGGACGACGCCGTGGACGAGCGCACCCGGTCGGAGCGCGTCCTCGAACGCGCGGGGTGCACGGCGGCAGGCCTGGTCGCCGGGGCGATCGCGCTGCTCGCGATCCTCGGCCTGGGTGCCCTGGTCGTGCAGGGCGTGCGCGTCGTCGCGGGCTGGTTCTGACCGTTCCGACCGTCAGACCCAGCCGGCCGGGTCAGCGACCACCGATCTCAGCACCTCGCGCGCGCCGCCGGTGAGGGCGGCGTGGGGTCCGGCGGCGGCGGGCCGCACGTCGACGGGCGCGAACGGCGCGGCGAGGGCGCGCTCCTCGACGACGCCGGCGACGACGGGGCCGACCCAGCCGAACAGCTCGGCGTACGCGCCGCCGAGGACGATCGTCGAGACGTCGACGAGGTTGACGAAGGTGGCGAGCGCGGCTCCGAGGGCACGGCCGGCGCGCCGCACGGTGGCGAGGGCCGCGTCGTCGCCCTGGCGGAGCAGGTCGACGACGGCGTGGACGGGGGCGGACGACGGCAGGCCGGCGCCGCGCAGCAGCACCTCCTTGCCGGCGTACTGCTCCAGGCAGCCGGTGGCGCCGCACGAGCAGCGGGGGCCGGCGGGGTCGACGACGACGTGCCCGATCTCGCCGTTCCAGCCGCGCTCGCCGAGGAAGAGCTGGCGGTCCACGACGATCCCCGCGCCGACGCCGACGTCGCCGGAGACGTAGAGGAACGACGGCGGCACCTCGCCGGCGAGCTCGGCGAGGGCGGCCAGCTTGGCCTCGTTGGCCACCTCGACGTCGACCGCCTCCCCGGCTCCGGTGCGCAGGTCCAGCTCGGGGACGGGCTCGACCGACGACCAGCCCAGGTTGGGCGCCACCTCCAGCCGCGCCCCGCGCACGTCGACGAGGCCGGGGAGCGCGAGCCGCGCGCCGGCGACGCGCATGCCGCCGGCCTCGACCTCGGCCACGACGTCGACGGCGAGCCCGCGCAGGCGCGCCAGCACCTCGCGCGGGTCGGAGTCGTGCAGGGAGCCGGTGACGACGCGCTCGGCGACGACGTCGCCCACCAGGTCGAGCACGCGCGCGCCGAGGTAGTCGACGTTCACCTCGAGCCCGAGCCCGACGACGGTGCGGCGGGCGGGCACGAGCGGGACGGCGGGGCGGCCGGCCCGCTGGGCGACGACGGGCGGCAGCTCGGCGACGAGGCCGCCGGCCACGAGCCGGTCGACGAGGGTCGAGACGGTGGCCCGGGTGAGCCCGGTGGCGGCGGCGACGTCGGCGCGCGAGGGCGGCCCGTCGGCGCCGAAGACGGCCCCGGCGACGAGGCGGAGGTTCCGCTCCCGCAGGGTGTGCTGGCGCGACGCCGCGCCGCCGTCGGGAACGCGGGAGGCCCGTTCGGGCGTCGTCGTCGGGGTGGCTGGCACGTGTTGACTCTAGCCCAGCGACGCGCAATAGTTCAGCCGTACAACAAAACGCCGCGCGGACGCGGCGCCGCTGGACCGGTGCCCGTTCCGGCAGCCTTCGACACACGACTCGACGAGGAGAACCCCGTGAGCGACATCAAGTACTCGTTCGGCCTGTGGACCGTGGGCTGGCCCGCCGCCGACCCGTTCGGCACCGCGACCCGCCCCGAGCTGGACCCCGCGGAGTCGATCCGCAAGCTGGCCGACCTCGGCGCCTGGGGCTTCACGTTCCACGACAACGACGTCTTCCCGTTCGGCGGCGAGGGCGCGGAGCGCCAGAAGCACATCGACGCCGTGAAGAAGGCCTCCGAGGAGACCGGCCTCGTCTGCGAGATGGTCACCACGAACACCTTCACGCACCCGATCTTCAAGGACGGCGCGTTCACCTCGAACAACCGCGCGGTGCGCCGCTACGGCCTGCGCAAGGTGCTCACCAACGTCGAGCTGGCCGCCGAGATGGGCGCCTCGACGTTCGTCATGTGGGGCGGCCGCGAGGGCACGGAGTACGACAACTCCAAGGACCTGCACGCCGCGCACGCCCGCTACGCGGAGGGCATCGACACCGTCGCCGCCTACATCAAGGAGAAGGGCTACGACCTGCGCGTCGCGCTGGAGCCCAAGCCCAACGAGCCCCGCGGGGACATCTTCCTGCCGAGCATCGGGCACGCGATCGCGCTCATCGACACGCTCGACCACGGCGACATCGTGGGCCTCAACCCCGAGACGGGTCACGAGCAGATGGCGGGCCTCAACTACACGCACGGCCTCGCGCTGGCGCTGTACGCGGGCAAGCTGTTCCACATCGACCTCAACGGCCAGCACGGCCCGAAGTACGACCAGGACCTCGTCTTCGGCCACGGCGACCTGCTGAGCGCGTTCTTCACGGTGGACATGCTCGAGAACGGGTTCCCCAACGGCGGCCCGCGCTACGAGGGCCCGCGCCACTTCGACTACAAGCCCAGCCGCACCGAGTACCTCGACGGCGTGTGGGAGTCGGCGAAGGCGAACATGGAGACCTACGACATGCTCGCCGCCAAGGCGCAGGCGTACCGCGCCGACGCCGAGGTGCAGAAGGCGTTCGAGCACGCCGGGATCTTCGAGCTGAACGAGCCGACGCTCGGCGCGGGCGAGTCGTTCGACGCGTTCCTCGCCGACCGTTCCTCCTACGAGGACCTGGACGTCGACGCCGTCGCCGAGCGCGACTACGGCCTGGTGCGCCTGCACCAGCTCGCGCTGAAGCACCTCATCGGCTGACCCCCCGTCGTGGTGGGTGGGATCGTGGCCCGGTCCCGGCTCGGGACCGGGCCACGATCCCACCCACCGCACTGAACGACCCGAGAAGGAAGCAACGATGCCCCTCGTCGCCGGCGTGGACACGTCCACGCAGTCCTGCAAGATCGTCGTGCGCGACGCCGATACCGGGCGCCTCGTGCGATCCGGCACGGCGAGGCACCCCGACGGCACGTCGATCGACCCGCGGCACTGGTGGGACGCGTTCCTCGCCGCGGCGCAGGAGGCCGGCGGCCTGGACGACGTCTCCGCGATCGCCGTCGGCGGCCAGCAGCACGGGCTCGTCGCGCTCGACGCCGAGGGCCGCGTCGTGCGCGACGCCCTCCTGTGGAACGACACCCGCTCCGCCGCCGCGGCCGAGGACCTGGTCCGCGAGCTCGGCGACGGCGACCGGGACGCCGGCGCGCAGGCCTGGGCCGACGCCGTCGGGTCCGTGCTCGTCGCGTCGCTCACGGTCACCAAGCTGCGCTGGCTCCGCGACGCCGAGCCGGAGAACGCCGCCCGCGTCGCCGCCGTCGCCCTCCCCCACGACTGGCTGACCTGGCGCATCGCCGGCTACGGCCCCGAGGACGAGTCGCCGCTCGGGCCGCGCCTCGACGCCCTGACCACCGACCGCTCCGACGCGTCCGGCACCGGCTACTACGACGCCGAGGCGGACGGGGGCGCCGGCGCGTACCGCCCCGACCTCCTGAGGCTCGCCCTCGGGCGGGACGACCTCGTGCTCCCCCGCGTGCTCGGCCCGTCGGAGTCCGGTGGCGTCGCGCACGCCTCCGCCGCCGGCGCGGACGTCGACGGCGGTGCCCTCCTCGGCCCCGGCGCCGGCGACAACGCCGCCGCCGCGCTCGCCCTCGGCATGACCCCGGGCGACATCGCGATCTCGATCGGCACGTCGGGAGTGGTGTCCGCGGTGGCGCCGCGGCGCACCGCAGACGGCACCGGCGCCATCAACGGCTTCGCCGACGCCACGGGGAACGCGCTCATGCTTGCCGTGACGCTCAACGCCGCCCGCGTGCTCGACGCGGCGCGGTCCGTGCTCGACGCCGACGTCCACGAGCTCGCCGACCTCGCGCTGGCCGCCCCCGCCGGGGCGGACGGCCTCGTCCTGGTCCCCTACCTCGAGGGCGAGCGCACGCCCAACCGCCCCGACGCGACCGGCACGCTGCACGGCGTCCGCCTCGCGACGTCGACCCGCGAGCACCTCGCCCGCGCGTACGTCGAGGGCATGCTCTGCGGCCTCGCCGACGGCCTCGACGCGCTCCGCGCCCAGGGCGTGCCGATCGAGCGCGTCATGCTCATCGGCGGTGCGGCGCAGTCGCCCGCCGTGCAGCAGGTGGCCACGCAGGTCTTCGGCCTCGCGATCGGCGTCCCCGAGCCCGGCGAGTACGTGGCCGACGGCGCCGCACGCCAGGCCGCATGGGTGCTCGCCGCCGCGGGCACCCCGGACGCGGCGGCGCCCGCGTGGTCGACGACGGTCGCCACGACGCTCGCCGCCGACCCCCGGCCCGAGGTGCGCGCGCAGTACGCCGCCGTGCGCGACCTGGTCTGAGCCCCGTGGCGCCGCCCGCCGACCCCGCCCTCGCCGCGGGCCTCGCGACCGTCGTCGCGCGGGCCCGCGAGCTGGACGTCGCGGTGCACACCGTCGACGTCCGGGCGGGCGGCGAGCGGCTGCTCGCCGCCGCGAGCGCACCGCTCGGCCACGACGTGCCGCAGCGGATGTACTCCGTGTCGAAGACGGTGACGGGCCTCGCCGTCGGGCTGCTCGCCGCCGAGGGGGCGCTGAGCCTCGACGACCCCGTCGTGCGGCACTTCCCCGACCTCGTCGCCGACGGCCCGGCCCACCCGTGGCTCGAGGCCACGACGCTGCGGCACATGCTCGCGATGGTCGGCCCGCACCGTGCCACGACGTACAAGGTGCGCGAGGGCGGCTGGCTGGAGTCGTACTTCCGGGTCCCGCCCACGCACCCGCCCGGCACGCTGTTCACCTACGACACCAGCGCCGCGTACACGCTGGCCGCCCTCGTGGAGCGGGTCGCCGGGGTCTCGCTGGCGGAGTACCTGCGGCCGCGGCTGCTCGACCCGCTCGGGATCGGCCCCGCCCTGCGCTTCCTGCGCGGCCCGGACGGGTACAGCCACGGGGGCTCCGGGCTGATCTGCACGCCCGACGACCTCTCCCGCCTCGCCCGCCTCCTCCTGGACGGCGGGGTGCACGACGGCGCGCGGCTGCTGCCCGCGGACTACCTCGCCGCCGCCACGGCGCCGCAGGCCGACCCGGCGACCCAGACGTGGGGCGGGCCGTTCCGCGCGGCCTACGGGTACCAGCTGTGGCTGCCGCCGCAGGGCGGCTGGCTGATGTTCGGCCTCGGCGGCCAGGTCGTGCACGGCGACCCCGCGACCGGCGTGAGCGTGGTCGTGACGGCCGACGCCCAGGCCGCCGGCGCCGGCGACCAGAAGCTCCTGGACCTGGTGCTCGACCACCTCGTCGCCCCCGCCCGCGCGCTCGTCCCGGCCGGGGCGCACGCCACGGCGGCCGGCGTCGCCCCGCTCACCTGGCCGGCGCCGCGCCACGACCCGGCGCACGCGCGCGTGCTGTCGGGGCGCTGGGCGAGCAGCACCCCGGGTGCCGGGCCGGCGGAGCTCACCCTGGCCCTGGGGGCGAGCGGGGGGACGGTCGCGTCGTCCGACGGGTGGTCGATCCTGGTCGACACCGCCGGCCCGTCGGCCGTCCGCATCGGCGACGAGCCGGCGGTCGTGACGGCCGGCTGGTCCGGCGCGGGCGCCCTCGACGTCCGCGCGGGGACGCACGGCGACGAGCTGGCCACGCTCCGGATCCGCCTCTGCCTGGCCGACGACGGCACGCTCGCCGTCCAGTCGCAGGGCTTCGGCGAGACGCTCGACCCGCGCTGGACGTTCCACGCGGCCTACTCCCCCGCCGGCTGACGCCGCCGGGCCGCGGTGCGCCGGTGCGTCAGCCCTTCACGGACCCGATCAGCGCGCCCTTGACGAAGAACCGCTGCACGAACGGGTAGACGATCAGCATCGGCAGGGTGGCGATGAAGATGACCGCCATCTTGACCGACTGCGCGGGCGGCACGACGTCCACGGCGCTCTCGTCCGCGTTCATGCCGCTGGCGACGATGACGATCTGGCGCAGCAGCACCTGGATGGGCCACTTCGTCGAGTCGTTGATGTAGAGGATGGCGTTCTGGTACGTGTTCCAGTAGTACACGGCGTAGAAGAGGCCGATCGTCGCGATCGACGCGAGCGACAGCGGCAGCACGATCCGCAGGAACACCCCCAGGTCGGAGCAGCCGTCGATGCGCGCGGCCTCCTCCAGGCTGTCGGGGATGCCCTGGAAGAAGCTGCGCATGATGACGAAGTTGAAGGCGTTGATCGCCACCGGGAGGATCAGCGACCACAGCGAGTCGATGAGGCCCAGGCTGTTGACCACGATGAACGTGGGGATCATGCCGCCGCTGAACAGCATGGTGAACACCACGAGGAAGTTGATGACGCGGCGGCCGCGCAGGTACCGCTTCGACAGGGCGTACGCCATGAACGACGTGAGCAGCAGGCTCACGAACGTGCCCACCACGGTGACGAACACCGAGACCCCCATCGCCCGGAAGATCGTCGACGTCGACAGGATGTACCGGTAGGCGTCGAGCGAGAACGTGCGCGGGACGAGCACGAACGGGCGGGTCGCGAGCTCCCCCGGCGTGGCCAGCGAGCTGCCGAGCACGTTGACGAACGGCAGCACGCACACCAGCGCGAACAGGGACAGGACGACCACGTTCACCACGCGGAAGACGCGCGTGCCCGTGGTGGGCCTGTGCATCCGGCCGGTGCGGTCGGCGCGCAGGGCGCGGTCGGGACGCGGCGGGGCGACGGTCTTGCTCATGGGGTGCTCCCGGTGTCGGGCAGGGTCTCGGTCAAGGGGCCGGTCAAGGGTCCGGTCGGGCGGGTCCGCCGCAGGGCGAACAGGCCCGCGGCGAGGAAGAACAGGAACGCGACCGGGTACAGCACGAACTGGCTGCCGAGCAGGCACGCGAGCCCGGCGGCGAGGAACCACCAGCCCGTGGAGCGGCGGGCCGGGCGGCGGCGGGCGACGTGGACCCCCGCGGCCGCCACGAGCAGCACCACCACGAGGGTCAGCCCGAACCATGCGGCCAGCGTGCGCGCGGCGTCGTAGGCGTCCGCCGACGCGAGGTCGACGCCCGCGTCCGTCATCGCCGGGTACAGGCGGGCGAGGAACGTCTCCTCGTCGGTGCGGTTCAGCACCAGCGCGAAGCCGCCCAGGAAGACCGCCGCCCCGACCATGCCCGCGACGGCCAGCCACGTCTCGGCCCGACGGCGCACGGGTGCGTCGGGCACGCCGTCGTCCGGCGCGGCGCGGCGCGCGGCGTCACGCACCGACGGGCTCGCCATCGACCCGCACCCCCTGAAGCCGCAGCGCGGGGCTCGCCTCGACGACGACGCCCGGGCCCTCGCAGCCCTCGATCCGCACCCGCGACAGGTCCGCGTCACCGACGAAACCGAGGTGCAGGCCGGCGCGCCGCAGCTCGGGCACGCCGTCGGCCATCGCGGGGACGCCGGGCACCGCGTCGGCGGCGTAGGAGATCGTGACGTCGTCGAGAGTGACGTCGTCGAGCGGCTGCTCGGGCAGGCCGTAGAGGTAGCCGGCCGCCGCGTGCACGTCGCGCGCGGTGACGTGCGCGAGGTGGATGCGCCGGAACACCGGTGTCGACGGGCCCACCGGGTGCGGGGCCCGGTCGGCGACGCGCGGCTCATCGCCGTCCGGCCCGCAGAAGTAGAACGGGTTGATCACGAAGGGGCACATCACGCCGCGCATGACCACGTTGGTCACGCGGACGTCCTCGACCACGCCGCCGCGCCCGCGCCGGGACTTGATGCGGATGCCGCGGTCGGTGCCCTCGAAGACGCAGTTGCTGATGACCACCCCGCGCACGCCGCCGCTCATCTCCGAGCCGATGACGACGCCGCCGTGGCCGTGCACCATCGTGCAGTTGGTGATGGCGATGTTCTCGCACGCGACCTGCTCCGGGTCGCGCTCGGTGCCCGCCTTGATCGCCACGCAGTCGTCGCCGACGTCGATGTGGCAGTCGCTGATCCGTACGTTGCGGCTCGACTCGGGGTCGATGCCGTCGGTGTTGGGCGAGTCCGGCGGGTTGACGACGACGACGTTGGAGATCGTCACCCCGTCGCACCGCAGCGGGTGCACCGTCCAGCTCGGGGAGTTGGTCAGGCGCACGTCGCGCAGGGTGACGCGCTCGCAGTCGTGCAGCCCCACCAGCGTCGGTCGGGGGTGGGCGAGCGCCTCCCGGTCGTGGCGGAACGTGTCCCACCACGGGCCGCCGCCGCCGTCGATGGTGCCGAACCCGGTGATCGCGACGTCCGTCTCGCCGGCCGCGTAGAGACACGGGGAGTGGATCGTGGCCGGGGCGCCCTCCCAGCGCGCCTCGACCGGCGGGTACAGCGCCGGGTCGGGCACGAACTGCAGCACGGCGCCCGCCTCGAGGCGCAGCTCCACGTGCGAGCGCAGGCGCAGCGCGCCCGTCCGGTGCGTCCCGGCGGGCACCAGCACGGTGCCGCCGCCCGCCGCCGCGGCGTCGTCGATCGCGGCCTGGAGGGTGGTCGTGGCCAGGGTCTCGTCGAGGGTGTGCACGTGTCGCCTCTCGGTGGTGCGCGAGCGTGGTGAGCGGGCTCCGGCCCCTGTCGGGGTCCGGCACGGCCGGAGCCCGCTCACCGCATCGGGGGTGGGGTCAGCCGTTGACCTCGGCGTACGCCGCCGAGTACTCCTCGATGATCTGGTCGAGGCCCTGGCCGCGGAGGCCGTCGATCACCCCGTCGTAGTCGGACATCTCGATCTGGCCGGTGATGTACTGGTTGTACGCGTCGTTCACCTGCTGCTCGATGGTCGACCACTGCCGGTCGAAGGTGTCCGAGGACAGCGACTGCGCCGGGTTGATGACGACGGCGTCCTCGTTGGCGGCCATCAGCTCGTTCGCCTCGTCCACGTACGGCGAGGTGGACTTGTACGTCACGACCTTCTCCGAAGGACGCGAGGAGGAGTACGGCTGCACCTCCTGCTCCCAGGCGGTCTCGTCCGTGATCGACACGACGCCGTCGCCCTCGGTCGCGTAGTGCGTGCCCTCGACGCCGTTGGTCATGAGCGCGAACGCGTCCTCGTCCATCAGCTTGTCGACGAAGGTCAGCACCTTCTTCAGCTCGGCCTCCGACGTCACCTCCTTCTTCGGGAAGGCGAGCCAGCCGCCCATGCCGCCGCCCGTGTCCGTGAGGATGCGGTGCTCGACGTCGGCCGTGCGCATGTCGTTGATCAGCGCCCACTTCATGGGCGTCTTCGGGTCCGCGCTCTCCGCGAGCGCCTGGTAGTTCTTCGCCTCGAACAGGCCGGTGACGACGATGCCGCCCTTGCCCTGTGCGATGGCGTCCTGCTGGTTCGACTTCTGGACGGTGACGAACTCCTGGTTGACCGCGCCCTCCTCGTAGACGCCGCGGTACCACTCCATCGCCTGCTTGAAGGCGTCGGTGGTGAACGCGGGCACGACCTGGCCGTCGTCGGTGACCTCGAACTTGTCGCCGGCGCCGAAGTACCCGGACAGCGACCGGAACCCGACGAGGAAGCTCTCCTCGCGGTCGATGAAGCCGGTGGTGTCCTTCTTGCCGTTGCCGTCCGGGTCGTCGTGGGTGAACGCCTCGGCGACCTTGGTGAGGTCCTCGATGGTGTGCGGCACCTCGAGCCCGAGGTTGTCCAGCCAGTCCTGGCGCACGAGGACGCCGTAGCGCGCCTTGATCTTCTGGAACGGCACGCCGTAGAGCTTGCCGTCGAGCTTCGCGGCCGCGAGCGTGTCGGGGTCGATCTGGGACAGGTTCGGGTAGTCGGCGAGGTACTGGTCGACGTCCCAGAACTGGCCGGAGCCGAGCGCCTGCCGCACCTGGGTGCTGTCCGTCATCGTGAGGGAGACGATGTCGGCGAGCTTGCCCGAGGCCAGCGCCGAGTTGATCTTCTCCTCCTTGGAGGCGTCCGGCACCCACTGCACGTCGAACTTCTGGCCGGTGTGCTCCTCCAGCGCCGACTCGATGACGCCGTCCTTCTCCGGCGTGGTCGGCGTGTGGAGCATCGCCATCCAGGTGAGGGGGCCGTCGTCGGCCTCCGCCGTGTCCCCGGACCCGTTGTTGCCGCAGGCGGCCAGGGCGAGCGCGGCGACGGCCGTCGCCGCCGCGCCCCGCACGAGCATGCCTCTCCTCATGGTCTGACTCCTTCGTGTCATGCCACCTGCTCCGTCGCAGGCGCGTGGATGGAACTGCGGTCGGGCGCGGCCGGCTGGTCCGGGTCCTGCGCCAGGGGTCGGAAGACGATGCGGGTGACGACGCCGACGGCGCAGGCCGGGATCCCCACCCCGAACAGCACCAGCAGGGGCGACGCGAACTGCCACAGCAGCCACCCGGTCAGGCCCACGGCGGTGGCGCCGAGGATGGTCCAGTGCAGCGAGCCGAAGCCGATCAGCAGGGCGCCGGCGAGCTGGCGGCCGACGGTCGCGGCACCGGTCGCGACCATCAGCGGATAGACGTATGCGGCGGCGACGGCGAGCACGACCAGCGCGACGACGTTCAGCGCCTGGAGGGTCCAGCTCGGGGCGCGGAACACGTTGGTGACGATGACGGCGCCCGCGCCGGCGAGGATCCAGCTGACGACCATCGACCGCCACGGCTGCTCCCGGACGCCGGCGACGAACGCGCGCGTCACGGGCGGCGTCTCGCCGCGCCGGAACCAGCCGTCGACGTACCGCGCGAGCGCGTACGACGCGGGGCCGGCGCCGAGCAGCCCGAGCCCGAGGACGGTCGTCACGACCCAGAGCAGGTTGAGGTAGGCGAGCCGGTACGCGCCCGTGAGGAACGTGTTGATCCGGACGAAGCCCTCGAAGGAGAACATCAGTAGACGCCCTCTTCGCCGAAGCGCTTCGCGAGGCGGTTCGCCATGACGACGAGGACCAGGCCGACCAGCCCCTTGAAGAGCCCGACGGCGGCCGCGTAGCTGAGCTGACCGTTCTGGATGCCGGTCGTGTACACGTACGTGTCGAAGATCTCGCCGACCGAGCGGTTCAGGGAGTTCATCACCAGGAACATGTGCTCGAAGCCGAGCTCCAGGAAGTCGCCGATGGCGAGGATGAACATCACGATGATGGTGGGGCGGATCGCGGGGAGCGTGATGTGCCAGGTCTGGCGCATGCGGCCCGCGCCGTCGAGCTCGGCCGCCTCGTAGAGCTGGGTGTCGACCGCCGTCATGGCGGCGAGGTAGACGATGGTGCCCCAGCCGGCGCCCTTCCAGATCTCCTGGCCCACGTACAGCGGCCGCAGCCAGTCCGGGTCGGTGAGGAACGGGACGGGCTGGCCGCCCCACTCGACGATGAGGTTGTTGACCGCGCCGCCGTCCGTCGAGAGCAGCACGTAGAAGATCGACGCGACGATGACCCACGACATGAAGTGCGGCAGGTAGATGACCGTCTGGACGCTGCGCTGGAAGACCTTGGTGCGCACCTCGTTCAGCAGCAGCGCCAGGATGATCGGCACCGGGAACGCGAACACCAGCAGCAGGAGCGAGACCACCACGGTGTTGCGCAGCAGCACCAGGAACGTGTCCTCGGTGAAGAACCGCACGAAGTGCTCGAACCCGACCCACGGGCTGCCGCCGATCCCGAGGAACGGCATGTAGTCCTGGAAGGCGATGACGAGCCCGCCCATGGGCGCGTACTTGAACACCAGGAAGTACAGGATCCCCGGCACGGCCATGAGGTAGAGCGCCTTGTGCTTCCACAGCGCCGACGCGCGCTTGCGGCGCGGGCCCGCCGGCGCGGGGCCGGGTGCCGGTGCCGCCTCCGGCACGGCCGTCTGCGCGGCGGTGACGGCGCTCATCGCGCCGGCCCCTCGTCGTACGTCACAACCACCATGGGTGTGCCCCTCTGCTCGTCGTCGAGCTGGTCGCGCTCCCTGGTGAAGACGCGCCGGTAACCGGTTTCTCGGACGCTACCGGACGGTTGCCGGAATCGGCAAGCGCCTTCCAACAATCGGTGTCGAGATCGTGAAGCTCAGCCCGCTGGGCCCGCGTCACCGAGGTGGTCGGGTGCCGCGAGGCAGCGCGGATCCCTGGCGGTCGTCGACGACTCCGCGAGGTGGTCGACAGGCCGCGAGGCGCGGACCGCGCCGCGGCGGTCCGCGCCAGGGTGCTGTGCGCACGACCTCGCGTGGAGCCCGGCTACCTCGGGGAGGTCAGCGCGCGGCGTAGGTGCGCACGCGGTGGCGCAGGGTGCCCGGGCCGGACGACGTGGCCCAGGCGCCGTCGTCGACGACCTCCCAGACCGCGCCGTCGACGGCGGGCGCGTACGCGTCGCCCTCGACGGCGAGGTCGACCTCCGTGACGACGAGCCGGTCCGCGACGGGCAGCGCGGCGGCGTAGACC